>NZ_JBOZBG010000008.1:0-76770 GCF_051264595.1 Actinotignum urematis | reverse complement strand
CGGTCTGAACATCCGTAAAGGCCGGATCGGGAGCTAACGACACGCCGTCATTAGACCCACTTTTTGTCTATTAACCCCCGATTCATGTTCCCCTCAGAGGTTTACGGGGTACCGGTTCTCCAAAGAAAAAGGAAGTGGTCGGAAACAATATCCATGTTTCCGACCACTTCCTATGCTGAGCCCAGCTAACTCACAAGAGCGAGCCAGAGCTCAGCGAAGCCACAGTACTTAGGCGGCGCGCTGCACCTTGCCGGCCTTGAGGCACGAGGTGCACACGTTGAGGCGCTTGGGGGCGCCCTTCACAAGCGCGCGAACACGCTGAATATTCGGGTTCCAGCGGCGGCTAGTACGCACGTGCGAGTGCGAGACGCTCTTCCCGAAGCCCGGGTGCTTGCCGCAGACGTCACAAACAGAAGCCACGGTGTTCTCCTTCGGTTGATCATGGATCCGCTCGCGCACCTGCCGCTGTTCGGTAGATACACCTGAGCGCATAGGAAAATTACAACTCCACTAGTATAGCGGTCGGGAGAGCACTTGCCAAAGGTTCCCTCCGTGGCGTAGGGCACGTGTGGCGGGAATGGCGGCGTCGTCGTAACAAACAATGCATGGTCCCCACGGTGCCGGCCCGCACCATAAGAGTTCCGATCCGCACCACCACGTGCTGCGCCACCGCGTGCCGTGCGGGCAACGTGCCGTTAGGGAAAATATAACGCGGGTGTTAATCTGAAGAGTATGGACAGCGCGCAGGCGGCGGCACAGACGCGAGGCGGCACCCCGGCCGTGGTATCGGACGGGTGGACCGCGCTCAGCGTGCCCCTTGAGCGCGCCCTGGGCAAACGCAGCGCCACCTCGTTCGCGCGGCTCGGCCTGCACACCGTGGGTGAACTGCTCTATCACCTGCCCTTCCGTTACGCGCGCCGCGGCGAACTCCTCCCCATCGAGCAGGTGCGCGAAGGCGAGGACGTCACCGTGATCGGCCGGGTGGTGGGCGCGGAATTGCGGCCCATGCGCGCGCGGCGCGGCTTCATCCTCTCCGTTCTTATGACCGACGGCGCCCGCGAACTCAGCCTCACCTTTTTCGCGAAGTCGCAGCGAGTTTTGGCCTACCACGAACGGCGCCTGCAACCCGGCACGGTCGCCACATTTTCGGGCACGGTGAGTTCCTACCGTGGCACCCTGCAACTCACCCACCCGGATTACGACCTGGTAGAAGACGAGGGCAGCGTGGACGTGGAGCGCCTGCGCCGCCCCATCCCCATCTACCATGCCAGCGCCGCGCTACCCTCCTGGAAAATCGAGCGGGCGGTCAGCACCGTTCTCACCGGGCTGACCAGCGCGGATGTTCCCGATCTGCTTCCCGCCGGCTACCGGCGCGCTCATGGCCTGCCCACCCGGCTCGAGGCGCTGCGCCGGGCCCATCGCCCCGAGGAACCCATCACCGCCGCGCTCGCCCAGCTACCCTTCCGCCACGAAGAAGCCCTGATGCTTCACACCGTCCTCGCCCGGCGCCGCGCCGCCCGCGCCGCGCATCCCACCACCGCCTACCCGCCGCAAAGCGGTGGATTTCTGGATGCTTTCGACGCCCGCTTGCCATTCGAGCTCACCGCCGGGCAGCGCGCGGTGGGGGAGGAAATCGCCTCGGACCTTGCCGCCACCACCCCGATGCAGCGCCTGCTCCAAGGCGATGTGGGAAGCGGGAAAACCGTGGTGGCCCTGCGCGCCATGCTCCAGGTGGTCGATGGCGGAGGCCAGGCCGCCCTCCTGGCGCCCACCGAAGTGCTGGCCGCCCAACACGCCCGCAGCGTGCGCGAACTGCTCGGGGACCTGGCCGCGGGCGGGATGCTGGGGGCCGCCGAATGCTCCACCCGGGTGGAACTCCTCACCGGATCGCTCACCGCCAGCGAGCGCCGCGCCACCCTGGCCCGTATCGCCTCGGGAGAAGCCGGCATTATTATCGGCACCCACGCGCTGCTTTCCGAGACCGTCCAGATTCCCTTCCTCGGCCTGGCGGTCGTGGACGAACAGCACCGCTTCGGGGTGGACCAACGCGATATCCTCGCGCGCGGCGTCCACACCCTCGTCATGACCGCCACCCCCATCCCGCGCACCGTCGCCATGACCGTTTTCGGAGATATGGCCGTCTCCACCTTGCGTGAACTGCCCGGCGGGCGCGCCGGGGTGAGCACCGTCGTCGTTCCGGAAAACCGCGCGAACTGGATCGCGCGCATGTGGTGGCGCGCCCGGGAAGAAATTGCGGGCGGCGGGCGCGTGTACGTGCTCGCTCCCCGTATTAGTGAGAACGACGACGCAGCCACCCCCGCGGAGGACCCGGGCAGCGAAAGTACGTTGGCCACCGTCACTGAACTGGCCGAACGCCTGCGCGCCCTGCCCCAATTCGAGGGAATCGCGGTGGGGGAGATGCACGGGCGGCTGAGCGCCGCGGAAAAAGACGCCGCCATGGCGGATTTCGCGGCCGGGCGGGTCCCGGTGCTCGTTTCCACCACCGTTATCGAAGTGGGGGTGGATGTGCCGCAGGCCACCATGATGATCATTATGAACGCCGAACGTTTCGGGCTGTCCCAGCTGCACCAGCTGCGCGGGCGCATCGGGCGCGGGAGCAAAGCCGGGCTGTGCCTGGCGGTGAGCGGCGCCCCGGAAGGAAGCCTGGCGGCCGAACGCCTCGCGGCTTTCGCCGCCACCACGGACGGTTTCGCGCTGGCTGAAAAAGATGTGGAGCTGCGCTCCGAAGGTGATGTGCTGGGGACCCGGCAGGCGGGAACCACCTCCCACCTGCGTTTCCTCTCCGCGGTGCGCGACGCTGATATTATCGCTACCGCGCGCGCCGCCGCCACGGACCTCGTGGAACGCGGCGCGCTGCCGGCGGAGCTGGAGCGGGCCGCGGACGCATTGGATACCGAGCGAGCCACCTACCTGGAAAGGGGATAAGCAATGACACGTATTGTTGCCGGAACCGCCAAGGGGCATATTTTGCGGGTGCCGAGTTCGGGAACCCGCCCCACCTCGGAAAAAGCCCGCGAAGCGGTATTTTCCCGGCTCGACCATCGCGGCTTTATTGCGGATGGGGAAGTCCTGGATCTTTTTGCTGGCTCGGGTGCCTTGGGTTTGGAAGCGAAAAGCCGCGGGGCACGCGCCGTCGTGCTGGTTGAATCGGAAGGGCCGGCCGTCAGCATTATTCGTGACAATGCTGCCCGCGCCCACCTCGATGTGACCGTGGTACGGATGAAAGCGGAAAAGTATCTTTCCCAGGAACCGAATTATCGTTTCGATGCCGTTTTCGTGGATCCGCCCTACCGTTATACAGAAGCACAGATCACGAAAGTGCTCGAAGGCCTGGCCCCGCATGTAGCCGCGGACGCCGTCGTCGTAGTGGAACGCGATAGCTCCTCACCGGAACCGAGCTGGCCGGAGGGGTGGGAACTCGATGATTCGCGCCGTTACGGGACCGCGACGCTGTGGACGGCGCAGCGCAGCGCGGGCACGGAAGGCGGAGAAACGGCAACGCCCGGCGCAACCGCGGCGGCGAGCGAGCGCCCCGCGTCGGCCGAGAGCGCGCAATAATCGCGCGTCGACTAGGCCGAGCGCCTCAGGAAAGATTAGGCTATAACTATGACGCTTGCAGTCTGCCCCGGATCCTTCGATCCCGTCACTTTCGGACATCTCGACGTTTTTGCCCGCGCCGCTTCCCTCTTTGACGAGGTTGTTATTCTGGTCGCGCATAACTCTTCGAAAAATCCGCTTTTTTCGCCGCGGCAACGCGTGGAGTTCATTCGCGAAGAAGTGCGCCACATGGCCAATGTGCGGGTGGAGGATTTCGGCGGGCTGCTGGTGGATTTTTGCCGCGATATCCGGGCGGACGCCATCGTCAAGGGGCTGCGTTCCGCGGTGGATCTGGATGCGGAATACCCCATGGCGCTCATGAACCGGGAAATATCGGGCATCGAAACGGTGTTCCTGGTGGGGGACCCGGCGAAAGGCCATATTGCCTCCTCGCTGGTCAAAGATGTGGCACGGCACAAAGGTGACGTGCGGAGTTTCGTTCCCGCGCGGGTGGCGCGGGCTTTGGAAGAGGAGATGCAATGACTCAGGATACGCGCGGGGAATCGGTGGTGGAGATCCTCGATGAGCTCCTCGCCCTGGTGGATAACGCCCGGTCCATCCCCATGTCCGCCTCGGTGATGATCAACCAATCCGAGGTGCGTGACCTGCTCCAGCTCGCCCGCGATGCGGTGCCCGACCAGGTGCTTCGTGCCGATGACGTGCTGGCCGATATCGATTCGGTGCGCGCATCCGGCCGCCAGGAAGCCGCCAGTATTATTGCCTCGGCCCGCCAGGATGCGGAAAATATTGTGGCCGAAGCGCGCGCCCAGGCTAGCCGGCTCGTCTCCAATGACGCCATCACCATCGCGGCGCGCTCCACCGCCGCCCGGATTGAGGATGAGGCCAAGCAGAAGGCCGAACGGCTGCGCGACGGCGCCAACCACTACTCCGATTCCACCCTCGCCACCTTGGAAGGCCAGGTAAACGGGGTGGCCGCCGCGCTGGAAGAAGCCGTGCGGGCCGCGCACGAAAAAATGGATGCGGCCCTCGCCCAGATTTACGCGGGCCGGGAAGTTCTCGCCAGCCGCCAAGAAACCACCGACGCTGTTTTTGATCATTCCGAGGAGGAATAGTGGACCTTCGCAGTCCTTTTGTTGTGTCGCTGCACGATTTACCGCGTAGCGACGGCTCCCTCATGCCGGTGCGGGAAACTTTTGCCGCCCCCGCGGATCTGGGTATCGAGCTCATGACCGTCCCCACCGGATCCGAGCTGGATGTAGACCTCAGCCTCACCTCGGTTTCCGAAGGCGTGTACATCGGCGGGCAGGTGCATTTCACGGTTGCGGGCCAGTGCTCGCGCTGCCTGCGTGATATTCACGAAGAACGCACCCAGGACGTATCCGACCTGGCCTACTACCCGCAGCGGCGCGCCGAACTCATCGCCGAAGGGGATGAGGACGCCGAAGAACACCCGGTTATTGAGGATGACCACGTGGACCTGGAACCGGTACTGCGCGATGCCATCGTGCTCAACCTGCCCTTCCAGCCGCTGTGTTCGCCCACCTGCCAGGGCCTGTGCGCCGGCTGCGGGGAACGCCTGGAAGACCTGCCCGAAGGGCACCACCATGAGGCCCCGCCGCGGCGCTCGGATGCCCTGGACGCGCTGGAAGCCCAGCTGCGAGCACAGGAGTAAGCGGAGTACGTATGGCCTATCGCGAATTAGTGGAACAGTGGGGAATTGACCTGCCCCGGCCGCTGCTGCGCCGCGCCCTCACGCATCGCAGCTTCGCTTTCGAACACGACGAACCCCATAACGAACGCCTGGAATTCCTGGGTGACTCCATTTTGGGTCTCATTATCGCGGAGAAAGTTTTTCGGGAATACCCGGACGCTTCCGAAGGTGATATGTCCCAGATGAAAACCTACGCGGTGTCCGAAAAGGCACTCGCCGATGTGGCGCGGCGTATCAACCTGGGCGATTCCCTGCGCCTGGGCCGCGGGGAAGACCGCTCCGGCGGGCGCAATAAGGACTCCATCCTTTCCGATACCGTGGAAGCGCTGATCGCCGCCACCTACCTGGAACACGGGATGGAACCCACCCGCGAAATCGTGGATCGACTCCTCGATTCCAAGATCAAAGACGCCTCCGTGCTGGGCCCGAACCTCGATTGGCAAACGAGTTTCGAAGAGCTCGCGCACGGCCTGGGTTGGGACGGCACCATGGAGTTCGAACTCAGCTCCACCGGCCCGGACCACGCCCGCGTTTTCACGGCCGTTGCGTCGATGGCCGGGCGCGCATGGGGCAGCGGCGAAGGCACCTCGCAAAAGAACGCGCGCCACGCCGCCGCGGAAGCCTCCTACCGGATTCTCGCCGATCTGATCGAGAAAGGCGAAGTACAGCCGGTGGCTGAGGATAAGAACGACGACGCAGCTCCCGGCACGGGTGCATCCGCCACCGACGGCACTGCCGGCGCGGAATCCTAGTAGGTAGGCGTGCCCGAACTTCCCGAAGTTGAATCCATTCGGCGCGGGCTGGCCGAGCACCTGGTCGGCCGGCGCATTCTTGGTGCCCGTGCTTTCGGAACCCGCGTGATCCGCCGTGCCCCGCAGGGCCTGGCCCCGGTGGTGGGTCGCACTGTGCGAGCGGTGGTGCGGCGCGGAAAATTCCTGTGGTGCGATATGGGAGAGGACCTGGCGCTCCTTGCCCACCTGGGTATGTCCGGGCAGTTCCGGGTGGATGAGCCGGGCGAGGAAGAAAGCACTGCCGGGCAGCGCCGCCACCTGCGGGCCCGCTTCGAGCTCGATAACGGTCTGCTCCTTGACTTCGTGGACCAGCGCACTTTCGGCTACCTGGCGCCGGTCACTTTCCAGGCCACCGCTGATGGCCAGCCGGGCGGGGCGGGATCCAAGCGCGCCGTCGTACCCGCGCCCGTGGCGCATATTGCCCGCGACCTGCTCGACCCTTATTTGGACGAAAGCGCGCTACTCGACATTCTCGGCACCACGCGGCGCGCGCTTAAACGGGTGCTCCTCGACCAGGAGATTGTTTCCGGGATCGGCAATATTTACGCCGATGAAATGCTCTACCGGGCGCGCATCCACCCGGAGGCGACGGCGCTCCCCGCGGCTGCGGCGCAGGCACTGCTCAATGCCGGGCGGGAGGTACTCGAGGCCGCGCTGGCTGCCGGCGGAACGTCGTTTGATCAGCTATATGTGCATGTCAATGGGGAGAGCGGCTATTTTGAGCGGTCTTTGCAGGCCTACGGGCGGGCCGGGCAGCCCTGCGCGCGCTGCGGTGCCCCCTTGCAGAAAATTACCCTCGGGGGCCGTTCCACCACGCTGTGCCCGGTATGTCAAGTCGCTCCGATTGGGTAGAATAAGGGCGGATTATTGACCGATGATGGTGATGCACAAAGGAGGGCCGGCGCGTGGCACAAAATATTCGCGTCATGATTATTGATGATCATGAAGTGGTACGGCGGGGAATCATTGAGGTGGTTGACCGTTCGGAGGGCCTCGAGGTGGTCGCTGAAGCCGGATGCGTAGAAGAAGCGGTGCGGCGCGGCGGCCTGGTACTCCCCGATGTGGCGCTGGTGGATCTGCGCCTCCCGGACGGCACCGGAATTGACATTATTAATCAATTCCAGGAGGTCAGCCCGGATACCAAGTGCATCGTCCTCACCTCTTTTGATGACGACGACGCCCTCTCCGAATCCCTCAACGCCGGCGCGAAAGCGTACCTCTTGAAGTCGGTGCGCGGGGCGGAAATCTCGGACAATATCAAGGCCGTGGCCGAAGGGCGCGTTCTGCTCGATGAGCGCACGGTCTCGCGCCGGCGCGCCGATCATGACGACCCCACCGCGGATCTCACCCCCTCGGAACGCAATGTTCTTGAGCTAATCGGGGATGGGCTATCCAACCGGGAAATCGGCGAGCAGCTCGGGGTGGCAGAAAAGACAGTGAAGAACCACATCACCTCGCTGCTGTCCAAGATGGGACTGCAGCGGCGCACCCAGGTGGCCGCGTGGGTTGCCGGCCAGCGTGCCACCGGTTGGCGTAACCAGTAAGAACGCTTGTTGTGGCGGAGCGGCTGTGCAGTCACCCGGTTGAGCCGGCAGCCATAGTGCCCGCTTAGGTGCTTGCGCCTGTCGCTATCATCTAAACGGGCATTTATCCGTCAATAAGGGCCCGCCAGCGCACCACGGTACCGCGTTCGCTTCCCGGAGCGATGGAGAAAGTGCCGTGGTGGCGCCGGGCCCGGGCGGCCAGATTAGACAGCCCCGAACGCCGGCTCAATTCGCCAATGCCCACGCCGTCATCGGCAACTTCCACGCTAATATCACGGTCGGTGACGGTGACGGTCACGGTGATGGAATGGGCGTGGGCGTGGCGCACCGCATTGGAGAGGCATTCGCGCACCACCGCGATAACGTCGTCGCTAATATCCGAACCGATAGCATCATCGATTTCGGTGTGCGTGCCGCTATCAATATCTTCGCCGCGCACGGTAATCCGCAGGCTCGGGGTGAAACCGAGCTGCGCCGTGACGGAGCTGACCTCGCGGCGCAGGCGTGAAACTACTGGGACGGACGTATCCGGGCCGCGCAGCGAGTAAATAATCTGGCGGATCTGCGCCACGGATTCGTCAATCGACTCGATGGCGTTATCGAGGGAATCGAGCACGTTATCGGCCACCGCATCCTCGGTTGCCAAATCGTCACGCAGCGCGGATAGGCGCATCCCGGAAGCAAACAACTGCTGGATCGCGAAATCGTGCAGATCGCGCGAAATGCGGGAGCGTTCTTCCAGCTGGGCCGATTGGGCTTGCACATAGCGGGCATCGGCCAGTTCCAGGGCGAGGGCGGCTTGGTTGGCCACGCTTTCCGCCATCGTCAAATCAACCATGTCGAATTCGGCGCGCCCGCGCAGCCGGGCCAGGATAATAACGCCGCGTGCGGTATCCCCGCCGGCCATCGGCGCGTAGAGAAGCGGGCCGAAACGGTCGAGGGGATTATCGGGGGAGGGAGCCGCGGTGCTCGTATCGATAATGCGCCCGAGCCCGCTTTGGGCTACGGCCCGCGCCCGGGAATCCCGCCCGAAGGTGGTTCCCACCAGGTCCTGCCCGGCTTCCCCCGCCACGAATTCGCAGGCCCAGGTATCGGCTACCGAAGGCAGAATAATGAGGGCCAGATCGGCATCCGCTACCCGCCGCATTTCCGTGGCGATGAGCTGGAGGGCTTCTTCTTCGTCGCTTCCTTGCAGCAGCGCGATAGTGATGCGCCGTGAGGCAGAAAGCCACTGCGCACGGGAGTTCGATTCCTCGTACAGGCGCGCATTTTCGACGGCGATGGTGGCCGCGCGCGCCAAGAGCGCAATGAGGTTAATATCTGATTCGCTAAAAGCCCCGGGCTTGTTAAAGAAGATCACCCGGGCGAGCACCCGGTTCCCGGTCATGAGGCGGGAGGTGAGGAAATTCGTGATACCCGGGCCGTAGATGCCGTCCTGGTGGCCGGCGGCGCTGAGCGGAGTGCTGCCAGCGGCGGGTTCCGGGATGATGCCGCTCTCATCGTGGACGGCGCTCACCGCCTCGGCGCGATCCCACATCACGGTATCCTCATCGCCCAAGCTGGTCAGGTCCCGATCCAGGCTGGTGGGGGTGAGGCTGGCAGCCGCGGGCAGCGGCTGGCCCAGGGTGACAATGCTCGTCACCTTTTCCGCCGAATTGAATATGAGAACGGCGGCGCTGGATGCCCCGGTTAGTTTCAATCCGGCGCCGGCCAGATTTTCGAGCACCTGGGTGCGATCCAGGCGCGCGGTCAAGGCCAGCGCATTGAAAATAACCGTTGTGGTATCCAGCATCCTTATTCCTGTTTCGCCGCCCATGCGTATGAGGCGAGCCTTTCGGTGAGCTCCTCGTGGGTGCCGCGCGCGCTCACGTGGGCGATACCGCCCTCATCACGGGTTATCACAATAACCTCGTCGGCCGCATCGAGGGGCGTGAGCCGGTGCGTCACCAAGATAATAGTACGCGGGTCGGAGCTATTCTTACCGGCCCGGAGCAAATCGCGGATAAGCTCATCGGCGGTTTCCGGGTCAAGGTGCTCACCGGGCTCATCCAGGAGCAAGAACTCCGCGTCGGAGGCCAGTGCGCGGGCAAGGAGCAGGCGCCGTCGTTCTCCACCGGAAATCGTGGCGGCGTCCTCTCCCAGCAGGGTGTGTACCCCGCGCGGAAGCTGGGTGAGCCAGGTGCCCAGGCCCGCCCGCACCAGCAGCTCCACCGCTTCTCTTTCCGTAACCGAAGGGCGGGCCACCCGCAGGTTTTCCAGCACGGTTGTTTCGAAAACGTGGGCGTCTTCCGCCGTGAGGGTGAGGGTGTGGGATACAGTGCGCCGATCCAGGGTGGAAACTTCATGCCCGTCCAGGCGCACCGAGCCGGCGTGCGGGCGCAGCATTCCCGCCAGGGTGTAGAGCAGGGTCGATTTCCCGATTCCGGAATGCCCCACGATGGCGATGGAGGAACCGCGTTCCACGTGCAGCTCGAAAGGCCCGGCCACATCCGGGCCGCCTGGCCAGCCGATAATAAGGTCGGTGGCATGCAGGCCACGTTCCGCAACCGGGGCCGGGGCTTCCGGTTCCTCACTGCGCTGGGCGCGGTCGAGGAGCTCGAGGATCCGCTGGGCGGCTTTGGCGGAACGCACCAGCTGGATAGCTGCTTCCCCGAGGCCCTGGGTGGCTTCGAAAGCGGCGAGCGGGGTGAGCACGCAGACCGCCAGCGCGGTGGCGGAGAGGGTGCCGGCATCCAGGGCGCGGCTCCCGATAAGAATCGCACTCACCACGGCAATCCCCATGGCGAGGGTATCGAGGGCGATAGCGAGGGCCTGGGGGCGGGCCGCGGCATCGCGGTGGCGGAAGATCCGCTGTTCGGTGGCTTCCTGCACGTCCTCCATGGCGCCCACCCGCCCGGCTACCCGCAGCTCCGCGGCGGAATCCAGCATGGTCAGCGCGGTAGCGGAGATCTCGGTTTCGTCACGCACCTGCGCTTCTTCGGCGATACGCCCGCCGCGCATGGCCAGGTAGGGCGCGAGAATACCGGAAATCAGGAGGCAGCCGGCCAGCAGCAGACCGATGGGCGGGCACAGAATCCCCACGATCAGGCAGGAGACCAGGCAGACTATCCCGGCAACCGCGCCCGGTTGCACCGCTTTGACGACGACGTCGCCAACGGAATCGACATCCCGGCCGGTACGGGCGAGCAGGTCACCGCGCCGCACCGAAGTGACGACGTCGGTGGGGGAATCGGCCAGCGTCGCGTACACGGCAGTACGCAGATTGGACATCCCGTAGAGGGTGACCCGGTGCGAGAAAATCCGATTAACATAGCGCAGCAACGCCTTGGACACCCCGAAGAAACGCACCGAGGTGGTGGCCACCCCGAGGGCAAGAACCGGAGGCATTTGGGACGCGCGGGTAATAAGCCAGGCAGAAACGGCAGCCAGGGCCACTGAACTGCTCAGCCCGGCGGCACCCGCCGCAACGGAGCCCCAGAATCCGCCCTTATCCACGCGCAGCAAACGCAGGGCACGGATGAGAGCGCGGCGTTCGTCTTGAGGGAAAGTACTCACTTGGTCACCTCGGTTGTCTGGGAGTTAGTGGATGCGGTGGCGTTTTTCGTTGGTACGGTGGCCGGTTGCGCCGTCGTCGATACAACATCAATAACCGCGTCGGCAAGATCGAGAAGCGCGGTGCGGTGCGCGATCACAATAACGGTGCGGCCCTGCGCGCGTAGATGCGCAACAGATTCGACGACGCGCTTTTCGCTACGGGCATCCAGGTGGGCGGAAGGTTCATCGAGGAGCACCAGCGGGCGCTCGGATACCAGGGCGCGGGTGAGGGCGAGGCGTTGGCGCTGGCCCACGGAAAGACCCACCCCGCCCTGCCCAATGAAGGTATTCCAGCCTTCGGGAAGCTCGGCGATGACCTCATCAAAGCCGGCGAGGGCGGCGGCGCGCTCCAGGGCCGGGCCCGGCGTTACCCCGATATTTTCCGCCACGGTTCCCGGTACGATCACCGGACGTTGCGATACCCAAGAAACCTGCGCCCACAGGCTTTCTCGGCGGATGTCTGCGAGCGGGGTGGTGCCGATATGAACGGTTCCGCTATCGGGGGTAATGAAGCGGAGGAGCACATTCGCCGTCGTCGTTTTTCCGGAACCGGAAGCCCCGCGCAAAGCCGTGACGTGCCCGGGAAGGATCTGGGCATTCAGGTGCGAGGGAGCGATGGTATCGCGGCCCGGGGCGAGCACCGAAAGGTCGGAGATGGTGATGGGGGAGGTGGCCAGATCGGGGCAGTCGAGCGTGCCGTCTTCCACGGGCAGGGGCTGTTCGAGTAGGTCAAAGACCTGGGCGGAAGCGGCCACCCCGTTGGAGGAGGCGTGGAATTGGGTGCCCACTTCCCGCAGCGGTTTAAAGACTTCCGGCGTGAGCATAATAATCGTCAGGCCGGTGAAAAGGGAGACGTTTCCGGCCACCATGCGCAGGCCTACCTCCACCGCAACGAGGGCGGTGGAGAGGGTGGCGAGGAATTCCAGAACGGCGCCGGAAAGGAAAGCTATATAGAGAGTCTGGAGCGTTTTCTTCGCGTAATCATCCCCGAGGTGCTTGACGCGCCGGGCCGGGCCTTCTTCACGCCCGAGCGCCTTGAGGGTGGAAAGGCCGCCCAGGAGGTCAAGGAGCTGCTGGCCGAGGCGCTGCATGGAGGCGAGGCGCTCATTGGAGAATGCCTGGGTCATGCGCCCGATGAGGATCATGAAAATCGGGATGAGAGGGATGCAGGCCACGATGGCGATAGCGCTCACCCAATCGAGGAAAAGAATAACGACGAGCGCGAAGGGGGTGACCGTGCAGGTGAGGATGAGCTGGGGGAGGAATTTGACGAAATAGGGTTCCAAGTCGTCCAGCCCGGAGGTCACCAGGGTGACGGTGGTGGAGGTGTTTCCCGCGGCGAGCCAGCGGTCGCCCAGATCACCGGCGCGGCGTAGTACCCGGGCGCGCAGATTGGCGATGGTGCGCAGCGCGGCGCGGTGGCCGTAGGATTCGCGGATATAGATGAGAAGGCTGCGCGCGGTGAAAGCCGCAGCGACCCCGAACACGGGCCAGCCAATATCACGGAAGGTGAGATCGCCGTCTGCCACCGGGGCGACCGAAGCGGCAATAAAGAAGCATTGCGCGAGCACGAGCGCTGTTTCGAGAAAACCAACGCCGCCGAGTAAGGCGACGTAGCGGCGCGCCGTGGGCGCAAATTTCATGAGTCGAGCATCAACGGGCTTCATTCTTCTCCTTGCACTCTGCTTTATCGTAGCCCGCCCGGTATTGCTTACCCGGCGGCCACGCGAATTCGCGAGGCCGCTACGGCGGTTTAAGAGCGAGTTTTTGAAGGTGCGGGTTTATGAGGGGAGGCCGCGCGCACGGTGCGTGCGCGCGGCCTCCCGATCTCACGTGCTACTTAGCGAACCTCGAACTCGCGGATCTTCTTCGGTTCCAATCCCACGGGTTCCTCGGGGATTTGGCCAGCGTCAATGCGCTTGCGGAACACGGAGTATGCCCACACCGTGTAACCGAGGACGATCGGAACGAAGATGAGTGCCGCAATGGTCATGATGGTTTGCGTTGGCGCGGTGGCCGAAGCCTGCGCGATCGTGAGGGAGTAGGCCTCGTTGATCGACGACTTCATGACGTAGGGAACCATCATCGCGAAGATGGTGGATACCGCCCCGGCAATCGCCGCGAAGTGCAGCCCGAAGGCCAGAATTTCGCGGTTGGCCCAGGTGGCTACCACAGTGGCAATGAGGAGCAGCGCGCAGATAGCCAGCGGGATAATCGCCAGCACCTGCGAGCTGTACACAAAGTAGGCCCACAGCGCCCAGACCGCGGTGATGGCCGTGGAGATCACGGTGGTGCGCTTCGCCAGGTTAATGGAGCGCAACTGGAGTTCACCAGCCGTCTTAATCGAGAGCCACAGCGCGCCGTGGCTGAAGAAGAGCGAGAGGGTCACGAGCCCGCCCAGGATGGTGAAGGGAGTGAGCAGCGAGAAGAACCCGCCGGTCAGGTAGTGGTGGTTATCCGCGAGGGCTTCCCAGGTCACCGCATCGGGTGCCACGGCCACGAACTCACCGGAGGAGTAGTTGCCCACTTCGATTTTCATCCCGGCCACGAGGTTAGCGAAAGCCACCCCGAAGAGGATCGAGACGATCCACGAGACGATGCAATGCAGGGTGTCCCAGGTGTTACGCCAGCGCTCGGTGCGGATCATCTTGCGCCATTCCAGGGCGCAGATCCGGATAATGAGGCAGACGAGCACGAGGACAAGGGCGATGTACATGCCCGAGAACATGGTGGCGTACCATTCCGGGAACGCCGCGAAAGTAGCGCCACCGGCGGTGAGCAGCCACACTTCGTTGCCATCCCAGTGGGGGCCAATCGAGTTGATCATCGCGCGGCGTTCACGTTCATTACGCGCAAAGGTCTTGAGGAACATCCCCACGCCGTAGCCGAAGCCCTCCAGAGCGAGGAAACCAATCCACAGGACCGCTACGAGGATGAACCACAGTGTCATCAAAAATGTTTGTTCCATGAGGTCCTCCTAGTAAACGAAATTCGGGGTAGATTTCGCATCGTATTCGACGACCTTCTTGTGGGTATTGATACCCTCGCGCAGGTAGCGGCCCAGGAGCCACACCCACACCACGCCCAGTGCCGAGTAGAGCACCGTGAAGATCGTTAGCGAGAAGGCCACGCTGCCACCGTTGACGGAATGGGAAACACCCAGATCCGTCATAAGAAGCACGCCGTCGATTTGAGTCGGGTACACGATCCACGGCTGGCGGCCAATTTCGGTCAGGATCCAGCCCGCGGAGTTCGCCACGAATTGCAGCGGAATCATCCACAGCCAGAACTTACCCCAGCTTTCCGAACGCATGATCCGATCACCGCGCAGCACCCACAACCCGAGGGCCGCGATGAGGATGTCCAGCAATCCAACTCCGACCATCACGCGGAAGGAGTAGTAGGAGGCCAGAACATTCGGGGTGACCTGCTGATTTTCGAACGCGGTATCGAATTTCTCCACGAGTTCCGCATTGACGTTTTCCATCTGGTGGATGCGATCCCGCACCCGCTCATTAGCTTCGCTAATGGATTCCAGCCGCGATTCGGGGCCGGACCAGTGGTTGGTCATCATGAAGGATTCCAGACCGGGAATCGGCACGTAAATGGAGGTGGCGTCCTCGCAGCTATTGCCCCACATCACGAGGGACAGCTTGGCGTTTTCTTCACCCTGGCACACGCCCATCATGGCCGCGGCCTTGGGTGGCTGGATCACGCCGAGGTGCTGGCCCATGTAGTGGCCGGAGAGCGCGGCGATAATCGCGGCAACCAGGGTGACCTTGAGGCCGAGCTTGGCGGTGGGCTTCCAGTATTCGCGTGCCTCAACTTCATTGCCGGAGAGGCGAATAGAGCGGGCCATCCACCAGAAGGCGAAGCCGGCCACCACAACGCCGGCCAGTGTGAAGGCGGCGCCCATGGTGTGGAGGAAGGTGAGTACCCAGGTGGTATTGGCGAACAGCCCGAGGAAGCCCGCCATGCCGTCCAGCTCAGCGCGCCCGGTTTCCGGGTTGAAGACCGCGCCGTGCGGATCCTGCATGAAGGAGTTCGCGGCCAAAATCCAGGCCGCGGAGATCACGGTACCCATGGAGAAAAGCCAGATGGTCAGGTTGTGCATCTTGGGGGAGAGGCGGCCCTTGCCGAAGATCCACAATCCGAGGAACGTGGACTCCAGGAAGAACGCCAGGAGAGCCTCGAAAGCGAGCGGGGCGCCGAAGATGTCACCGACGAAACGCGAGTACTCCGACCAGTTCAAACCGAACTGGAATTCCTGCACGATACCGGTGGCAACGCCGAGCGCGAAGTTGATGAGCAGGATCTTGCCGAAGAAATCGGTAATCCGCTGCCACTTCGGATCGCCCGTTTTGCGGGCCTTAGTTTGCATATACGCAACGATGACAGACAGGCCAATGGTCAGGGGCACCTGAAGCCAGTGGTAGACGGTTGTAATACCGAACTGCCATCGCGCAAGGGTGATCGGATCCACCTTTTCACCTTTCCGATGTGTAACACGTGTGATCGCGCGTGGAGCGCTGCGGTGGTCCCGTAGCAGCGCGATCAATTTTTCACCCTCGATCCTACTCACCGCAGTGGCAATAAGAGGTATCGAACACGAGGGACTTTTGTCCGGCGCGGTGCTCATGTGCCATCTGGCACACAGGTTAGCGACACCTGTCAAAAAATAAGGACGAAAGTCCCGGCCGGCCTCATGTGGTGGCGATTGCGCGTTCCGCTGAGGCGCCGCCTTTGCGGAGATCTCGGGAATCTCCCAGCGCCGGTCGAGGTCTCCTCATGTAGAATCGGTATCAGTGTACCGGGCGCTACCGTATCGCCCCGGTGGTTTGAGGTAGTGAAGAACCTGGCCGGCAGATTGTGAGTGCCGGATATGCCCTCGAACGTGGATATGCTTGCGCGGCATTGGCCGCAATGGTGACAGGCCCGCACGGGATACGGGGTGCGCGCCCGTCGGGAAGTGTAGATGAATGGCGAAAGAAGCCACCGCGTCGGAGTACGGCACCGTGAGTGCGGCTGCGGCGAGTCCGTTTTTTATTCCGGTACCCGAAGAAGAAGCGGTGGACATCCCGCGCTTCCGTATTAATACGGATATTCCACTCTTCCAGGAACCCGACGCCGCCAACGCCATCCGGGTCACCTACCTCGTTGATGACGATTCCTCCAGCGGTGCAGATTCCGATTCCGGCGATAATTCTTCCTCCCGGCGCACCCGCCGGCGCGAACGTGGCGAGCATGATTCATCCGCCCGCACGCCTCGAAGTGCGGAGCACGACGACGCCGCCTCTGAAGAAGGCGAGCACGAAGAAACGGAAGGTGCTTCGGAAGCGCCCACCCGCAGGCGTCGTCGTAGCCTTTCTTCGGATGATGAAGTGGCAGCGCCCCGGGGCTCCACTCGCCTGGCCGCCAAGCGGGCCCGGCGCCGCGAAAACCGCGAGGGTTCAGCGCGCCGGCGCGGTTCCATTACGGAAGTGGAATACCTGGCGCGGCGCGAATCGGTCAAGCGTGACATGATCGTGCGTGAACGTGATGGGCTCAACCAGATCGCGGTGCTCGAAGATGATGTGCTCGTCGAGCATTACGTGGCGCGGCATACCCAAATTTCCATGGTCGGCAATGTGTACCTGGGGCGGGTGCAAAATGTGCTGCCCTCAATGGAAGCCGCTTTCGTGGATATCGGTAAGGGGCGCAATGCGGTCCTGTACGCCGGGGAAGTTGATTGGAAAGCCGCCGGGGTTACCGGGAAGAATCGCCGCATTGAGCAGGCCCTGAAATCCGGGGATACCGTGCTGGTGCAGGTCACCAAGGATCCTATTGGTCATAAGGGCGCGCGCCTGACCAGCCAGGTTACCCTGGCCGGGCGGCATCTTGTTCTTGTTCCCGGTGGGGATATGACCGGTATTTCGCGTAAGCTTCCCGATTCGGAACGCTCGCGGCTCAAGAAGCTCCTTAAAGAAATTGTGCCGGAAGATCACGGCGTTATTGTGCGTACCGCCGCCGAAGGGGCGAGCGCGGAACAGCTCCAGAATGACGTGGATCGCCTGACGAAGAGCTGGAAGGAAATTCAGCGCAAGGCCAAGGCGGCGAAAACCGCCCCGCAGGTGCTCAAGAGCGAACCGGAACTGGCCGTGCGGGTTGTACGCGATATCTTCAACGAAGATTTTGATTCCTTGCGTGTGCGGGGTGAGGATGCCTGGGAAACGATCTCCACCTATGTGGAAGAGCTGTCTCCCGAACTCATGGATCGGGTGAGCCGCTGGGATGATTCTCGCGATATTTTCGAGGCTTACCGGGTGGAAGAGCAGCTGGCTAAGGCTTTTGATCGCAAGGTGTGGCTGCCCTCGGGTGGAACCCTGGTTATTGACCGCACCGAAGCCATGACGGTTGTGGATGTGAACACCGGGAAATTCACCGGATCGGGCGGCTCGCTGGAAGAAACTGTCACCCGCAATAATCTGGAAGCGGCCGAGGAAATCGTGCGGCAATTGCGGCTGCGCGATATCGGCGGGATTGTGGTCATTGACTTTATTGATATGGTCCTGGAATCCAACCGTGATCTGGTGCTGCGCCGGCTCATCGAGTGCCTCGGGCGGGATCGCACCCGCCACCAGGTGGCGGAAGTGACCTCCCTGGGCTTGGTGCAGATGACCCGCAAGCGCGTGGGGCAGGGCCTCGTGGAGGCCTTCTCGACCGTTTGTGAGGCCTGCGAAGGGCGCGGCTATATTATTCATGATCACCCGGTGGAGGAAAACGAAGAACCTCACGCACCCCGCAAGCGCAAGGCGCGGCGGGAAGCCACCGCGCCGCAGCGCGAGGCGGCCGTGCAGATGATGAATTCCATCGCCGCTGCCGGGCATGCTGATGCGCAGCAGAAAGATAGCCAGGAGAAGGCGGACAACCAGGAGAAAACCGACAAACCCGCCGAATCACGGAAATCCGCGAAGCGGGAGAAGCCGGAAAAGTCGGAGAAATCTGAAAACTCGGAGAAGCCAGATAAACAGGACAAGTCCGAGAAGCAGCCGGCTACGCGGCGTCGTCGTACCTCGCGCAGCGCGGCAGCCACCGCGGATACCTCGAGCGCTACCGCTAAGGATGCGGCTGTCACGGGCGGCGCACGTACTACATCTGGTACCGCAACTAACGGAACCGGCACCGCAAGCACGGGCACCGCGCGTAAAACCGGCATGGTTATCTCCTCCGGCGTGGTGAGCCCCGCGCACGCGGCCGCTTCGACTAGTGCCCACGCAAAGACGGTGTCGCCGTCGTCCTCTATCCACACCGGATCGAGTGAAGCGGCTAACGGTACGCGTGGGGGTACCAAGCGGCGCGCCGTGGTTTCCTCCGGCCCTATCTCCACCGGAACCGGGGCGGGGGTCCTGAGCTTCCCGGCGAGTTCCCAAGGGTAAACCGGGGTGGTGGAATGCGCCGCGAACCTCAGGTACGTGGCGCATCCCATAGCGACACGGCCGGTCTCATGCGCAGTCTCACTTGTAAGAAAGCGGGTCAACGCAGTAAAGTAGATGGTCGGTGCTTAGGCACTCAGTCGTTTAAGTGCGCTGTCCAGCGCGAAAAGTAGCCGTAATCAACAGGAGCAAACGTGGTGTACGCGATCGTCAAGGCCGGGGGCCGTCAGGAAAAGGTTTCTGTCGGAACCGTCGTGGTTGTTGACAGGATGGAAGGTGAAGTCGGCGATACCGTCGAACTCGAACCCATCATGCTCGTTGACGGGGATAAGATCACCACGGCTGCCGATGGCATTTCGGCGAAGGTTACCGCGGAAATTGTGCGCGATGAAAAGGGACCGAAGATCTCCATCATCAAGTTCAAGAACAAGACGGGTTACCGGAAGCGCCAGGGGCATCGTCAGCCCCTGACCCGCCTCAAGGTCACCGGCATCCAGTAGGATCTGCCGCGTCAGCAGCTAGTTTTGAGATAGTAAGAAGGTAGACAGATGGCACATAAGAAGGGCGCCTCTTCCTCGCGCAACGGGCGCGACTCCAATGCCCAGCGCCTCGGGGTGAAGCGGTACGGCGGTCAGGTTGTATCCGCCGGTGAAATTCTGGTTCGCCAGCGCGGCACGAAGTTCCATCCGGGCAATAACGTCGGGCGCGGCAAGGATGACACCCTGTTCGCTACCGCAGCCGGGACGGTCCAGTTCGCTACCCGTCGCGACCGCAAGGTCGTTGACGTTGTGGCCCAGGCTTAAGGCGCAGCGGCCCTAGCGCCGCACGCACCTATGATGAGGGGTGGGGGATTCAACCTCCACCCCGTCATTCGTTAACGCGGGCGGGGCGCGGGCGTTCAGCTGTTTGCTACGGCGCCTTGCTGTTTGCGGCGGTACGGGCGTTCAGCTTTTCGCACCCGCACCGCGTTATCACTACAGGAAAAGGGGAGGGCACACGTGGCCTCGTTCGTCGATAAAGTGACCTTGCACCTGCGCGCCGGCAACGGCGGAAACGGGTGCGTTTCGGTGCGCCGGGAGAAGTACAAGCCTCTCGGAGGGCCCGACGGCGCCAACGGCGGCCACGGGGGCTCCATCATCTTTGAGGTCGATTCCCAAGAATCCACCCTTATGGACTACCACCACACCCCGCACCGCAGCGCGGAAAACGGCCAGCCCGGCGCCGGTGATAACCAACGCGGCAAGAACGGCGCGGACCTGATCCTCAAAGTTCCCGCCGGAACCGTGGTGAAAAACAGCGAAGGTGATGTGCTCGCGGACCTGGTGAACCCCGGGGATTCCTTCGAAGTGGCACGCGGCGGAGTGGGCGGCCTGGGGAATGCCGCCCTGGCCTCCCCGCGGCGCAAAGCGCCCGGCTTCGCCCTGCTCGGGGAAGCCGGTGAGGAACTCGATGTTGTTCTCGAATTGAAATCGGTGGCCGATGTGGCGCTGGTGGGTTTCCCTTCCGCCGGAAAATCCTCCCTTATCGCGGCCATGTCCGCAGCCCGCCCGAAAATCGCCGACTATCCTTTCACCACCCTTGTGCCCAACCTTGGCGTGGTGACCGCCGGGGAGGAACGCTACACCATTGCCGATGTACCCGGCCTCATTCCCGGCGCCTCGGAAGGGCGCGGGCTCGGCCTGGAGTTTTTGCGCCATATCGAGCGTTGCGCGGTGATTGCTCACGTTATTGATTGCGCCACCCTGGAACCGGGGCGTGATCCGCTCACCGATCTGGATACCCTGGAACACGAACTGGCCCGGTACGCGGCGAATATTCCGCCCACGGAAGGCCAGCTTCCCCTCACCGAGCGCCCGCGGGTGGTTATTCTCAATAAAATCGATGTTCCGGACGCGCGGGAACTCGCCGAATTTGTGACCCCGGAGCTGCGCGAACGCGGCCTGGATGTTTTCGCTATCTCCACCGCTAGCCACGAAGGTCTGCGCGAGCTTTCCTTCTACCTGGCGCGGGTGGTGCGCGAAGAAAAGGCCAATCGTGAGGTTACCGAAACGGTGCGCCCGGTGCTCCATCTCACTCGCGAACGCGATGACCGTTTCACCATCGTCAAGCGGCGCGACGGCATGCAAGAGTTTTGGAATGTGCGCGGGCGCCAGCCCGAACGCTGGGTGGGGCAAACGGACTTCGCCAATGATGAAGCGGTCGGGTACCTCGGCGAGCGCCTGCACCGCCTGGGCATTGAAGATGAACTGGCGCGCCTGGGTGCGGTGCCGGGCGATATGGTGGTGATTGGTCCGCCGCAGACCGGCTTCGTTTTCGATTGGGAACCGACCGTTGCCGCCGTCGCCGAAATTTACGGGCCGCGCGGGCGGGATATCCGGGTGGAAGCCGAACGCTCGCGCCCCACCCGCCGCGAAAAGCGCGCCGATTTTTACGAGCGTATGGACGCCAAAGAGGAGGCCCGGCAGGAATTGCGTTCCGAGCGGGAGGCCGGCATATGGACGGACCCGCAGGCAGGCACCCCGGAAGGGGACTAAACTATCCTGCGGTGTCCCGAAGCATCAGATAAGAAAGAGTGACTCGTGTCCGGTACCTCATCCGCCCCGCTGACCCGGCGTGACTGCCTTGAGAACTCCCGTCGAATAGTCATCAAAGTTGGTTCCTCCTCCTTGACCGGGCCGGACGGTGCCCTGCACCAGGAAACCCTCGATCTTCTTGTTAATACCATCGCGGAGGTGCACGCCCGCGGAGTGGATGTGGTGCTGGTGTCCTCCGGCGCGGTGGCGGCCGGCATCGGCCCGCTCAAGCTCGGCCGCCCGCGTTCCCTGCGGGAAAAGCAGGCTGCGGCGATGGTGGGCCAGTCCCGCCTCATGGCCGCCTACGAAGAACGTTTCGAAGCGCATGACATCAGCGTGGGGCAGGTGCTCCTCACCGCCTCCGATGTCACCAACCGGCGCCACTACGCCAATGCGCTCACGGCCATGCGCACGCTCTTGCGTTTACGGGTAGTTCCGATTGTTAATGAGAACGACGCCGTGGCCACCGACGAATTGCGCTTCGGTGACAATGACCGGCTAGCCGCGCTCACCGCCCACCTGGTAGGAGCTGGCACCCTGATATTGCTCACGGATGTGGATGGCCTCTACACCAAACCACCCAGCGAACCGGGAGCCACCCGCATTACCGAGGTGACCAGCGAAGATGACTTAGCAGGACTGCGGATTACCGGACGCGGCTCCGCGGTGGGAACCGGGGGAATGCGCACCAAAGTAGCGGCTGCCGAGTTAGCCACCTCGGGCGGGGTCGGCGTGATTCTCACCCATGTCGATAATGTGCAGCGCGCCGTGGCCGGCGACAACGTGGGAACCTGGTTCGTGCCGAGCACCAGACACGTTTCCGCGCGCGGGCGCTGGATGGAATTTGCGGCGCGAGCCCGCGGCCGGGTCACTTTGGACGACGGCGCCGTTGCCGCTATCACCGGCAACCACGCATCCCTCCTCCCGGTGGGAGTCATCGGGATCTCGGGCCGCTTCGCCGCCGGGGACATCGTGGAATTATGCGATGGGCACGGCGAGGTTATCGCCCGAGGCCTGAGCGCCTACAGCGTCGAGGAACTCATTGAGCTGGTCGGTAGCACCCGGGCACGCGGTAAGAAGCCGGTGGTGCACGCAAACGATATCGTGCTGCTCGGTTCGTAGCGTGCTTCAATACTGAGCCGGTGGCGCGCGCAACGCGCGGGCAATTCTGTGTTTCGCCTTACTTTACGGACCTGTAACTATGTGGAAGCTGCATAAAGTTTCACGGCGGGCGCGGCTCAGGATTATTATTTGCGCTGGTCATCGGGTTATTTGCGCACAAGCTAGCGAAATATTACATCACAGTGACTGAATAGTAATCTGAATAATTGAATAGTGACTTGCGCAAAGAACCGTCGTGTTCGTCTTGCCTATTGGACAATAAAGATCTAGCGTTATCGCAAGTGCTTATATAGCACCCTCGCAATCGCTCGGAACTACCCGAGCCGACGAAGAACGGAGAATTCGATGTCGCAGTTTGTCACGCTCCAGGATGTCACCTCTAGCATGCTTGCCGACTATCGAATTACCAAGGCGCATTGGCGCCGCTGGCATCACCACTTTATGAGCGCGCGCCTTCTTGCGCCGGCCAGTGCCCCCTCTGCCCGTCTTCGTCCTGATAGTGAGTACTAATGACCATCCAATTGACCACCCTGTGCACCACCACGAATGAGGAAGTTTTAAGAGAAACATTTTTAGGAGTCGATCTCTCGGCGCTCGGCGGCGGGGAGAATCTGTGCGGCGACGGCGCAGCCGTGCGCCCAGCCCACGGGGCGTCCATCGCCCACCTGGCCTCCTGCGCCGATGCGGCCTGGAAAGGCGGACTCGATTTCGTCCAGTTCTCCGGGGAATTTGTGCTTCCCGGCTCCCGGGTTGCCTCCGCAATGGAAACGGCAAGCCGCTTAGGGCCGCGTGCCCGCGGTGATATCGCGGTGGAAGTGCCTGCTACCTCCCAGGCCCTGCGCGAAGCGGTCGCCCGAACCCAGCAAGATACTTCTGATACTCCGGCCCTGGTGAGCCTGCCCATCACCCCGGCAACGGACCTTGCGGCCCTGCGCAGCGACGTGGAAAATGCGATTGCGGCCGGGGTGCGCCTCATGCCGCACGTGCGCGCCGAAGATGTTCCGAATCTGAATCTGCGCGCGATCTGCGGTATTTCGCCGATGATGCGCCTCTCCGCTCCGGATGCGCACCGTGCCCGCGAGGCCCGTTTCGCTTTGCGTACGGCGGCGGAAGAATACGATACCGACTTGCAGGTCCTCCTCGATATGACCGTTATTATTTCGGCTACCCGCACCGCGGCCCGCGAGCGCCTCTTCCTGGTCCAAGCCCTGGGCGGCCCGGACTTCTCCCGCAGTGCTCACGTGGTTGGAACCGTATACGATGTCGCGGATACCACCGAGTCCTGGCTGGGCATGGGCGCGGCAGATGGCATTATTTACCGACCCACCTCCATCCGTACCGATTTAGCCTCGCTGGTGCGCGGAGTGCTCCCGGTCCTCTTTGGCCGGGCAGAGATTTCCTAAGCTGTACTGAGAGTAGCGGGGCCTTCCGAGAGTCGCGGAGTTTCCCGAACACCACGAGGGGCGAACTGGAATTGACCAGTTCGCCCCTCACGCGCATGGCGCCTCCTGGATGGCGCAGCAGGCTAGCGCTTACTCAGCCTTCTTCGCGGAATCCTCGGCTTCGTGAGCGGCAAGACGAGCGCGAATCTCATCCATATCCAGCTCCTTGACCTGCCCGATGAGATCCTCCAGCGGGCCGGCCGGCAGTGCCCCGGCCTGCTCAAAGACGCGGATGCCATCCCGGAAAGCCATAATGGTGGGAATCGCCTGAATCTGGAAGTGTGCGGCGAGCTCCGGGCTATCTTCGGTGCTCACCTTGCCGAAAGTAATATCGGGGTGCTTTTCAGAAGCCTTTTCGTAAATAGGGCTGAAAGCACGGCACGGACCGCACCAGCTCGCCCAGAAATCCAGCAGGACAATGCCTTCATGCACGGTATCGTTGAAGTTTTCCGCGGTGACAGTAACGGTTGCCATGGTTCTCCTCGAGTTAGTGGAAATCTCGCTACCTGCAACGCGCCAAGCGTGAGCGCTATTCCCATGAGATGGACCGAATATATACGAGTGGCCGCGTGCTGTATAAGCGAAGCGGCAGCCTGCCCGTTGAGCCCATCGGCTTTTCCTATTCGGTAACGGGCGCCTTCCTGGCCTAAAGTAGAGACTATGACCGCAACGTTAACCGAGGGCGTGGCTGATGTGGCCCGCCGCGCGCGCCAGGCGGCGCGTTCTTTGCGGGGGGCGCAAACCACGTCAAAAAATGACGCCCTTCGCCGTATCGCCGCGATTTTGCGCAGCGAAACCGCCCGTATTGTGGAGGCGAATGCCCAGGATGTGGCCCGGGAAAAAAGCCGGCTTTCCCCGGGCATGATTGATCGCCTCCTCCTGAATGCGGAGCGCATCGAAGGAATTGCCCGGGCGGTAGAACATGTGGTGGGTTTGGCCGACCCGGTGGGTGAAGTGGTACGCGGTTCGCGCTTAGCTAACGGGATGCGTTTGCGGCAAGTGCGGGTGCCCATGGGCGTGATCGGAATGATTTATGAGGCCCGGCCCAATGTCACGGTCGATGCGGCTACCTTGGCGCTCAAAGCCGGATCCGCGGTGATTTTGCGCGGGGGGAGTGCCGCCATCCGCACCAATGAAGTGCTGGTGGAACTCATGCGCCAGGCGGTAACGGAGGCCGGTTTCCCGGCCGACTGTGTGCAGACCATTGATGCTTTCGGGCGCGCGGGCGCCGTCGAACTGATGAAATTGCGCGGCCTGGTGGACCTTGTTATTCCGCGCGGAGGCGCCGGCCTCATCCAGACAGTCGTGCGCGAATCCCTGGTCCCCGTGATCGAAACCGGGGTGGGCAATAATCACGTGTACGTAGATGCCAGCGCGGATGTGGAGCGGGCTAGCGCCGTCGTCGTTAATTCGAAAACGCATCGGCCCAGCGTCTGCAATGCGGCCGAAACACTTCTGGTCCACGCGGATATCGCACCGCAATTTATGCCGCGGATTTTGCGTGAACTTTATGAGCGCGGCGTGACCTTGCATTGCGATGCGGCCGCGCAAAGTTTCGCGGGGGATATTCCCACGCAGGCCGCAACGGAAGAAGATTGGGCCAAGGAATATTTGGCGCTGGAGATGGCCGTCGCGGTGGTGCCTGATATTGAGACGGCGCTCGCGCATATTTCCCGCTATTCGAGCGGCCATACCGAGGCTATTGTGGCCGAGGATCAGCGTGCTATTAATCGGTTTACCTCCGAGGTGGATTGCGCGGCGGTCATGGTTAATGCTTCGACGCGGTTCACGGACGGTGGCGAATTTGGGCTGGGCGCGGAAATTGGTATTTCTACCCAAAAATTGCATGCGCGCGGGCCTATGGGTCTGGAAGAAATGACCACGACGACGTGGATTGCAGAGGGCGAGGGGCATGTCCGATAAAGACGAACCGGTGCAGATTCCTTTCGACGAACGCAAGCACCGGCGTCGGCGGATCGGGGTGATGGGCGGAACTTTCGACCCGATTCACCACGGTCACCTGGTGGCAGCCTCGGAAGTACAGCATCGTTTCGGGCTGGACGAGGTGGTTTTTGTGCCCACCGGCCGCCCGGCTTTCAAGCAGGGGCAGCACGTGAGCCCGGCCGAACACCGCTATCTCATGGCGGTTATCGCCACCGCCTCGAATACCCGCTTTACGGTATCGCGGGTGGATATTGAGCGGCGCGGACTGACCTACACCGTGGATACCCTGCGGGATTTGCGTGAGGTCTACCCGGATGCTGATCTGTACTTCATTACCGGAGCGGATGTTATTCCGGAAATTTTGCGCTGGAAGAACGCCGAGGAACTGTGGGGGATGGCGCGTTTCATCGGGGTGACGCGCCCCGGGCACAATATTGACGTGTCCGCGCTGCCCAAACATGCCGTGGAAATTGTGGAGGTTCCCGCTATGGCGATTTCCTCCACGGATGTGCGCGAGCGGGTGAAAGCCCACGAGCCCATCTGGTATTTGGTGCCCGAAGGCGTGGTGCAGCACATCAGGAAATACAAACTTTATGCCCAGCGCGAGGCACCGGGTAAACTTGACAAAGGACAGTCGTGCCGAGAGGAGAAGAAATGAGCGAGGGCGGGCGGCGCCTCACACGCAGCGAGATGCGCGAGCGCGGACTCCTAAAACCTCTCGAAGAAGGCGAGGCTTCGCCGGTAGAAGAATTGCGGCGCACCCGTGATATTCCGGTGGTGCGGGCAACGCGGCGGCGCGCCATTCTGGCCGAGCGTGCCGAAGCCGTTGAGGCAGCTGGGGCGGCTGAGGAAGCTGAAGTAGCGGCGCCCGTGCTCTCAGGGGAGCGCATCTCCGTTTTCGACCGTTTCGAAGCCGATACCGAGGCAAGTATTGGCGAAGAAGAACACTCGCTCATCCCGCCATTTGCTGACTCGGCACCAGCTGCCGCGGCGGCTCCTGCCTCGCAAGTGGCCCCGGAATCGGTATCGGCTTCCGAGCCGGCTCCGGAACCGGACGTGGCAGCGGAGTTTTCCGAAGGCGGCAGCCTGCGCGAACGTTTACTCGCTCGCACCCAAAGCGATGCTTTGCGCGCCTCGGTTACGGAGCAGGAACCGGCGCCTGCGGTAGGAGAAAATACCGGGAACGACGCCGCAGCGGCGTTCTCGCCCGCTTCCGTTCCCGCGGCGCAGCCGGATCCGCTCGCGCACGAATATGTGGACGAAGATGAACTCGACGACGAATCCTCCCCGCGCCGCTGGACGATGACCATGCTGCTGCTCATTGTTATTAGCGTGGTGCTCGGCCTGGTTATCGGATTCTTCTTCCTCCAGCACGGCGCGCAGGCCGCGCCTGGTGATCTTGTGGCATCCAGCATTACCCCCAATATCAAGGAGATCTTGTGACAGCTTCGGACCGCGCGATTGAGCTCGCCCGTATTGGAGCCGCGGCAGCGGCAGAGGTGAAAGCAACATCGATTGAAGCTCTCGACGTTGGTGAGCGTTTCGCCATTTCCGATGTGTTCCTTATTATTTCCGGTGATTCGGAGCCGAAAGTGCGCGCCATCGTGGATCGCGTGGAGGAGAAACTCGACGACGCCGGCGGGCAACGCTTGCGCCGCGAAGGACTCACTTTCGACCCGCGCTGGGTGCTCCTGGATTACGGCGAACTGATCGTGCATATTCAGCGCGATGAGGACCGTGATGATTACGCCCTCGCGCGCCTGTGGGCCGATTGCCCGCATGTGGATCTCCAGCTAGATGATGAGGCTGTTATTACCGGAGCGCAAGCACCCGCGGCGCCGGAGGGCGCTGCGGAATCCGAGGAACCAGGGGAACCAGGGGAACCCGGGGACTCTAGGGACTCTGAGGCGGCCGGTGCCGCTGAGGTAGATGCATGAGTGCAGATCGCATCCTGCTCTGGCGCCACGGCCAAACTGATTACAACCTGGCCTGGCGAATCCAGGGCTCTACAGATATACCCCTCAATGCGGTAGGCCTGGGCCAGGCACGTTACGTGGCTCCCTATATCGCCGCTGCTGGCCCGGCGCGTTTCGTGGCATCACCGTTGCAGCGCGCCTATGCCACCGCTCTCGAGGCTGCCAAGCTGGTGGGCCTCGAGGTGGCAACCGATGCGCGTCTAGAAGAGCGCTGTTTTGGGCTTTTTGAGGGCTTGACCCGCACCGAGATTGCCGAACGTTACCCGCGTGAATTCGCGCAGTGGCGGGCGGGGGAGGAACCCGTAGGTGTCGGCGTGGAAACAAAGGAACACGTCGGCGCACGCGTGGCCGCGGCGATTAGCGAAGCCAGTGAAGATATGGATGGCGGCCTGCTGGTTGTGACCGCGCACGGCGCGGCGATCACCTGCGGACTCGGGGTGCTCCTCGGGTGCGGGGCGCAATGGCAAGGCCTGGGCGGCTTGGATAACTGCCACTGGGCCATGCTGCAGCGGCGCAAGAACGCGGACCCGCAATGGCGCCTCACCGGCTTCAACCGTTTCCTCGCCGATGAGCACGATCCGGTGAAAAACTTTGAGGTGGAAGGACCGGAAGGCTAAGCACCCACCTGCAAGAATGCGATGCTCGACACAAAATCCGGTTCCGATTTGCCAAGCGTTTCTTCTCCGACTAAAGTTCTATAAGTCGCTTGGGGCTATGGCGCAGTTGGTAGCGCGCTTCCATGGCATGGAAGAGGTCAGGGGTTCGAATCCCCTTAGCTCCACCACTGGGAATTTACTATTCCAATGCACAGTAATCTGATAGTTTTTACGGCTGTCCAGTTCGTTCTCCATCACGTCTGCTCTCGCCGAATGAGCCGGCTATTTACTCTATCTATGTGCCGCTAGCCAGGCTTAATGCTCGGCAGACCTCGTATCAAGAACAGCGCCGGGTATAAACGCGAGAACTGTCGCGCATACCGGTGGCGACTAAACATTCTCCCAACCGTTGCTTTCCCTATTTTGCGGCGGTAATGTCTTGTACATGAGAAATTCAACAGGTGTTGAATCCGTGTTGAGGGTACGGAATCTACATATTCGCCGTGGTACAACCTCAGTTTTACGGGGCCTGAATTGTAACTTGTCGCGCGGATCCATTACCGGCCTTTTAGGGCCCTCCGGGTGCGGCAAAACCACGCTGATGCGCGCAATCCTGGGCGTGCAGCAGATCACCAGTGGCTCCATAGATATTCTTGGGCTTCCCGCGGGAGCAAAGGCTCTGCGGCATAAAGTTGCATACACGAGCCAATCACTGTCGATATATCCAGATATTAGCGTTCATGATAATGTCGCCTACTTTGGCCGACTGGTTGGGGCCAGCGGCACCGATGTTGCGCAGGCCATCAGCCGTGTGCAGTTGAACGACTATGCCTCCCGGCCAATCACGAAATTGTCCGGAGGTCAAGCAAACCGTGCCTCGCTTGCCTGTGCTCTGGTCGGCCACCCGGAGGTACTGGTGCTTGACGAACCGACCGTCGGCCTCGACCCGATTACCCGCCAGGAGCTGTGGCAAGTATTCCGAGGTTTTGCTGCCGAAGGGGTTACTTTGCTTATATCTAGTCACGTCATGGACGAAGCCTCACATTGCGACGAAGTGCTGTTCATGCGCGAAGGCGAGTTCTTGGCACAAGAATCTATCGAGTCAGTTCAAGCTCGGACCGGCACCGATAATCCGGAGGAAGCTTTTCTCGCTCTCATTAAGGAGTCAGAATGAGTGTCACCCCAGCCGTTCGCAAGCCTTCGCCATTCGCAACCGTTGCTCGTATTATTTGCCAGTTGAAGGCCGATCCCCGCACTGTCGGCCTGATCTTGGTGGTACCTGCTCTGCTGTTGACGCTGCTCTATTTCGTATTTGTCGATGTTCCCGTCGCCCCCGGCCATACGCCTCTCTTCAATACGATTGGCCCCATCATGCTCGCGGTCTTGCCGATGCTGCTGATGTTCATCGTCACCTCGGTGGTCATGCTCCGTGAGCGGACATCCGGCACGCTCGAGCGCGTCCTCACCACCCCGCTGAGCCGATGGAATCTGATTGCGTCGTACGGGGCCGTGTTTGGGTTCTTATCCGTTACCCAGTCGTTAATCCTCGCGGTTCTAGTTTTGGGGCCGATGGGTGTGGAGCTCGCGGGACCGTGGTGGGGGCTCATCATAGTGGCACTACTTGACGGCCTGTTCGGTGTCGCCTCTGGTTTGTTGGCAAGCGCCTTCGCTCGCACGGAGTTCCAAGCCGTGCAGTTCATGCCTGTTTTCGTTGCCCCTCAGATCTTTCTTTGCGGTCTCTTCGTGCAAAATGAACACATGCCTGCCGTACTGGCCAAGGTCGCCGATGTGCTCCCGATGACGTGGGCTGTTGATGTAGTTCGCCAGACCCTGGAAACCAGCTCGCTATCCTCCGATTCATGGCTTCGTATCGGACTTTTAGCCGGAGTCATCCTTCTTGCCTTATTGCTCGCCTCGGCAACCATGCGAAGGAGCACGAAGTGACTGAAACGTCCAAGAGCGCCCAAACACGCAAACGCCTACTGGACGTAGCAGAGGAGCTTTTCTCGCAGTTTTCATTCGACTCTGTTTCGGTACGGAAAATAGCGGGCAAAGCTGGCGTAGACGCATCGTTGATCAATCACTACTTTGGCTCGAAGGAAGGACTCTTCAACAAGGTTCTGGATCGTATTGTCCAGCCGCGAGAAGCCGTCACGCATATCAGCAGTCTGCCCAAGGAGCGATGGGGATACGAAATCGTGCGTTACGCAGACACAATGTGGTGCTCCCCGTCAGGAAAAGCCATTCTTGCGTTGTTTCGACGGGCAATGGCAAGCAGTCCACATGTGCTACACAAGGCGGCGGAGACGCTATTAATAGATCGCATCCTCAAGCACCTCGATAGCCCCGACCGTGAACTACGCATCTCGCTGGTGCTCAGTCAGATGGCGGGAATCATAGTCGCGCGGTACATCCTCACAATCGAACCTCTCGCCAGCTTGACTACCGACGAACTCGTATCTCTCGTTGGCCCCACGATTCAGCGCTATCTCACAGGTGAACTGTAGGCTAATAGGCTTTCGTATTTTCACCCGATTCATGCACTCGGTTACTATCGTTGCTATGAGCACAGCGGAATTCACCATCCCCAGGAATGAGCGCTAATGCCGCGCCATCAGCTGGGAGTAGTGGACGCCTCCGGGCACATCACCTATCGCGAACGCGACTTCGCCCGGCCCACGAATATGCTTTTCGACGTGGACGGCACCCTCACGGACGCTAGCTCGCGGGTACTCCCGGAGAATATCCGCGCCCTCCAACAGCTCCACGCCGCTGGCATCCCGATTACCCTGGCCACCGGGCGCATCATCGCCGGGGCGGCCGCTATTCTCTCGGACGCCGGGGTACCCGGATGGGTGGTGGCCGAAGGCGGCTCCATCGTCTGGGACGGGCACGCGGTAGTGCGCCGTCACCCGCTCGGCAGCGCTGCCTATGCGCGCGCCGTTCGCTTCGCGGAGGAACACCGCCTCGGCATAGTCGTCAATGGCAGCGAGAGCGTCGTCGTACAAAGTTTTGGGGCGCCCCTGTATGAGGACGTTATGTGCAACGCTTCCGCGGGGCGGGAACCGCTCCGCGGCGACGTCGCCGGCCTTGCGGCCGATACCATCACGAAACTCTCCTTCTCCGGAACTGAAACTGAACTGGACCGGCTCCGTGGACTCTGGCAGGAGGCGTTTCCCGGGGCGGTGCGCGGGCACGCGAATTTTGTTGATGTGGTGGCTCCCGGGGTGACCAAGTGGGAAGGAATTGAGCTGGCGCTGCGGGCGCGCGGGCTGGACGCAGCACACACCTTAGGGGTGGGGGACTCCGCTAATGACATTCCCTGGATGCGCGAAATAGCGCAGAGCTGTGCAATGCCGCAGGCCAGCGCCGAAACTAAGGCCGCCGCCCGCTGGATTCTCCCCGAGGGTCCCGCGCCGGTTGCCGATCTGGTTGCCGCGGTGCTGCGGTGATATTTGCCGAGGGTCACTATTTTGCGTTTGAGTGAAGTATTGGAAACTAGCTCACATATCCACTATGTTATGGGGTATGAGTCACAATATTAAAGGAAGTGCGTTACCGCATGTGGTCATCGTCGGCGGTGGCTTTGCCGGTATCCAAGCGGCACGTGGCCTTCGCGAGGCACCCGTGCGGGTAACGCTCATTGATAAGAATCCGTATACCACGTTCAAGCCGCTGCTTTTCCAAGTGGCTTCGGGCGCTCTCAACGCGGGGGATATTACCTACAACCTGCGCGCATTGCGGAGCAAGCAGAAGAATCTGCGTTTCGTGCTCGGGGAGCTCCAGCACGTGGATACGGATAATAAGATCATCGAGCTCGATGACGAGCGCACGATGGCTTATGACTACCTCGTCCTCGCCACCGGTGTGAGCGCTGCTTACTTCGGTATTAAGGGCGCCGCGGAGCACACCTTGCCGATGTACACGCGCGATGAAGCGCTTCAGGTACGCGACCGGCTCTACGGGCTGCTGGACGGCATGGATGCCGCCGAAAATCCCGGGCCGTTCCGGGTGGTTGTGTGCGGTGCGGGCCCCACCGGCGTGGAAACCGCCGGCGCCATTGCCGAACTGCGTAATTTCGATTTCGAGACGCTCTATCCCAGCATCGATACCGAGCAATTCGAGATCATCCTCGTGGATATGGCACCCACCGTCCTCGGGCCTTTCGATGAGAAGAGCCGTAACGCCGCCCACCGCGCTCTCGAAGATCGCGGCGTGAAAGTGCTCCTCAACCAGGCCGTTTCCGCGGTGGAGGACAACCGCATCCTGGTGAAGAACACCGAGACGGAAGAAGAAGAGTGGATTGACGCCTCGCTGATCGTCTGGTCCTCCGGAGTGGGGGTTCCGCCCGAGGTCAAGGAATGGAGCGTGCCGCAAGGGGCGCGCGGGCGCATCCAGGTGAACGAACACTTCCAGGTGGAAGGGGTCGACGGCGTTTTCGCTGCCGGGGACGTTGCTGTGAGCGGAGAACGCGGGCTTCCGCAGCTGGCCCAACCTGCTATCCAGGGCGGGCGGCATATCGCCAAGGTCATCTCCAATAACCTGGCGGGCAGGGAAACCGAGCCTTTCGAGTACTTCAACAAGGGCACCATGGCCACCGTGGGTGTTGGTTTCGCGGTCACCGAAATTCCGCATCTGCCGGCCATTACCGGGAAGTTCTCCTGGCTCATGTGGAATGCCCTGCATATCCAGCAGCTCCAGTCCGGGCGGGAAATGTTCGCGACCTTCGCCAACCTCGCCTCGAAGTACTTCCTCTTCCCCAAGCGCCACGATGTGATCGTGGGGGATATCCATCCCTTCTCGCGGCGAGCACGCCAGGGGACCTTAAGTGCCTCTCCGAAGCTGGATAGCGAAGAACTGGAGAAGGTCGGAGCGTAGGGCACTGCGGTGATATCCGTAGCGCGGTGCTGCAACTAGCGGCGTTGCCACTAACGGTAGTGCCACTAACAGCACTGCAACTAGCGGTAGTGCCGCGCCGATCCGGAACGTAGCGGGCCGGGGGAGGGCGACCTCAAGATTTTTCTGTCGTAACCTCATGCCATCATTCAGGTATGAATGAGATACTGCCAGAAGATGTCCAGGTAGCCCTATCCCTCGGCCCGCCCTCAGGTCCTGTATTAGATCTGTCCTATTCGCGGTGGCCGCTACGGATAGCTACGCTTAGTTGGTACCTACCCGCCTCCGGTGGGTAGTGAGATGAATACGCGCGTTTCCACTTTCTTGGTATTTTAAGTGTGAAGTGCCTCGGGTCATGATCGCGTCGTGGCCATCGCTCGTTACGGAAGGAATACTCATGAGCGAACAGAATAACCAGTTCCCTGATAATAACCCCGGTTATGGTCAGCAGAGCGCCCAGCCGGAGCAGCAGTCCTACCAGCAGGGCTTTGACCAGCAAAATCAGCAGAGCCAGCAGAATCAGGCGCAGGGCCAGCCCTATATCCCCGCCCCGCAGCAGGGTCAGTGGGCGCCTTCGGCCTACTCGGCGCCAGGCTACGGCTACCTGCCTCAGCCCCAGCAGCCGCACAACCCTTCCGGCTTCGCGGCCCTGTTCTCCGTGAACTTCTCCACCCGGGTGGCCCGCTCCATCGCGCCGATCATCATGATCCTCGCCTTTATCGTGGCCGGCTGCCACGTGCTCGTCTCGCTTTTCGCGATGATTAGCGTTTTCGGTGAATACACTCCCACCACGGTTGCGCTCGCCGGAGTCCTCAGCTTCCTCCTCAGCCTCGTGGTTGCTGTCCTTATTATTGGCGGGGCCCGGTTGCTCTGCGAAGCAGCCATCAAAGACGAACAATAAGCAGGTCTAGCACGCCTGGCCGGGCCGCGGGCTTCTCACCAGCCAACTACCCTGCCGCGCGAAACCCACCAGCGGGCTGATACATCGCGATGTATCAGCCCGCTGCGTCGTCGTAAGAATACGTGGGTATCGGACCGGATCTGTGCATCAAGCCGGCCACTATTTCGCATCTGCGCGGCCCATGCACCATACTGTGGCTATGACGTCTTACCGCCTTATTGCTTTTGACCTGGACGATACCCTGGCACCCTCCAAATCTGCGCTGCCCGAACGCATGGCGCGGGCCCTGCGGGCGCTGCTGGATACATACGAAGTATGCGTGATTTCCGGCGGGCAATTCGGACAGTTCGAAAGCCAGCTCCTGGAAGGGCTGGACGGCACTCCCGCGGAGCTCGCTCGCCTCCACCTCATGCCCACCTGCGGAACCCGCTACCTCGTTCACGATGCGGGGCAGTGGCGCGATGTGTACGTCCGCAACCTCACCGAGGAAGAACGCCGGGATGCGGCACTGGCCTTGGAAGAAGAAGCACGCCGGCTCGGTCTGTGGGAAAGCACCACCTGGGGGGAAATCCTGGAAGACCGCGGCTCCCAAGTCACGTTCTCCGCGCTCGGGCAAAGTGCACCGTTGGAAGCGAAACGCGCCTGGGATCCGAGTGGGGAAAAGAAAAACGCGCTGCGAGAAGCTGTCGCAGCGCGTCTACCGCACCTGGAAGTGCGTTCGGGCGGTTCAACCTCCGTGGATATTACCCGCAAGGGCGTGGACAAAGCCTACGGAATTGCGGAACTGTCCAAACAAACCGGTATCCCCATCGCGCAGATGCTTTTTGTGGGGGACCGGCTCGATCCGGCCGGCAACGACTACCCGGTGACTCGGCTCGGCATCGACACCCACGCGGTACGGGACTGGACCGACACCGCCGAATTCATTGAGAACCTGGTGGGGCTGGCCTAAACCGCTCCGCGCGCGGGCCTCAAGCCTTGCCCGCAACGCGAGTCGAAACGAGCGATCCTAGGCGAGGGAACCGAGCTGTTCGGGAACGAACTCCTCCCAGCCCTGTTCGCGTAGGGCCGCGCGCAGTTCCTCCATCGCCGCATCCAATTCGGCGCCGGGCACATCCTTGCGTGCAGACGCAAAACTGGTGACGTTTTCCGAATCCGCGGGAATAACGTGCAGGTGGGTGTGGGGCACGCCCAGGCCGGCGATGACCAGCATTGCCCGATCCACCCCGAAAGCCGCGATCTGGGCTTTACCGATGCGCTTGGCAACGATGAAAAGATGCGCCGCCGTGTCATCATCAAGATCGGTGAAGCGATCAATTTCCGCGCGTGGCACAACCAGAACATGCCCGCGGGCGTGCGGTTCAAGAGTTGCGAAAGCAACACACACGTCGTCGGCCCAAACAAAACGACCCGGAATCTCACCGGCAATAATTTTTGAAAAGACGCTCATGGTTCCAGTCTAGCCGCCGGCTTTGGTGGCGCGCGGATGCCGGCTGCATAGGCCGCGGTTGCCAGCGCCGCCGTCCCGCTGTGGACGACCTGAGATTTGTCGTAGGAGAGAGCTACAATTGACCGAAGTCGACCGTCGAAAAGGAGTACCCTTGACCGCTGAGGATATGACCCAGTTCCGCTACACCGCGGAACTGGCTAATGAGATCGAAGCCCACTGGCAGGAACGCTGGGAAGAGGAAGGTGCCTTCTACGCCGCGAACCCGGTTGGGGATCTCGCGGGTGATACCTCGGCGCCGAAGTTCTTTATCCAGGACATGTTCCCCTATCCCTCCGGGCGCGGCCTGCACGTGGGCCATCCGCTCGGCTACATCGCCACGGATACCGTGGCCCGGTACCACCGCATGAAAGGTGAGAACGTCCTCTACACCATGGGCTACGACGCCTTCGGACTTCCCGCCGAACAATTCGCGGTACAAAACGGCAAGCACCCGGCCATCACCACCGCGGAAAATATTGCCAATATGGCCGCCCAGCTGCACCGCCTCGGGCTCTCCCACGATTCACGCCGCGTTTTCTCCACCACCGATATTGAGTACGTGAAGTGGACCCAGTGGATTTTCACCAAGGTATTCAATTCCTGGTTTGACCCGGATTACCCGCGCCGGGACGGGCGCGGCAACGGAGCTGCCCGGCCCATCGAGGAACTCGAAGCGAAATTCGCCAGCGGGGAAAAGGCCACTCCGGACGGCCGGCCCTGGGAACAGCTCTCCAAGAAAGAAAAGGCGGAAGCACTCAGCGAATACCGCCTGGTTTACATCAAGGAAGCACCCGTTAACTGGTGCCCGGGCCTAGGAACGGTGCTCGCCAATGAGGAAGTGACCGCGGAAGGGCGCTCCGAACGCGGCAACTTCCCGGTGTTCCGCCGCAATCTCGCCCAGTGGATGATGCGGATTACCGCCTACGCGGATCGCCTCGTCAGCGACCTGGATACCATCGACTGGCCGGATAAAGTGCGGGCCATGCAGCAGAACTGGATCGGGCGCTCCCACGGCGCCACGGTTCGCTTCGAACTTTCTGACGGCTCCGGGCGGGTCCTCGATGTTTATACCACCCGCCCCGATACCCTCTTCGGGGCCAGCTTCATGGCCGTTGCTCCCGAACACGCCGCCCTGGGCGGAACCGAGCCCGGCGCGGAAGCCGATGCGCAGGCCCTCCAGGTTCCCGATAGCTGGCCGGAAGGCACCCGCGAAGAATGGACCGGCGGATACGCCACCCCGCGCGAAGCGGTAGCGGCCTACCGGGCGCGCGCCGCCGCGAAATCCGATATGGAACGCACCTCGGATACCCACGAAAAGACCGGCGTTTTCTCCGGGCTCTTCGGGATCAACCCGGTCAACGGCGCCAAGGTTCCGGTGTTCGTGGCAGATTATGTGCTGGTCGGTTACGGAACCGGTGCCATCATGGCTGTTCCCGCCCACGATGACCGCGATTGGGCTTTCGCGCGCGAATACAATCTGGACGTTATCCGCACCATCGGCCCGGCGGAGGACCCGTACGGCCCGAACCTGGAACAAGGTGCTTACACCGGAGACGGCATCCTCGTCGATTCCGCCAATGAGGACATCTCTCTCAACGGCATGAGCAAAACGGAATCCATGGCCGCTATTATCGCCTGGCTGGAAGAACGCGGCGCCGGAACCGCCACCGTCACCTACCGCCTGCACGATTGGCTCTTCTCGCGCCAGCGCTACTGGGGTGAACCCTTCCCGATCGTCTGGGATGAGGAGGGGATTGCACACGCGCTACCCGAATCGATGCTCCCGCTGGAGCTGCCCGAAATGGAAGACTTCTCGCCCGCGTCTTATGATGCCGACGACGCAGATTCGCTGCCCCAACCCCCGCTGGAACGCAATCCGGAATGGGTGAATGTCGAGCTTGACCTGGGCGATGGCCTCAAAAAGTACCGCCGCGAAACCAATACCATGCCGCAGTGGGCTGGCTCGTGCTGGTACGAATTGCGCTATGTGGATCCCACCAATGCCGATAGCTTCTGCGCCCCGGAAAACGAAGCCTACTGGATGGGCCCGCGGCCCGAGTCCGGTAACACCTCCGGAGGGGTGGATTTGTACGTGGGCGGCGTCGAACATGCTGTGCTCCACCTACTGTACGCACGTTTCTGGCACAAGGTTCTCTTTGACCTGGGCTATGTTTCTTCCTCCGAGCCGTTCCACAAGCTCTTCAACCAGGGCTACGTGCAGGCCTATGCCTATACCGATGCCCGCGGGGCCTATGTGCCGGCCGATGAGGTAGAAGAACGTGAAGAAAACGGGGAAGCGGTCTTCTACTACCAGGGGGAGAAAGTCAACCGGGAATACGGGAAGATGGGCAAATCCCTCAAGAACATCATCACGCCCGATGATATGGCCGACCAGTACGGTGCGGATACCTTCCGCGTCTACGAAATGTCGATGGGTCCCCTCGATGTTTCCCGCCCCTGGGATACCCGCGCGGTGGTGGGTTCGCAGCGCTTCCTGCAGCGGCTGTGGCGCAATATCGTTGATGAGCGCACCGGTGAGGTGACGGTCAGCGATACGGCTCCCGATACCGAAACCGCGAAACTGCTGGCCCGCACCGTCGCCGGAGTCGCCGATGATTACGACCATATGCGTATCAACACCGCGATCTCCAAGCTCATCGTGCTCAATAACCACCTCACCGGGTTGGAGGCGGTGCCGCGGGAAGTCGCCTGCGCTATCGTGGCGATGGTGGCCCCGGTGGCTCCCCATATTGCCGAAGAACTCTGGTCGCGTTTGGGCCAGCCCGGCCTGGTGGCACGCGCTGCTTTCCCGCAGGTCAGCGATGCCTCGCTGCTGGTGGATGACACCGTGACCTGCGTGGTGCAGGTGAAGGGCAAAGTCCGGGCCCGCCTGGAAGTACCCCAGGATATTTCCGATGCGGATCTGACCGCTCGGGCCCTGGCTGAAGAACGGGTGCAGTCCTTCCTGGACGGCGAACCGCGCAAGATTATCGTGCGGGCCCCCGGACTCATTAATATCGTTCCGTAAAGCGGATAGTGCTGTGGGCGCGGGGCCGGGTTCAGACCCAGAATCCGGCCCCGCACCCGGAACCCAGCTCAAGCTCAGAACTCGGGCACTCATCCAAGGGAAGGAACCCGCGGGAGTAAGGAGGACATCGTGGCACGTATGCGCATCACGACGCACGACTTTGACGGTAAACCGGCATGGCTTCTCAGCGCGCCCGGCGGAGCCAGCGCCCTCGTGGCGGCGCGCGGTGCCGCCCTCCTCTCCTGGAGTCCGGACGGCGAGGTGTTTTCCGGCTACCGCAGCGCCGCCGAATTGGAGGAGGCCGCCGGTGGGCGTGGGCTCATTGAGGCACCTTGGGTGGGGCCGCTTGCCGGTGGGCGCTACACCTGGGATGGGCAAAGCTACCAGCTGGAGGCGGATACCAGCGGGCGCTGCCTGCGCGTCCACGATTGCGAATTCCAGCGCGAACGCTCCGCGGATGCGCTTATTTTGCGGGCGGAGCTTCCCGCGGTCACCGGCTACCCCTGGCCGGTGGGCCTGCAAGTGGTGTACGCGCTGGGGGATTCCAGTGCGGGTACCCATAATCTTTCCGTTAGCGTGGAAGTGACAAACCGCGGTGAAAGCTGCGCCCCGGTGGCGCTCGCGTGGAACGGGTACATGCGTTTCCCGCAGCTCGCCTCCATTTCAAAAATGTCGGCAACAGTCAGCGCGCGCACCAAAATTGCCGCTGACGCCCAGGGTATCCCAGCCCCCGGGGACGCGGCGCTCACCGGCGTGAGCACCCCGGTCGAGTGGCCGGTGCTCGGAGCTAGCCGGATCGACTCCACCTTTACCTCGCTGGTACCCACCAGCGACGGCATCGTGGCAACCGTCCTCACCGATCCGGCCCGCGAACGCGATATTATCCTCGCTCAGGAACCCAGCGAAGCTCCCTACGTGCGGCTGTGGACCGGGGATACGCTGGAGCGCGGGGCGCGGGAAGCACTCCTGGTAGCCCCGGCTTCCGCCCTGCCCAATGCTTTTAATCGCTCGGATCAGGTGGGCCGGGTGGCCCTCGCCCCGGGCCAGTCCCGCAGCCTCACCGTCACCATCAGCTATCCGGCCGGCGCTAGCGGCGCCGCCCGAAAATCGAATTAATAATCGAGCGGCCCAGGGACCGCCCCGCGCTGCGCACCACCGAATCAATGGCGGCATCGCGGCGCCGCGCCTGGCGCTCAGCCTCCTTTTCGGCATTCCGCTGCGCCCGCTGGGCGGCCCGCTCGGCTTCACGTTCGGCGGCCGCCAGCTTTTTCTCCGCCTCGCGGGCGGCCTTCTTCGCCGCGGCCTCCTCGGCCCGCCGTTGCTCTTCCGCTTCTTTAGCTGCCGCCGCCGCGGCTTCCAGCTGCGCGCGTCGCTCGGCAACCGCGCGGGCCGCGCCCTCGCTCGCGGCCTCCCCGGAAAGAGGAGCAGGCCGAGGTGTTTTCCCTAGGGCTGTGCTCAAGGCAGCCGGGCTGGCCGGGCCCATGACGGAGCGCGGCGCCCACAGCCGGGTCGGGGCCACGGCCGTAGGTGCGCCGTCGTCGCCCAAACCCGTGACCACAGCTTCACCGGTCCCCAGCGCGGGCAGCACGGCCGCAATATCCAGGGGTGAGAAGGGGAAAGTTTTCGCCGTTTCCTTGAGGACCTTGACGTCCTTGGGGGTGTGGGCGCGCAGGGCGTGGTGAATCCGGGTGCCCAGCTGCGCGAGCACCGATTCGGGAATATCCTGCGGGGTCTGAGTGACGAAGAAAACACCCACGCCCTTGGAACGGATGAGGCGCACCACGCGGGTCACTTCGTCCACGAAATTCCGGGACGCCCCGGAGAACAGCAAATGCGCTTCGTCGAAGAAAAACACCAGGCGGGGCAGGGGAGTATCGCCCACCTCGGGCAGGTCGGAAAAGAGCCGGCTGAGCACCCACATCGTGAACGTGGAGAAAAGTTCGGGCATATCGCGCACATCGGGAAGCTCAAGGGCGGAAATAACACCGCGCTCGCCTTCGTGGGCAATGAGTTCGCTCGGGCTAAAGGACGGGCGCTGGAAGAACATATCCCCACCCTGCGCCGCTAGTGCGGATACCTCGCGTAAAATCACCCCGGCGGTCGCGGTGGAGACCCCGCCGATACCGGAAAGCTCTGACTTCCCGTCCGTGGTCAAATAATGGAGCACTTCGCGCAGATCCTCCAGGGTGTACAGGCGCAGATCCTCCTGCTCCGCCCACGCGAAAACCAAGGCCAGTGCCGATTCTTGGGTGTCATTCAGTTTCAGGGCCCGCGCCAGCAGCAAAGCACCGAAATCCTCCACCGTGGACCGCAGCGGCACCCCGGTCGTGTCGGTGAGGGAATACAGATGCAGCGGGAACGAGGCCCCCGCCCACTCCTGCCCCAAGGCCCGAGTGCGCGCCGTGAGCTTATCGGAAGCCGAGCCTGCCTCGCACAAGCCGGAAAGATCGCCCTTAATATCGGTAAGGAACACGGCCACGCCGGCCGCGCTTAGCTGTTCAGCCAGCAGCTGGAGGGTACGAGTTTTCCCGGTCCCGGTTGCCCCGCACACCAGCCCGTGCCGATTGAAACTCGCGAAAGGCAGCCGCACCAGCACGTCGGGCCGCGGATTCCCGGCCGAATCCAGGTAGGCGCCCAGGGTGAGAGCCGGGCCGGATACCTGGTAGCTGCGAGCCACCTCGTTCACGTAATCGTCATCGTTGGGTTGCGGGGATTGTTGCGAGGATTGTTCTGGGGAGTCTTTCGGCGACGACGCCGCCGGCTGCACGGGTGGGCGCTTCTCTGCCGCGGTGGCGGTTGTGGCGGTTGTGGCGGCGAGGGCGGCATCGAGGCGAGCCTGGGCGAGTTCGGCTTCCGCGCGGGCAGCTTTGGCAGCGGCTTCGGCCGCCTCGGCGCGCAAGCGGGCAATATCGGCGTCGTTCATACCAATATTGTAGAGCGGCGATGGCGGGAACTATCCACAGCTGGCCAAACGTCAGCGTCATCCCCACGTTGGCGGGAGCGCCGGCGCGAGGTAAGCGAAGGCGCGCATGATGGGCCCATGACTACCTCAATGCCGCACCCTGCCCCGCGCCTCAGCCTGCCCCGTACCGATCCGATACCGGAGGCAGGCCTGGATCCGAGTGCGGGTGGGCCGCCGGGTAGGAGCGCGGGCGGGCTGCCGGGCCGCAGTGCGGTACGGGATTTCGCGGCCCTTGCCCTCGGGGCGGGCACCGGTGAAGATATCGCCGTGCTCACCACGCCCGCACAAGCATCGCGGTGGTGCTGGTCTCCCCGAACGCTTGGTGCTTTCGCTATCGCTCTGTTGGGTGGGCTCCTCATTCTTGGGGTGCTGGCCTGGCTCGGGCGTGGGGGAGGCCCGGCCTCCGCTAGCCCCGCCGCGGTACCACCCGGGAGCAGCGTGGCCGGCCCGGTCTCTACCACCGAAGGGCCGGCCGTGGTTTCCTCCGACCCGTCAGCTACTCCGGGCGCATCCGAAGGCGGAGCGGCACGCGGCAAATCTGGGCCGGCCGCCCCCACCGCGGGCGAATCCAGTCCCACAACTATCGTCGCCTATATTTCCGGAGAGGTGGCCACCCCGGGTGTATATAGCGCTCCCGGAGGAGCCCGGGTGAACGACCTGGTGGAATTAGCCGGCGGACTCACCCCGAATGCGGACGGCGCCGCGATCAATCTTGCCGAACCCGTAACAGACGGTTCTCATATCCACATACCCGCACCCGGTGAAACACCGCGAGCGCTGTCCGGTTCGGGAGGTAGCACAAGCTTGGGCGGGAGCGGTGGCAGCAAAGGTGGAAAGAATGGCGGCGCGGGAGGCGAGGGCGGTGGCGCCGGTGGTGGGGGATCCGGGAAAAACAATCCCGGTGCTCTTATTAACCTCAATACTGCTTCGGCTAGTGACTTGGAGACCCTGCCCGGAGTAGGCCCGGCCACCGCCCGGGATATCCTCAGCTGGAGGGAAAGCAACGGTCCTTTTACCTCCCCGGAGGATCTTCTCGAGGTCCCCGGTATTGGGCCAGCTAAATTCTCTAAGCTGTCTGCCTTGGTGACAGTATGACCGGCGTTCGCTCCCGCGCCCTTACCCGTGCCCGTCCTCGCGGCAGGCAGCGCGGCTCGGCATCCGTGAACGCCGGCCACGGTCAAGATATGCGTCTCCTCCCACCGGCTGGTGCTGCCCTGGGTGGGGCATGGGCGGCGCTGAATGGGCACGCGCAGCTCGCATTCCTCGGTGCTGCCCTGTGCCTCGCGGCAGCCTGGGCGGTAGCCGGCCACGCCCGTTCCCATCCGCAGCTGCGCGGGAAGGCAAGCGGGGTGGTGTTAAGCATCCTCGCGGTGGCCTGCACGGGGAGTGCTGCCAGTATCGCCGGGCTACTTGCCCTCTCTGCCGCACATATTCCAGCAACCAAGCTAAGCGTGGAACTGGAAGCCGCTATCGCGACCCGCCCGGAACCCTCCACCACACCGTGGGGAGAAGAAAAATGCACCGCGCTCCTGCACCCTCGCGCAATCACCACCGCGGGCCCTAGCGGGGTGCGGCTCAACGCCGGCCCGCGTGCGCGCATCCGCGCGGAGCTTCCCTGCACCGCACTGGCCGGCCAATACGTGAGCGGGCGTGGCCGGCTCACCCCGGTGGAAGGGCGGCGCGAAAGCGCCCGCTGGTCCGGGCCCGCACTCCAGCTAAGCGGAAGCGGCGCACTCAGTGCGCGCGTGGTTCAACGCATCGATACTGCGCTCGCCGCGCTGCTTTCTGACCGCCCCGAACACGCCCGCGGCCTCATCCCCGGGGTGGCGCTAGGCGACGATACCCGGGTATCCCCGGAACTCGAAGAAGCTATGCGCACAACCGCCCTCACCCACCTCATCGCGGTATCCGGGGCCCATGTCTCCCTCGTCCTCGGCATCATTATTATGGCGATAGGCCGGGCCCGGCCCCTACGCACTGCCCTCGCCGGAACCGTTGGTTTAGGCGGACTGGTAATTCTGGTGGGACCCGCACCCTCGGTTATCCGCGCGGCACTCATGGGACTGGTGGTGCTGGCGGCACTCGGAATGAACCGCCGGAGCCAAGCCATCAATGCCCTGAGCTGTGCGAGCATCGCGGCTGCCCTTATTGATCCCTGGCTCGCAACCGGCTACGGTTTCCTGCTCTCCGCCAGCGCCACCCTCGGAATTATCTGCGGGGGATACCGGCTCACCGACTACCTCAGCCGGTTCTTCCCAGGCACCCTGGCCAGGGTTGTCGCCATTCCTCTGGTAGCCCAACTTTCCTGCCTACCCGTGCTCCTCCTCTTCACCGAAGCCGGATCGCTGTGGGCGGTTCCGGCCAATGCCCTCGTGGCACCCGTGGTCGCACCGCTTACCATTTTCGGAATCGTCGGCGCGCTCACGGCCCCGCTATTCCCCATGCTCGCCAGTCTCGCCATCTCCGGTGCCGCTTTATCAACGTGGTGGATTGACCAGGTAGCCCGCCTGCTTGCCTCCCTACCAGGCTCGGGAATTCCCCTCGTTCTTGCCGGCATCGGTCATATATGCGCGGTCCTGGCGCTCCTAGTGGTACCCCGCCTGAGCGCGGCCATTATTCTTGTGGGCGCGCTCGCGGCCCTTGGGTTATCGCGCTGGCCCGGGAGTGCCGCCATTCCTCCCAACTGGACGGCGGTGCAATGCGATGTGGGCCAGGGATCAGCTTTCCTCTATCGGGTGCGCGGATACACAATCATGATCGACGTGGGGCCTCAAACCCCAGCCGCTGCCCGGTGCTTAGCGGATGCCCAGGTCAGCCATCTTGACCTGCTCATCCTCTCCCATTTCCACTCCGACCACGTAGAAGGATTACGTGACGTTCTCAATTCCACCACGATCAGCGCGGTATGGATATCACCAAATTCCGCACCGAAGCCCCAGTCCCGCACCGCCCTGGAGCTCCTCGATTCCCACTCCATTCCTGTCAGCGTAGTAGCCGCGGGAACAACACTGCGGGTAGATAATGTGCCCATTGCTCGGATTCTCAGCCCGCGGCCGGGTGCGCGTAGCATTCCTGAGGAAGCTAATGCCGATTCGCTCGTTGTCCTCCTCGACGCTGAAGGAGTAGATAACCCGCGCCGGGCCGGTGGTAGCAGCTCGACCAGCGGCACCAGCTCACCCGGCGGCACCAGCTCACCCGGCGGCACTAGCTCACCCGGCGGCACTAGCTCACCCGGCGGCACGACCATGGCAGCCCAGCGCATTGTGGTTCTCGGGGATGCGACTGCCCCGGCCCAGGAACGCCTCGTGGGGGCGGTTGGGCCGGTTGATATCGCCGTCGTCGCCCATCACGGAAGCGCGGACCAATCCGAGCGCCTCGCACGCGAACTTGACCCCGCAATTGCCCTCATATCCGTAGGTGAGAACAGTTACGGGCACCCCTCCGCGCGCGTCTACGAACTCTATGCCGGCGCGCACATCTATCCGACCCTCACGTGCGGGGCAATAGCCTGGGCGGACGATGAGCTGGTATCGAAGTGCGCGGAACCGGTGCGGCCACCTGCCGTCAAACAGGTGAGTTATGACATGAGAGAATGGAGCCATGGCAGCCAAAGAACGCACGGTCGGGTACGACGCCCTCCGCTTAGAACCGGTCATCCTCATTATTGGTGCAGAGCCGGTGCTGGCCGAGCGTGCCTGGGCTCGGCTCGTCAGCCTCGCTCGCCAAGCACACCCCGAGGTGCAGGTCGTGCGCCTAGACGCCGCCTCCTACGAGCGCGGCTCCCTCGCCCTCCACACCTCACCCTCACTTTTCGGGGACCACCGCATCGTCATCGTGACCGGCGCCGAACATATGAACGACGCGTTCCTCGCGGAAATGCTCGCCTACCTCCCGCAACCCAATGCGGATATCCCCGTGATTATCCAACACGGGGGAGGCACTCGCGGTAAAAAACTCCTCGACGCCATCGCGGCGGGGGGCTGGCAGGTAGCCCGCATCGAAATAATCAAACGCGATGATGATAAAGCGCGTTTAGTCACGGCGGATGTGCGGGCCGCCGGGCGCAAAATCACGGACGGCGCGGTGCGGGCCCTCGTTGATGCACTCGGCCAGGACCTGCGCGAACTACTCAGTGCCACCGCCCAGCTCCTCGCCGATGTGGAGGGGATGATCACCGAAGACCATATTCGGGATTTTTATGCCGGGCGTAATGAAGCAACCCCCTTTGAGATCGCGGACGCGGCCCTGGCCGGGCGCACCGGCCAAGCTCTAGCGCTGGCCCGCCACGCCTTCGCCACCCGGGTCAATCCCGTCCCTATCGTGGCCGCGCTCGCGGCGAAACTGCGCCAGCTCGCCATCGTCCAGGCGCCGGGAATCAGCCAGAAGGAATTGAAAATGGCGCCCTGGCAAGCCCAGCGGGCTCGCCGGGAAGCGCGCGGATGGAGCGATGCTGGACTCGGGCACGCCATTCGAGCCGTGGCGCTTGCCGATGAACAGGTCAAGGGTGCCTCCCGCGATCCGCAGTACGCCGTGGAACACGCGATTATTGCCATCGGGCGGGCCCGGCGCGGCAGGTAGTATCCGGCGTGGTCGATAGGCCGCGGTATGTCCAGTAGCGCCCGGCGCACGCGGTAGTATCCTGCCCAGCCTCACGCTGCCGCAGTCTCACACTTTCCCGCGCGCTCAGGCCCTTTCAGGAAACGTGGAATAATAAGGGATGTCCCGCGGCGGCGCGACAATGGCGTATCTGGAGCGCCGCCCACGCAGAACGCAGCACGGCAGTGCTGTACTGAGGAGCACTTTATGCTTGTTGGAATACCTAAAAGTACCCGCCCGGGTGACCCCCTGGTGGCGGGCACCCCCGATACCGTGGCCAAGCTCATCGCTTTGGGCTACGAGGTCGCGGTGGAAACGGGGGCGGGGGAGGCCTCGTCCTACCCCGATAGCCAGTACGAAAGCGCGGGCGCACGCCTCGTCTCCGCGCAAGAAGCCTGGGCCGCGGATATTGTGTTAGCCACCGACGCCCCGGATATCAGCTACCTTGACCGCATGAGCCGCGGCGCCACCCTCATTGCGCGCATGAACCCGGCCGGCTCGCCCGAACTTATCGAGGAACTTTCGCACCGCGAACTCACGGCCCTGGCGCTTGACGCAATTCCGCGTATTTCCCGCGCCCAGTCCATGGACGTACGTTCCTCCATGGCCAATATTTCCGGCTACCGGGCCGTGATCGAAGCCGCCTCCCACTTCGGGCGGCTTTTCACCGGCCAGGTCACCGCCGCCGGCAAAGTTCCCCCGGCCACCGTGTACGTTATCGGAGCGGGCGTTGCCGGGCTTGCCGCAGTCGGCACCGCCAATTCCATGGGCGCAATCGTCAAAGCAACGGACGTGCGTGCAGATGTGGCCGAACAGGTCCAGTCCATGGGCGCGGAATTCGTGGAAATCCCGGTGCGCCAGGAATCCGCGGACGGTTACGCCCGCGAAATGACCGCGGATCAGGCCAATGCCGCCGGGGTTGTCTACGCCCAGGAAGCCGCCGCCGCGGATATTGTTATTACGACGGCGCTTATCCCCGGCAAGCCGGCCCCGCTCCTTTTGGACTCGGAGGCAGTGGCCGCCATGAAACCCGGCAGCGTTATCGTGGATTTGGCGGCGGCCAACGGCGGAAACGTGGCCGGCACCCGCCCGGGAGAAATCGTCCACACCGCCAACGGCGTCACGATTATCGGCTACGAAGATCTCGCCTTGCGCCTGCCCGGCCAAGCCTCCCAGCTTTTCGGGCAGAACCTCGTCAACTTCCTCAAACTCACCACCCCGCAAAAGGATGGCCAGCTGGTCCTGGATACCGAGGATGATATTGTGCGTGGCATTCTGGTCACCCTCGGGGGAGCGGTGGCCTGGCCGCCCCCGCCCATCAAGGTCTCGGCCGCCCCGGCCGCGCCCCCGGCGCCTCCCGCACCTCCGGCTGCGCCCGAACCGGCCCGCCCCAACCCCTTGCGCTACCTGTGGGCCGGCCTGGCAGCGGCGATAGCGCTATGGATTCTCTTCACAGCCCCGCCGAGCATGACCTCGCATTTCATCGTGTTCATGCTGGCCTGCGTGGTGGGCTTCTACGTCATCACTTCGGTGACGCACGCGCTGCACACCCCGCTCATGTCCGTGACGAACGCGATTTCCGGAATCATCGTGGTGGGGGCAATCCTCCAGCTCGGTTCCGGGCATATAGCCGTGACCATCCTTGCCGCCATCGCCCTCACCATCGCATCCATCAATATTTTCGGTGGATTCCTGGTGACCGCGCGCATGCTGTCTATGTTCAAGAGGAGCTAAGCCGTGCTCACCACTATTAACGACGTCGTTACCCTTGCCGCCCCGAGCTTGGGCGGTCTCAAGGTCGCTGCTAGCGTGCAAACCGTCGCCTACCTGGTGGCGGCCCTGCTCTTCATCCTCGCCCTGGCCGGGCTTTCCAAACAGGAAACCGCGGCGAAAGGCAATATCCTGGGCGCCATCGGAATGGTACTGGCCCTCGTCGCCACGATCATCGTGGTCCTTGCCTTCCCGACGGAGGCATCCTCGACGGTAATTGTCCTCGTGCTCGTGCTTGCCCTCGTGGTGGGCGGCGGCATCGGGATCTGGCGGGCCCGCACCGTGGAAATGACGGGCATGCCCGAACTCATCGCCCTGCTGCATTCCTTCGTGGGTGCGGCAGCGGTACTGGTGGGCTACAACTCGTTCCTCCAGCAACCCGGAGAAGATTTCTCGCCCACAAACGCCTTCCATATGGGCGAAGTTGGCTTGGCGGTGTTCATCGGCGCGATCACCTTCACCGGATCGGTATGCGCCTATCTGAAACTCGCGGGGAAGATCCCCGGCAAGCCGCTGGTGCTTCCGGCCCGTAATCTTCTCAATTTGCTGGCGATCCTGGCGTGCCTGGGGCTTATTATTTGGTTCGCCTGGACCCGCGGGGTGGGGGCCGGCCTCATTCCCCTCATCCTCATCACGATTATTGCGCTGCTGCTCGGGGCACATATGGTGCTCGCGATTGGCGGTGGCGATATGCCCGTCGTCGTATCTATGCTCAATTCCTACTCGGGTTGGGCGGCAGCGATGGCCGGCTTCACCCTCGGTAATGACCTCCTTATCATTACCGGTGCGCTGGTGGGATCCTCGGGCGCGTACCTGTCCTACATCATGTGCAAGGCCATGAACCGTTCCTTCATTTCCGTGATCCTCGGCGGTTTTGGGTCCGACGGCGCAGTTACCGGGGAGGCGCGTGACTATGGCAGCCACACGGAAACCACCGCGGCGGAGGTGGCCCAAGAACTCGCGGACGCCAGCTCGGTGATTATTGCCCCCGGTTACGGTATGGCCGTGGCCCAAGCCCAATATCCGGTGGCGGAGCTGACGAAGAAGCTGCGCGAGAACGGAACCGAGGTGCGTTTCGCTATCCATCCGGTGGCTGGGCGCCTGCCCGGGCATATGAACGTGCTGCTGGCCGAAGCGAAAGTCCCCTATGACATCGTGGAGGAAATGGACGATATCAACGATTCCTTCGCGGATACCGATGTCGTGCTGGTTATCGGGGCGAATGACACGGTCAATCCTTCGGCTTCTGAGCCCGGTTCGCCCATCGCGGGTATGCCGGTGCTGCATGTGTGGGATGCCAAGAAGGTGATCGTATTCAAGCGGTCCATGGGCAATGCCGGCTATGCCGGGGTGCAAAACCCGCTGTTCTTTAATGAGAATACCGATATGCTGCTCGGCGATGCCAAGGCATCCGTGGATGCCATCAACGCGGCTTTCCCCGGTTAAGGTAGCCCGCTCCTGCGCCCAAGTCCGGGCGCGGCCGGGGCGAGCTGCACAACTATAACCGCTTAGGGAATCCCTCAGTTAGCGCAGGTGGCCGGAACACCTTTCAGGTTCCGGCCACCTGCGCTACGTGTATATCGCGGAAATACCGGAATACATGAGCCAAAATTCCACATATGAGACGGGGATCACGTTATAATGAAGGTGTCAATTACCGTGGAATGAAGAAGAAAGGAGGAAGAAATATGCGCTCAAAAAGGTATTTTTATTTCTCACAACTTGCATTCGGGGCTACTCTGGGAGGCTGCATTGCGAACATATTGATAGGTGATCGCTGGTACGATTATGCTCTTATCCCCGCCCTCGTCACTCTTGCGTTACTCTGCCTTGCGCTATGGCACCGGCATCGTGAAAACGAAGTACGCGCTACGCTGCGCCGTTTGAATACGGAACGCCGCGGTTTGGAAGCGGAACGAGAAGGCGAGCACGAAGGAGAAGAATGAGAAAATTCGCGCCGGATGCGAACGGATATGAAAAGCGGCTGGAACGCCTAGGTTCCAGCCGCTTTTCTCTAAGCATCAGCGCGGTAGATATAACAGATACAACCGCGCCGGGGGTCCAGCCTGCATGGCCGGAGCACAGCCTACTTGGCCAGTGCGTTCACGCGCTTAGCAAGCTTCGACTTGCGGTTCGCCGCCTGGTTGCGGTGAATAACACCCTTGGACACAGCCTTGTCCAGCTTGCGGGAGGCCGCGGCCAGGAGGGTTTCCGCCTCTTCGGCATTGCCGGCTTCCACGGCAAGGCGAGTCTTACGGATGTAGGTCTTCAGTTCCGACTTAACGGCCTGGTTGCGAAGGCGACGCTTCTCGTTCGTCAGAACGCGCTTCTTCTGCTGCTTGATATTAGCCAATGAAATATCTCTTTCGGTCAATCGCTAGGCGATAGATGAATATGGTCGGAGAGGGAAGCGTTCCTCGTAGGACTGCGGGCGTGGGGCACCCGTGGTTGTTACGAAAGAACAAGGACTTGCCACCCGACCGGTGAAAGTCCATCTCCAAACACTACCAGAATCAGGGGGTTTCGCGCGAGGCCCCGGTGTGAATCCCCTCTCCCGCGCGCTTGTCCAGCAGCGTATTCAGGAACGTGGTGACAGCGGGAAGATTCGCGATGCGGTGCAGGGTAACCGTGGCACCTGACGTCGTCGTCACAAGAAGGGAACCGGAGGTGCCGGTACCCGCAGGTTGCGCATCCACCCGTGCCACCGCGGCAAGCGGAAGATCGTGCCCGAGCTTTGTGAACACCCCGCGCCGGGTAATAATCCTGCGGTTGGTAATACTCACCGTGCTCATATACCACTGCAGCCACGGCCATCCGGCAATCGCAATAAGCGCGAGAACTCCGACCGCCACCACCAGCCACCCGGCCAGCGGCTGCCACCTACCCGGCAGCGCTACCACCCCGAGCATCGCGAGGAACACCACCGCCGCGGCACCGAGCACCCGCGGCAGTAAATGCCGGGCATCGGGGTGCATATGGACAAGGAGTTCTTCGCCGGTTCCTAGTAGTTTTTGCGACAGAGGCATACTAACCATCGTGCCACAAAGAAAAAGCGGGCGTGTGAAGCGGCCGATAGCGTGGGGGAGAGAAACGCGAAGCTGCGCGATACGGTACGACGCCGCGCCTAGCTGCCAGCGCCGCGCATTCCTCAGCTATTCAAGCCGTAGCCACGCGCGGCCAGCTCCAAGCACGCCAGCGATTCTTCATGCGAGGTAGCCTGCACCGAGATCATGAGCTCATCGGCCTGCGCATCGCGGGCGAACTTTCGCAGATATTCACCCACCTCGGCCGCGTCCCCCACCGCGGTGTAGCGCAGCATATCGAGGATGTGGCGGGCCTGCGCGCTGTCCATGACCGTCTCAAGATCCGCATCGGAGATATCGCGGCCCGGTGCCCCGCGCAGCAGCATATTCCGGACCCGGGCCCGCTTGACCCGCTCAAATTCACGAGCGGCAGCCTCCGAAGTTTCTGCCGCGGTCACATTCACCGCCGCAATAACATAGGGCTCGGCCAGCTCCTCCGAGGGCTGGAAATTCTCCCGGTAGTGGGCAATTGCCTCGTGGAGCAGGCGCGGAGCGAAATGGGAAGCGAAAGAATAGGGCAGGCCCAGTTGCGCGGCTAGATCCGCCCCGAAAAGCGAAGAACCCAGAATAATGAGGGGAACGTGGGTGCCCTGGCCCGGATAGGCCGCAACCCCCGGCACCCGGGAGGTATCCCCGAGGAATCCCTGGAGTTCCACCACATCACGCGGGAAGTTCTCATAGGCGCTGGCATCGCGGCGCAGCGCGTAGAGGGTGCGGCTATCGGTGCCCGGCGCCCGCCCGAGCCCTAAATCAATACGCCCCGGATACATTTCGGCCAGCGCCCCGAATTGTTCAGCAATGACGAGCGGGGAATGGTTGGGGAGCATCACCCCGCCCGCACCCAGTCGAATCCGGGAGGTATGCGAGGCAACGTAGCCGATGATGATCGCGGGGGAGGAGGAGATCACCGTGGGCATATTGTGATGCTCGGTGTACCACACCCGGGTGTAGCCGGCGGCTTCGGCGCGCTGAGCGAGGTCCACGCAGCGATGCAGGGCCGCGGCCGGAGCTTCGCCGTCGTACCGCGTAGCGAAATCTAACACTGACAAAGGAACATTCATGGCAAACTCCCGTGACCGATATATCCATATCCATTATGGTCCAAGGACTATACTTGAGCAGAGTTTATTGTGAAGGAGAGACGTGCCTATTTCTTCCGCTGAGGAATCGCGCGCCATTATTCCGGGCGCGACGGCGCCCGAGCGTATCCGAAATTTTTGCATTATTGCGCATATTGATCACGGAAAGTCCACGCTGGCTGACCGGATGCTCCAACTCACCGGGATTGTGGAGCAGCGCGAAATGCGTGACCAATACCTGGACCGGATGGATATTGAGCGTGAGCGCGGCATCACCATCAAATCGCAGGCCGTGCGTTTGCCGTGGTCGGTGGAGGGGAAAGCCTACGCTCTCAATATGATCGACACCCCGGGCCACGTGGACTTTTCTTATGAGGTCAATCGTTCGCTGGCGGCCTGCGAAGGTGCGGTGCTGCTCGTGGATGCCACCCAGGGAATTGAAGCGCAAACCCTGGCCAATTTGTATATGGCCATGGAAAATGACCTCACGATTATTCCCGTGCTTAATAAAATCGATTTGCCTTCCGCGCAGCCTGAAAAAATCGCGGAAGAAGTGGCCTCGCTCCTGGGCGTGGAACCGGAAGACTGCCTGGCGGTCTCCGGGAAAACGGGGGAGGGTGTGCCCGAGCTCCTCGACCGGATCGTCGCGGAGGTTCCCGCGCCGTCGGGGCGCCCGGACGGCCCGGCCCGCGCCATGATTTTCGATTCTGTTTACGATATTTATCGCGGGGTCGTCACCTACGTGCGTGTGGTTGATGGTGAGCTGACCACCCGCTCGAAGGTGCGCACCATGGCCACCCGCACCGAACACGAACTCCTGGAACTGGGCGTGATTTCCCCTGAACCCACGCCCACCACCGCGCTGGGCGCCGGGGAAGTGGGCTACCTCATCACCGGCGTGAAGGATGTGCGCCAAACCCGCGTGGGGGATACCGTGACCGGCGCGCGGGAGAGTGCCACCGAAGCCCTGCCCGGCTACCTCGATCCGAAACCGATGGTGTACTCCGGGATCTACCCGATGGACGGCTCCGATTTCCCGAACCTGCGCGAGGCCCTGGAAAAACTCAAGCTCAATGATGCTTCGCTGGTGTACGAGCCGGAAAGTTCGGTGGCCCTCGGTTTCGGCTTCCGCTGCGGCTTCCTGGGACTGCTCCACCTGGAGATTATTCGCGAACGCCTCGAGCGGGAATTCGACCTCGATATTATTGCCACCGCGTCCTCGGTGATCTACCGGGTCATCACGGATGCCGGTGAAGAACTGACCGTCACGAATCCTTCGGAATTCCCGGAAGGGAAAATTCGGGAGATTTACGAGCCGACCGTGCGCGCCACGATCCTGGCTCCTTCCGATTACGTGGGCTCCATTATGGAGCTGTGCCAGGAACGGCGCGGGGCGCTCCAGGGCATGGATTACCTCACCGCCGAGCGGGTGGAGATTCACTACGTACTGCCGCTGGCGGAGATCGTCACCGATTTCTTTGACCAGCTCAAGTCGCGCACGAAGGGCTATGCGTCCCTCGATTACGATATTGCCGGTGAACAGCCCTCCGATCTGGTCAAGGTGGATGTGCTGCTCAATCACGAACAGGTCGATGCGTTCTCCGCCATCGTCCACAAGGACAAGGCCTACTCTTACGGCAATGAGATGACGAAGAAACTCAAGACCCTCATCCCGCGCCAGCAATTCGAAATTCCGGTGCAGGCCGCGGTAGGTTCGCGCATTATCGCCCGCGAAACCATCAAGGCCCTACGTAAGGACGTGCTCTCCAAGTGCTACGGCGGCGACGTCTCGCGTAAACGCAAACTGCTGGAGAAGCAGAAGGAAGGTAAGAAGCGCATGAAATCCATCGGGCGCGTGGACGTGCCCCAGGAAGCTTTCGTGGCTGCCCTCACCTCCGAAGCACCCACGGGGAAGTAGCTATGTCCGAGCGTCCCGAAGATTCACGCGCGGCTCGCCCGGATGCCACGCCGCAGCAGTACGACGGCGCAGCCGGGCCCTCCGCACCCGACCGCTCCCAATGGCGCATCCGCTCCTTCTCCCTGCGTGGTTCGCGCCTGGGTGCGCGCCACGAAGAAACGGTGGCCCGCCACCCCGAACTTTTTGTGCCGCTGGCACCCGGCCCCCAGGCCACCACGGTAGCCTTGGATGCCCGCTGCGACCTCGGGCAAGTTTTCGGCCGCGAGGCCCCGCTCGCCGTGGAAATCGGCCCCGGTTCGGGCGAGCACGGTGTTTCATTCGCCCAGCGCCACCCCGAATATAATGTGCTGCTCGTGGAAGCCTGGGCTCCCGGCGCGGCGCGCTGCGTGGCCAGTATTTTGCGTGCGGGCGTGACCAACGTGCGGGTGCTGGAGGCCGACGCCGCCCAAGCCCTCCCCGTCCTCTTTGGGCTGGAATGCGCGGGCCTGGTACGCGGGGAGGACGTGACTGCTTGCGGGCCGGCGCGCAGCACCGCCCATCCGAATGCCGCGAATCCGCGCGCCGAGCAGGTGTGGACGTTCTTCCCCGATCCCTGGCGTAAAGCCCGCCACCATAAGCGCCGCCTGGTTGCCGCGCCTTTTGCCACGGTGGTGGCCGGGATGCTCCGGGAAGGGGGCGCCTGGCGGCTGGCCACGGATTGGGATAATTACGCCTGGCAGATGCGCGACGTCGTCGAATCATCCCCGTATTTCACGAATCCGCACGCCGGTGAACGCCCGGACCCCGCGGATCCCACCCCCGAACGCGGCGGTTTCGCGCCGCGCTGGGAGGAACGCGTGCTCACCCGTTTCGAGGAACGCGGCATCGCGGCCGGGCGCACCATCCACGATGTTCTCGCGTTGCGAGCCTAGGCTCCGATGGCGTCCCTTCCGCACGGCGAGCCGGCCCCGGCCTCCGGCGCGCTCCCGAATCCGGATGTGAGCGCCGGTTTTTCCGCCTACGTTCATATTCCTTTTTGCACGGTGCGCTGCGGCTATTGCGATTTCAACACCTACACCAAGCCGAGCTTCGGGCCGGGGGCAGGCCGCGATGATTTCCCGGCGTCCCTCGCCCGCGAAATAGCGCTCTCGCGGGAGGTCCTCGATACCGGCAGCAACCGCGCCGCGCTGCGCACTGTTTTCTTCGGGGGCGGTACCCCCACCCTGCTGGATGCCGGGCAGCTCGTCGCGGTGCTCGCGGAGCTGGACCGCGCTTTCGGCCTGGCCGAGGGCGCTGAAATCACCACGGAATGCAATCCGGAATCCGTGGACCGCGCGGCCCTCGCCACCCTGCGGGCCGGCGGTTTCACCCGCATCTCCTTCGGGATGCAATCAGCCGTGCCCGAGGTGCTGCGTACCCTTGATCGCCAACACAGCCCCGGCCAGGTCGAACGCGTGACCGGCTGGGCCCGGGAGCTGGGTCTGGAGTATTCCCTCGACCTCATTTACGGGGCGCCCGGAGAAACGATGGAGCAGTGGCGCACCTCGCTCGCGGCCGCTCTCGCTCTCGAACCCGCGCATATCAGCGCCTACGGGCTCATGGTGGAACCGGGCACCAAAATGGGGATGCAGGCCCGCCGCGGCCTCATTAGCCTCCCCGATCCGGACGAGCTCGCCGATAAATACGAGGTCGCCGACGATATCCTCTCCGCGGCCGGCTACCGCTGGTACGAGATTTCGAATTGGGCCCGCCCCGGTCACGAATGCCGCCACAATTGCTACTACTGGGAGAATGCGAATTGGTGGGGCTACGGCCCCGGCGCGCACTCGCATATTAACGGGGTTCGGTTCTGGAACGTCAAACACCCGCGTGCTTACGCGGATCGGGTCTGGGCGCGCGGAATAGGGAACGACGACGCCGCCGCCGCGCTCCGCGCGCCGGGCGAGCCAGCCGCGAGCCAGCCAGCCATTGTTTCGCCGGCCCTGGAGCGGGAAATCCTCAGCCCGGCCGAACAACGCGAAGAAAAAATCATGCTCGGTATCCGGATGAGCCGCGGAATTGATATTCCCCGGGGCGTGGATGCCGCGGTGGTGGAAGGCCTGATCCGGGACGGTTTAGTTGAGGCAGAAACCGCCCGCGCCGGGCGTCTTGTTCTGACCCGGCGCGGGCGGCTCCTGGCTGATACCGTGACCCGGGCCCTCTGGTAGCGCGGGGTCTGGTTATTTCTGAACGTGCCGGGCGCTAACGCCCGGTGTAGCCGGCATCCACGGCGATCACGGTGCTCGTCACGTAAGAAGCTGCATCGGAAAGCAACCACAGGGCCGGTTGCGCGATTTCGCGCGGGCTACCAAAACGATTGAGCAAGGAAATCATGGGTGCGTATTCCTCGCCGCTCGTACCCAGGGCTTCGAGTGCATCGTGCAGCATGGGAGTATCAATTGCGCCCGGGGCAATAGCGTTGACGCGGATATTATGTGGCCCGTTCTCCACTGCCGCCACCTTGGTTAGGCCAATCACTCCGTGCTTGGCGGAAACATAAGCGGGGTTAAAGGGTTGGGGCCGAATTCCGGAAACCGAAGCGGTATTGACGATGGCACCTCCATCGCCTTGCGCGAGGAATTGCTTAATTTCGTACTTCATGCACAGCGCCACACCCTTGAGATCGACTTTCATGAGCTTATCCCAGTAGTCTTCATCGAATTCCGAGGTGAGCGCATTATCGGGGGCCGCCGCGGCATTATTGAAAGCACCATCCAAGCGCCCGTAGGTTTCTACCGCGGTAGCAACCATCTTTTGGACAGATTCGGAATCCGAAACATCGGTACGCACCGCAATAGCTTCGCCACCGGCCTTCTTGATGGTAGCGACAGTTTCTTCAGCGCCTTCCAGATTGTAATCAGCGACGATGACCTTGGCGCCGGCTTCAGCAAAAAGAATCGATGCTTCGCGCCCGAGTCCGGAGGCTCCGCCCGTGACAATAACGCTCTTATCGGCGAGAACCGGGAAAGTGGTGACATTGTTACCCCGCATAGCTACTCCTTCGTGGTAGGGGACCATAGTCGCAATCTATCGAAGGGGTGCCGCGAAGGTCGTCCGTCGGGGAAGTTTTACGCTACGGGCCTACGCCGGATGCGCAGTGAGGGGCGTTTGATGCCGAGCCGGTAGCGGCGCTTTGGAGCCCGCCCGATAAGGAAAATTCCGAGCAGCATAATAATCGCGCCCAGCCATTGCAGGGCGGAGAGTCGTTCACCTACGAGCACTGCGGAAAAAACAATGGCGCTCAGTGGCTGAATCAAAATAAGGGTGGCGGCCACGGAAGGGTTAACCAGCGGCATACTCGCCTGGCAGAACAACCACCCCAGCACCTGGCTGGACAGCGCAATCAGAATCATCCAGCCCCAAGAACTGGCCGACAGCGCGAGGGTGAGGGGCCCGTGAGTAGCAATGAGCAGCGGGGTGGAAACCACCGTGGTAACCAGGCACACAATCGCCATGGCGGTGCCCTGGTGGTGTGGAGAATTAGTGCGCCCGGTGAGGACTACATAAACGGTGTAGGTCAGGCCCGCGAGCGCGGAGAGGATAATGCCACGTACCAGGTCAGATCCGCCTGCGCCGTCGAGAATACCGGAAAGCAAGAAAATCCCGCCGAGGGAAAAAGGTGCGGCTACGAAAAACATCCACGGCACCCGGTTGTGGAAGAACAGCCACGCGACCAAAGGTACCGCGAGGGCCTGCACGTAATTGACCACCACGGCGGAAACCGAGGGGCCGGCCAATAGCACGGAGGGTGTCCACAGGGCCATATCCACCCCGAAGCACACCCCGCACACCGCGTAGAGCAGCAGATCGGCGCGCCGCATCGGCCCGTACTGGCGCCATTCATGAACCACCATGGGCAGCAGGGCGAGGAAAGCTAAGCCGAAGCGGAAGAACACAATCGTGGTGGCGTTTTCTCCCGATAGCGTGATGAAGGGAGAAACAAGTCCCACGAGAACCGAAGCGACGGCGAGGGTGCCGCGCGGGGACGCAACAGCGATTTTGTCCACGAGGGAGCGGCGCTGGAGGGCCACGTGATCACAACTCCTGATAGGGGTGAAGAAGAACCGAAACAACGAGGGCAGCGGCTCCGGCCGGGGCCGGATAAGCGCACGCAGCAAGGATATACCCTGAGGGCCTCGGGATTGTAGTTACTACCTGGTCCCGGCGGCGGTGACGAAATCGATGAGTTCCTCCATGCGGCCCAGCAGTGCGGGCTCAATATCTTTATAGGAGTGCACGCAGGAGAGGATGTGGGTCCAGGCCCGGCCAATATCTTCAGCCGTTTCGTGCGGCCAGCCGAGCCGGCGCAGGGTACCCACCTTAATATCTTCCCCGCGCGGTACCTCCGGCCAGGCCCGCAAACCCACCGCGGCGGGTTTAATGGCCTGCCACACATCAATATAGGGATGGCCGAGCACCAGTACGCCCGGGCCGGCCACCCGCGCCGCGATCCGCGATTCTTTCGAGCCGGGTACCAGGTGATCCACCAGCGCGCCCAGGCGGTGCTCATCATCAGGGGCAGTTTCCCGCACCACCGCTTCCAAATTATCCACCCCGAGTAATTCCTCGACCACCACCCCTTCGAGGGCCAGATCCTCACCCCAGATCTTGGCCACCAGTTCGGCGTCGTGCTTCCCTTCCACCCAGATACGCGAGGCGCGTGCCACGCGCGCCCGCGCTTTCACGTGAAAAGAACCGGAGGCGGTGAGGAGCCGGCCGCGCGGCGCCTCCGTGCGCGGGGCGGTGATCTCCACCGGCTCGCCGTCGATCCAATAGCCTTTGCCCAGCGGGAAGGAACGGCGCACCCCGCCGCGGCCCTCCAGTTCCATTTGCCAGCGCCCGGCTACTTTCCCCACCGAGAGCACTTCGCCCACAAAGCCGGAGGCCACGTCTTCAATGAGGAGGCCGGGTGCGGCCGGGACGGGGCGGGAGGCGCGGCGGTGGTCGTGCGGATCGCGAGCGAGTACGTCGTCGCCGTAGCGATCAGGCATTCCGGTAGCAGAGAACATCACGCTCTAAGGGTATGCGCTCCCGGGCCGCCCCGCGTAGAATTAGCACTCGAAGGTATAGAGTGCTGAGCGGGGCTCAAGGTAACTCAGGGTAAGGCAACAAGCACCGCCGTGGTTCCACGGCGCAGGGAGGAAGGATACCGGTGGCGGCAGAAGATCGGCGCGGGCGCGTTCTTGAGGCGATTGTGCGCGATTACGTCACCACCCGCGAACCGGTGGGATCCAAGGCCCTCGTGGAACGCTACGCGCTGGGAGTTTCCCCGGCCACCGTCCGCAACGATATGGCGGTTCTGGAAGAAGCCGGGCTGCTCACCCACCCGCATACCTCGGCCGGGCGTATTCCCACGGATGCGGGCTACCGGGCTTTCGTGGATTCCCTCACCACCGTCAAACCGCTCTCCAGAGCGGAACGGCGCGCCATTAGCCAAATCTTGGACGCCGCGGTGGACCTGGACGATGTGCTGGAGCGCGCGGCCCGCCTGCTTTCCCATCTCACCCAGCAGGTCGCGGTTATCCAATACCCGGCCCTCGATAAAGCGGTGCTGCGCCACCTGGAACTCATTTGGCTCGGCGCCACCCGTATTCTCCTCGTGGTTATTACCAGCGCGGGGCGGGTAGAACAGCGCGTCATCGCGGTGCCCCCGCACCTGGAGGGCCTGGATGTGGATGCGGTGAGCCGGGAGGTTACCACCCGCTGTAACGGCCAGCCGCTCACCACCGCGGTGGCCGTTCTCGCGGAGATCGCCGAACGTAGTGAACCGGAAGCCGCCGCGGCTCTGCGCGATATCGCGGCGGCGCTCACTACCGCGGTGCATACTGGCGCGGAGGACCGCCTCACGATGGCCGGCACCGCCAATCTCTCACGCCACTCGGTGGATTTCCTCCACTCGATTTCCCCGGTGCTGGATGCCCTGGAAGAACAGGTAGTGCTGCTGCGCCTCCTCGCCGCGATGGAAACTGATGTGGCAGTATCCATCGGGGTGGAAAATGATCATGAAAACCTGAGTGAAACCTCGGTGGTCTCTTCAAGTTACGAAGTAGCCGGGCATGAAGTGGCCCGGGTAGGCGTCGTCGGCCCTACCCGAATGGACTATCCCGGGAATATCGCGGCGGTGCGCGCCGTTGCCCACTATCTATCCGGTATTCTGTCCGGGCAGTCGTAGTGGCGGTCGTAGTGGTGATCGTAGTGGCGGTCGCAGTGGTAGGGAACGGAACTATCGCAGCGTAGTGCGCGGCACCGGGCGCGGTCACTCGCGAGTGAAGCGTGCCGGCGCGCGGGCAGGGCGCAGAAAAGAACAAAGACGGGAGAAATGTGGCTGATTTTTACGAAACCCTCGGGGTGGAACGCGATGCGAGCCAGGAAGAAATCCGCAAAGCGTACCTGCGCCTCTCGCGCAAATTACACCCGGATCACGCCGGTCCGGAAGCCGCAGAACGCTATAAGGAAGTCAACGAAGCGTATACGGTGCTCTCCAACCCGGATTCGCGCCGCCAATATGACCTCGGCGGGCGCGGCGGGGGAGCCGGGGCGGCCGGTTTCGGTTTCGATATGAACGATATTTTCTCCACCTTCTTCGGGGGTGGGGGAATGCGCGCCGGTGGCCCGGCCCCGCGCGGGGAACGCGGGCGCGATGCCCTCCTTGGTTTGAGCATCGAACTGTCCGATGTGGTCTTCGGAGCCCAGCGCCAGGTGAGCGACTCCTTCTTCACCGTCTGCCCCACCTGCGCGGGCAGCGGCTGCGCGGCCGGATCCCAGCCGGTCACCTGCGGGGCCTGCCAGGGCCAGGGGATGGTCCAGCAGGTCACGAATTCCCTCTTCGGCCAGATGGTTACCCAGGTGCCCTGCCACACCTGCGAAGGCCACGGCACCGTTATCGCCGACCCCTGCCGCCCCTGCCACGGCACCGGGCGCATCCGCCAAGAAAAAACCCTCACCGTGGACATCCCGGCCGGCATCGAGAACGGTATGCGTATCCGCCTGCGCGGCCAGGGCGACGCCGGAACCTTCGGCGCCCCGGCCGGCGATATTTTCGTGGAAATCCGGGTGGAAGAACACCCCATTTTCCAGCGGGTGGGCGATGAACTCCTTGGCGAAGTCCAGGTGCCCATGACTTTCGCGGCCCTGGGCGGCAGTGTCACCATCCCCACTCTGGATGGGGACCGCGAGCTGGAGATTCCCGCCGGGACCTCCTCCGGCGTGGTCCTCACCCTCAAGGGCCTGGGCGTGGCCCGGCTGCGCGGCAAGGGCCGCGGGGATATGCGGATCACCGTCGCGGTGAAAACACCCACTGACCTGGATGAACGCCAGCGCGAACTCCTGCGTGAACTGGCCGAACTACGCGGGGAAAGCGTGCAGGACGCCCAGCTCGCCGAGCAGGGCAAATCCTTCTTCGATAAATTGCGCGAAAGGTTGAGTTCACTGTGACGCTCCCGCTTTTCTTCGCCGATTTCCCCGCCACCCGGCCCGGGGGCGGAGCCGGCGCCGCCCTGAGCGTGGGCCAGGAACTGAGCCTCACCGGTGACGAAGCCCGCCACGCTGGCGTCATGCGCATCCGGGTGGGGGAGGAGATCCTGATCTCCGATGGGGAGGGCCGGCGGGCCCGCTGCACGGTGAGCGTCGTCGCCAAAAATGAGGTGCGCGCCCGCGTGGAGGAAGCGAGCGCGGAACCGAAACCGGCCGGGCCGATCACCCTCGTCCAGGCCCTCGCGAAGGGCGGCCGCGACGAACAGGCCGTGGAAACCTGCACCGAATACGGGGTGTGGGATATCCTCCCGTGGGAAGCGGCCCGCTGCGTCGCCTCCTGGAAAAACAAAGAGGAGAAGGGCCGGGCGCGCTGGCAGGCGACGGCACGCGCCGCGGCGAAACAATCACGGCGCAGCTATATTCCGCGCATCCGTTCCTTAAGTACGACGGCGCAGCTACCTCAGGCCCTTACCGGGAGCACTGTGCTGCTCTGCCACGAGGAAGCCGAACTGAGCCTGGCTGAGGCGGTGGCCCGCGGAAAAGTGAGTACCGCGCAGGTGGCCGGCCCCGTGGCCGTCATTATCGGCCCGGAAGGCGGAATCGCACCGGAAGAAATGGCGATGCTGCAGGCAGCGGGGGCCATCCCGGTGCTGCTGGGCGCGCATGTGCTGCGCAGTGCTTCTGCTGGGGCCTACGCCCTGGCAAGTATCGCCACCGTGCGCGCGCTGGGCACGCTACTATAGGACGTAATGACGCACACAGAAAACAGCCAGCGCACCATTGTGGTGCCGGACCGGGTTTCCATGATTCATCTGCTCGGGCATCGTGATGACGTGCTGCGAACCTTGGAAGAACGGCTAGCCCCCACCACCATTCACGTGCTCGGCCACCGGATCACCCTGACGGGCCCGGCCGCGGAGCTCGATCTTGCCGAATCGCTCATTGGGGAATTAATCGACGTCGTCGCCGAAGGTGAAATCCTCACCCGGGACGCAGTTGCCCGTGCCGTTAATATTGCGCGCGCCGGCGTGGCGCATCCCACCACGCTGCTGCACACCGATATTTTATCGAACCGCGGTAAAACGATCCGGCCGAAAAGCCTGGGGCAAAAAGCCTACGTGGACGCCATCGACGCCCATGATATTACCTTCGGGATCGGGCCGGCCGGCACCGGGAAAACCTATTTGGCGATGGCCAAAGCGGTGGTGGCTCTCAATGACGGGCAGGTCAAACGTATTATTTTGACGCGCCCGGCGGTGGAAGCCGGAGAATCCCTCGGCTTTCTGCCCGGATCCCTCACCGATAAAATCGACCCGTACCTGCGCCCGCTTTACGACGCCATGTATGACATGCTCGACGCGGATTCCATTCCGAAACTCATGGCGGCCGGCACCATTGAGGTGGCGCCGCTGGCGTATATGCGCGGGCGCACCCTCAACGATGCCTTCGTGATTCTGGACGAGGCGCAGAACACCACACCCGAACAAATGAAAATGTTCCTCACCCGGCTCGGCTTCAACTCTAAAATGGTGGTGACAGGCGATATCACCCAGGTTGATCTCGGGGCGAATAAAGTGTCCGGATTGCAGGTGGTGCGGCGGATTCTGCGCGATGTTCCGGGGATCCATTTCTCGGAGCTGAGCTCGGCGGACGTGGTGCGCCACCGTTTAGTTGCCGAAATTATTGACGCCTATGCCCGCTGGGATTCCCGGCAGCGCTAGCGCGGGGCGATAGGTGTGAGTAGCGGCGAGTAGTGCGGCGCGCGTTGCGGTAGGGCAGTTTCGGGAGAATCTAGGGAACGGTTGTCAGGAAAGACCACATGATAGAAGTAAATGACGAATCGAGTTTTAGTCCGGCTCCGGATCTGGAAGAGATCTCGGAGCTAGCCACCTACGTCCTCGATAAGATGCGGGTGCATTCCATGGCGGATCTGTCCATCGTGCTCCTCGATGAGGATGCCATGGCGGATCTCCACGTCACGTGGATGGACCTGGAAGGGCCCACAGACGTGATGTCCTTCCCCATGGATGAGGTGCGCCCGGCCCCGCCCGGTGAAGAACCGCGCCCGGGAATGCTCGGCGATATTGCGGTATGCCCGCAGGTTGCCAGCCGCCAGGCCCACGCCATGGGGCACTCCACCGCGGAGGAAATTCTGCTCCTCGTAACCCACGGGATTTTGCATCTGCTCGGCTACGACCACGCAACCCCGGAAGAAAAAGACACCATGTTCGCTTTGCAACGCCAACTCCTCCTCGTGTTCCTTTCCGAACGCGGGGGAGGCGATCCGCGCCCCACGGAGGTGTAAGAAAGGATGGATCACTTACCCGTGGCAGCGGGAACGCTGCCCTCCGCCCCGTTTTATATTGCTGCCGGCCTGTGCCTCCTGCTTTCTTTGTGGTGCACGGTGGTGGGCGCGGCCCTCGGGCGCATGACCCGCACCGAAGCCGCGGAAATGTACGCACATAAGGAACGCGGTTCGGCGCGCGTGGTGGCCATTATGGCCCGCCGCCCGGCCGCCTCCATGGGCATCGCCGTGGTGCGTGCGCTCCTCATGGCCAGCTACGGAATCTGCTTCACTTTCGCCCTCGGAACCGATGTGGCGGCCTGGTGGCAGATCTTCCCCATTTTCTTCGGCGTGACGGTCCTGGCCCTCCTCGCTTTCGCCTTCTTCAACCCCCTGAGTTTCGGGGTGGAACGCCACCAGCGGGTGCTACGCAAAGCCACCTGGTGGCTTTCTCCGCTCACCTGGTTGCTTTCGCTGCTCATCCGGGAACGTGAATTTTCACCCGAGGAAGCCGAACAGCGCCAAGAAGACCAGCTCGCCGTGATGGTGGAACGCGTGGCCGAATCCGAAGCCCTGGACGATGCCGAACGCGATATTCTGCAATCGCTTTTCGATATGGGTAATACCCTGGTGCGCGAGGTCATGGTGCCGCGTACCGATATGATCGCGGTGGAGGCGGATGAAACCCTGGATCGCGCTATTTCCCTCTTCACCCGCTCCGGTTTCTCCCGGGTGCCGGTCTACCGGGAATCCATTGATGATGTGATCGGCGTGCTCTACCTCAAGGACGTGATCCGGCGGGTGCACCGGCGCCACCAGCACGATGACCTGCGGGTAGCCGATCTGGTACGCGAACCGGTTTTCGTTCCGGAAACTAAGATTATTGACACCCTCATGCGGGAAATGCAGGCCGACCAGGTCCACATCGCCCTCGTTGTGGATGAATACGGCGGAATTGCCGGCCTGGTTACCATCGAGGACCTCGTGGAAGAACTCGTGGGCGAAATTTCCGATGAACACGACCGGGCCCTCCCGGCGGTGGAAGAACTCGAAGCGGGAAGCTTCCGGATCCCGGCGCGCATGCCCATTGACGACCTCGGTGACCTCTTCGGAATCGAATTGGAGGACGACGACGTAGATACCGCCGGCGGCCTCTTCGCCAAGAGCATCGGGCGCGTCCCCATCCGCGGCGCCGAAACAACCGTGGCCGGAATCCACATGGTGGCCGACCGTTTCGAAGGGCGCCGGCGCCGGTTATCGACTATTATCGTTGCGCGCGAAGAAACTGAAGATGAGGGCGAGGACTAGAACACAATGACGGTGGAGAACACAGAATTTCGGGCCGGGTTCGCCTCGGTGGTGGGCCGCCCGAACGCCGGGAAATCAACCCTCACGAACGCGATGGTGGGGAAGAAGGTCGCCATCACCAGCGCCCGCCCGGAAACCACCCGGCGTATTATTCGCGCCATTGTGACCCGGGATGCCGGCCAGGTGATCCTTGTGGATACCCCGGGGATGCACCGCCCGCGCACCCTGCTGGGCGAACGCCTGGGCGATATGGTGCGCGATTCCATCGCCGATGTGGACACCATCATTATGTGCCTGCCCGCCAATGAAAAACTCGGGCCGGGTGATAAATACCTCCTCGATCTGGCGGTGCGCGCGAAAGTCCCCATGATCGCCGCGATTACCAAAACTGATCTGGTCACTCGCGAAGCCCTCGCGGAAAAAATTGTGGCCGTGGCTGCCTTCCATGATTTTGTGGAGATCGTGCCGGTGAGTGCCACCACGATGGATCAGGTGGAACTCCTCACCGAGCAGATTATTAAGCAGCTGCCCGTTTCCCCGCCGCTCTATCCGTTGGATGCCATTACCGACGAAACGGAAGAAACCCTCATCGCGGAGCTTATCCGCGAAGCCGGCCTGGAAAAAATGCGCGAAGAACTTCCGCACTCCCTCGCGGTCACCATCGACGAAATTATTGAGGAGACCGCACCTAATGGGGGCCCGCTGGTGCGTATCCACGCCTCGCTGCACGTGGAGCGCGATTCCCAGAAGGGGATTGTTATTGGGCGCGGGGGAGCGCGCTTGCGCCAGATCGGGCGCGATGCCCGCAAAGCTATTAAGGCGCTGCTGGGCACGCCGGTCTACCTCGATTTGCACGTGAAGGTCTCCAAAGACTGGCAGCGCGACCCGAAAATGCTGGATCGACTCGGGTTCTGATACGTGCGCCTGACCGATCTTCCCTACACCCCGCCCACCGAGAATCCGCCGCCGGGGCGCACCCTGGTGCCAGCTAGCCACCTGGAGAGCGCGGATCGCGCAGAACGTACCGCGCGCCGGGGGCGCGATGAGCACCCGAATCACACCGACCAGCCGGAACGCACCGCGCGCAGGGGCTGGCGGCGCTGGCTGCCCACCCACAAACGCTTCGTCACCTGGCTCATTGTAGTGTTGGCCGCCGGGCTCATCGGGAGCGCCTTCGGGCCGGGCTGGAATCCGCAGCCCATGACCGCGGCGATCGCCCCGCAAACCCCGGATACCACCATTTCTACCGGGGTCCCCACAGCGCGGCTGGGAACCTACCAGGTGGCTAGCAGCACCGTCACAATCACCTTGCGCGATGGCACCCTCATTCCCGCCGTCGTCAAACGCCCGGTGGGCGCGGGCCCGGTGGTCCCCGGGATGCTCTTTATCCACGGCACCGGCACCTCTTCTGCGCGCGATTTCGGGCGGGAAACCGAAGCGATTGCTTCCACCGGGATTATTACGGTGGTTCCGGAAAAACGGGTAGCGAACTATACGACGACGCATCGCGATTACCTCCAGCTCGCCGCGGATTTTGAAGATGTGTACCGGGAGATGCTCTCCTGGGAGGATGTCGATGCACGCCACTCGGGTCTGTACGCGGTATCCGAAGGCTGTTTCGTGGCCCCGATTGTGGCCACCAGCGCGAAGGCGGTCAATTACGTGGCCCTCATCAGCGCGCCGGTGCTCCCGATCCGCCAGCAGGGAGCCTACGCGGCGGACGCCTACCTGCGCGAAATTCACGCCCCGGCCCGGCTGCGCGCCGCCATCCCGAAGCTCATCGGCCAGGATTTTGGCCCCGATACCTTCCGCTATATCGATTTCGATGCGGCCCCCTACGAGAAGCAGATGACCATGCCGGTCCTTATGCTCTACGGCACGGCCGATAATTCCATGCCGACCATCCAGGGCCCGCAGATGATGGCCCGCTACCTGGAAGAAGCCGGCAACAGCGCGCTCACGGTGCGCTATTACAAGGACGCCGACCACGGCCTCCAGATCAACCGCAGTAAGCTTTCGCGCGCGGCCATGCAAGACACCGCGGATTGGGTCAATGGTTTACCCTTTACGGCGACGGCGCAACCGCGGGTGGCCGGTGACCAACCACGGCAGGCCTTCGTGGCCCCCACCCTCACGGCCGGCGGGTGGTTCACCGCTCAAACAGCGCTCTATATCGCGCTGGGCGGCGTTGCCCTCCTGGCGGTGAGCATTGTGCTGGTGGCGGTGTGCTGGATTCCGGTGCGCGGGCATCGCCTCTCGAATTTCTCCGGATCGGGGGCAGCTCTCAATCTCGCTTCCCTCTCGGTGGTGGGCGCCTGGGCGGTCTTCCTCGTGTACCTGGTGGCCGTGGCCCATATCGCGCTCACCTACTCCCATAATCTCCTCATCGTGCAGGGCGGTTTCGCCCTTGTTCACCTGGCGGCGCTGGGGGCGGCGTGGATGCACGTGCGGGCCGCTTTCCGTAGCTGGAATGCCCGGCCCGGCATGGGGCGCATCGCACGGGTTACTACGCTGCTCACTTTGTGCGCCCAAGCGGTGCTACTCATGAGCCTGGGATACTGGAATGCTTTCCCCGCGGTGCTATAAACCGACGAGACCGTCCATAATACGGGCGTTATGTCTCACATCTCGGAAAAATCTGTGCATATTCAGCTAGCTGAGGGGCTAGAGTTATGCCTATGGGTACCCTTCGCCTTCTCCTTATGAGCCGCCGCGAGCTTATTCGGCTTCTCGCGGCGGGTTAAGCTGCGCCGTCGTTCTTAAATTTGACCGCCACACAACAATAAAAGGTGACCACCCCATGAAAACTTCCGGATACACGCACCGTCAGCGCCCCTCGGGTATGCCCTTCTACAAGTATCGGCCGTTCCTGGATACCAATCCGATTGCGTTGCCGGATCGTACCTGGCCCAATAATCGCATTACCAAGGCGCCGCGCTGGCTTTCCACCGATCTGCGTGACGGCAACCAGGCCCTTATCGAACCGATGGATATGATCCGCAAACGTCGGATTTTCGATCTACTTGTCAAGATCGGTGTGAAGGAAATTGAGATCGGTTTCCCGGCCGCCTCCCAAACCGATTGGGATTTTGTACGCTCCCTGGCGGAAGACGGCGCGGTGCCTGACGACGTGACCGTCTCGGTTCTCACCCAGTCGCGCCCCGAACTTATTCACCGCACCATCGATGCGCTGGCTGGATTCCCGCGCGCCACCGTGCACCTGTACAACGCCACGTCACCGGTGTTCCGCGATGTGGTTTTTGGCTCCTCCAAGGAAGCCATCCGCGAACTGGCCATGGCCGGAACCCGGGAAATCGTGGCTTACGCCGAAAAAGTACTTCCGGATGATCTCATTTTCGGTTTCGAATATTCCCCGGAAATTTTCGTGGATACTGAAATTGATTACGCCCTCGAGGTGTGCTCATCCGTTATGGATGTCTGGCAACCGGATGCCGAGCGCGAAATTATTATTAATCTTCCCACCACGGTGGAACGCGCCACTCCGAACGTCTACGCTGATCAAATCGAATACTTCTCCCGCCATATCCCCAAGCGCGAGTACGTGGCGCTTTCCGCGCATAATCACAATGATCGCGGCACCGGGGTGGCCACCACCGAATTGGCGATGCTCGCCGGTATTGACCGGGTGGAAGGCTGCCTCTTCGGGCAGGGGGAGCGCACCGGAAATGTTGATCTTATTACGGTGGCGATGAATCTTTATTCGCAGGGGATTGATCCGGAACTGGATCTTTCCGATATTGATGCCATCGTGGATGTGTGCGAAGAATGCACCGGGATTGAGGTGGGCCCGCGGGTGCCCTACGCCGGTTCGCTTGTCTACACCTCGTTCTCCGGCTCCCATCAGGACGCCATTAAGAAGGGGATGCAACGGCGGGCCGCGGATCTGGCCGCGGCCGGCGGAGATGAACGGCAGGTTCCCTGGGCGCTGCCCTATCTGCCCATTGATCCCAAGGACGTGGGGCGCACCTACGATGCCATCGTGCGGGTTAATTCCCAGTCCGGCAAGGGCGGGGTTGCCTACCTTATGCAAACCACCCGCAATCTGGATCTGCCCCGGCGCATGCAAATCGAACTCTCCCGCATTGTGCAAACCTGGACGGAACGCACCGGCGAAGAAGTCAGCGCGGATACCCTGTGGGATATTTTCGTGGACGAATACCTCCCGCTCTCGCAAGGGTATGCGGAGCAAGAGCCGGCGGGCGCTGCTGCGGCGAAGCTGACCGGTGCAACGGGTTCGGCGGGCGCTGCGACCTCGCAGAACGCACCTGGCGCGCCGGGTGCGGCCAGCACCCCGTGGGGTCGCTACCGTTTGCGCGCCCTGGAATTCACCAATCACAGCGGCGGGGTGACCGATATTAGCGCCGTCGTGGAAACCCAGGCCGACGGCGTGCAACATAGCCTGCACGGCAGCGGCAACGGACCCATCCACGCTTTCGTCAACGCGATGGAACAGCTGGGCGAGTATATCCACGTGCTCGACTATGCCGAACACACCCTGAGCGAGGGTACGGATGCTTCCGCGGCCGCCTATGTGGAATGCGAGATTGATGACCAGGTGCTGTGGGGCTGCGGTATTCACACCTCCACGACACGCGCCGGCCTCAAGGCGATTATCTCGGCTGTCAATCGCGCGCACCGCTAAACTGGGAGCCAGTGAAACTCTATCGGGATGAAGGAATAGTCCTGCGTACGCAGGACCTGGGGGAAGCGGACCGCATCGTCACCCTGCTGGCACGCGCGCACGGTTTGGTGCGCTGCGTGGCCAAAGGGGTGCGCCGCACCCGCTCCCGATTCGGGGCGCGCCTGGAGCCCTTTACCTATGTGGATGTGCAGCTCTACCGGGGGCGCAGCCTCGATATTGTCACGGAAGTGGCTACCCTCAATCCCTTCGGGCGGGCCATCGCGCCCGATTTTGAAGCCTACACGGCTGCGAGCACCATGGTGGAAGTTGCGGAAAAACTCGGGGCGGAAGGCGAACCGGATCGGGCCCACTACCGCCTTCTCCTGGGCGCACTCAATTCCCTGGCTGCCCGCCAGCACGCTCCCTATCCGATTATGGATTCCTACCTGCTGCGCGCCATGGCGGTATCCGGGTGGGGCCTAGCGGTGACCTCCTGCGCGCTCTGCGGTAGCGGGGAGGATCTCACGGCTTTCCACGTGCAAGCCGGCGGACTGGTGTGCCGGCGCTGCGCCCCGCGCGGGGCCGCTTATCCGGGCGAGGATACCCGCAGGCTCCTTGCAGCCCTGGCACGCGGGGATTGGAACGTTATTGACGCGCTGGCCGGTACCGCTGGGGAAACCGCACACGGCTATATTTCCGCGTATGTGCAATGGTATTTGGAACGCAAGGTACGTTCCTTGCAGATCGTGAGGTCGGCATCATGACAGACGAGCACCCGAATCGAGCGCAGCTGGACCATCTCCCTCACCTGGAGCGGCCCACTCCGGCCCACCGGCCCGGCATCACGCCCCCGCCTCTGGGCCGGGTGCCCGAACACGTGGCCATCGTGATGGACGGTAACGGGCGCTGGGCGAATGCCCGCGGGTTGGCGCGCACCGAAGGTCATAAAGCCGGCGAGCGTTCCCTCATGGACGTGGTGGCCGGCGCCCTGGAAGTGGGAGTCGCGGAGCTCTCCGTCTACGCTTTTTCTACCGAAAACTGGCGGCGTTCACCTTCTGAAGTCCGGTTCCTCATGGGATTTTCCCGCGATATTATCCGCGCCAACCGCGATCAGCTCCACGAATGGGGAGTGCGGGTGCAGTGGGTGGGCCGCGAAGGCCGGCTGTGGCGCTCGGTGCTGCGTGAAATTCGCGCCGCGGAAGAACTGACCGCGGGGAATACCCGGATGGTTCTCAACCTGTGCATTAACTATGGCGGGCGCGCGGAAATCGTGGATGCGGTGCGCGCGGTTGCCGAGCGGGTGGCCCGCGGCGAACTCAAAGCCGAGCGCATTAGCGAAGCAACCCTGACCGCCCAGCTTTACGCCCCGCGCATGCGCGACGTCGACCTCCTTATCCGTACCGGCGGGGAATACCGCACCTCCAATTTCCTCATGTGGGAAAGCGCCTACGCGGAACTGTATTTTTCTCCGCTGCCGTGGCCCGAATTTGAACGGCGTGCCCTATGGGAAGCCTGCGCCGCCTACGGGCAGCGCGAAAGGCGATTCGGCGGCGCCGTCGACAAAATTGCGCCTCAAGATACCGGCACCGGTAAGGTAAGCGCGCCGCGGGGCGCAGGCGCCGTCGACAAAATTGCGCCGGAAGGCGCCGCCTCATCACGCTAGACTGGACCCTAAGCGCGCCCGCCGCACGGCCGCGGCGCCCACGCACAAAGACACGCATAAGGAGCGGATATGACCACCCACGATCCCTACGCCGGAGTGCCGGCCGGAAGCGTTGATCTTCACCTCACCTCCGATGATTTCGCGAACGGGGAAGCCCTGCCCGAAAGCGCAACCGGCACCGGCACCACCCCGGGCGGGGCGGACCGCAATCCGCAACTGGGCTGGGATACCCCGCCGGAGGGCACGGTGAGTTTGCTCGTCTCCTGCTATGACCCGGATGCTCCCACCCCGTCCGGTTACTGGCACTGGACGGTTGCGAATCTGCCCGCCGATACCGCGGAAATTGCGGCCGGCGGTTCCGATGACCTTCCGGCACCCGCCCTCACTTTGAAGAACGACGGCGGAACTCCGAGCTTCCAGGGCGCCGCCCCGCCGGCCGGCCACGGCCCGCACCGCTATATTTTCGCGGTGCTGGCCCTTGATACCGTGCTGGATATTGATGCGGAAACCCGGCCCGCGGTGGCGTATTTCCTGGCGCGCGAGCATGTATTAGGGCGCGGCCTGCTCACCGGCACCTGGGAAAATAACTAAAGCAAGCGAAGCGCAAGGGGAGGATAACTCGATGACTGACGTGCGCACCTACGCGGTACTCACACCTTTTGATAGCGCGGATGCCCTCGCGGCGCTCTGCGCGTTGCACGGCCTGGACGTGCAGGTGGTGGCCACGGATTCCGGGGCGCTGGTGTACCGCCAGCTGGCAACGCCCGTCTACGATGAGTGGGATATCCGCAATATCACCGGCCCGGATCCCGATGAGGAACCAGCCTCCCTTTCCGATGATGCGCCCGCGGTGGCCGGAATGCTTTCCCGCCTCAGCCCCTACGGCTCCATCCTTATTGACGTCAATCTGGATAAAGAATCCACCGGTTTTGAGCCGGGCGTATCCGGGATGGTGCGCGCGCGGCGTTTCTTCGCTGGCAAGGCCGATGAAGAAATTGCTTCCGGCCTGCTGCTCAACTCCCTGGATCCCATCGTGGAGGAGCTCATGCTGGGGGAGCGCTCCATCACCGACTGCGCAGCCTTGGATTCCGGGAAACTCACCCAGGCGGATATTGAGAAGATTCTGCGCAAAGTCGCGCGGGGCGAAGATGCGGATGATCTGGACGGCATGGAAGGCGAGGCCGGCTCGGCAGACGCGGCCGGTGAGGCCGGCGAAGAACCCAGCCGCGGGGGATCGCGATGAGCTGTGAGCTGCTCGTCGCGGTAGATATTCGGGCGGGGCGTTCGGCGCGGCTGGGTAGCGGCCCGGAAGCGTGGAGTGACCCCGCGGCGGCTATCGCCGATTTTCGGGCGGCCGGAGCGCTGTGGATTCACCTGGTGGACCTCGACCTTGTATACGGCACCGGGGATAATTTCGCTCTGCTCGAGCGCCTCATGGACAGCCACCCGATGCGCTGGGAGCTTTCCGGTGGCATCGACACCCCGGAGGTGCTCGACCGCGCTCTCGCTACCCGTGCCGAGCGCATTAATCTCGCGACCACCGCCCTGCGGGATCGCGCGTGGGTTGCGGGGGTACTGGCGCAGCACGCGGATCGGGTGGCGGTTTGTCTTGATGTCGACGGCGCCCGGGTGGTTGCGCGCGGTGCCGGTACCGATGTTGGGGAGTTGCGTGAGGTTATAGATTTTCTCGACGACGCCGGTGCGCGCCGCTACATCGTCACAGATCGAACCCGAGATGGCGCCCTTGCCGGGGCGAACCTTGAGCTACTCCACCGGGTCGCGGAGCTGAGCCAGGCGCATATCACTGCCTCGGGCGGCATGGCGACGCTTGCCGATCTGCGCGCGGTTCGGGAGCTGAGCGAGCGCCGTGCGAGCGCCGATAGCGATTCGCCCGGCTGCGTAGACTCGGTCATCATTGGCAAAGCCTTTTACGAAGGTAATTTCACCGTTGCCCTGGCCCTCGCGGAGCTTTCCTGAGCGGTGAGTTCCGCAGCCGCGGGGCGTGGCTGCGCCGTCGCATGTGGGGAGAATAACCCGCGGTGTTATCCGTAACTCATGCCGATGTGCTAAACTAGTACGGTCAATCCGGCATTCTGCCGGAACGCAAGTGGAGAAATCCCACCTAGCCGCCCGCCCGGGCCGCTATTTCGAAAAGAAATTTTCGGAAAAGGAAGGACCGGGTCATATCAAAGGGTAGCGGGTTCGTAACATGGCCGTTTGGCGTGCCGTGTCACCTCGGGAGTACTCCGTGCGTTGTCCACGTTGAGGAACAGAGGAACTGCAATTAACAACGAACCGCGTGTAAATGATCGCATCCACGTCCCTAAGGTGCGCCTTGTTGGCCCCAGCGGTGAACAGGTTGGTGTGGTGCGCACGGAAGATGCGCTCCGCCTGGCCGTTGAGGCGAACCTCGACCTGGTGGAAGTTGCTCCGAATTCCAATCCGCCGGTCGCGCGCCTCATGGACTACGGGAAATACAAGTACGAATCCGCCCAGAAAGCTCGGGAAGCACGTCGTAACCAGGCCAATACTCAGATCAAATCCATCCGGATTGGGCTGAAGATTGACGGTAATGACTACAACACCAAGAAGTCGCAGGCGGAACGTTTCCTGAACGCCGGGGATAAGGTCAAATTCGATCTTCGTTTCCGCGGCCGTGAACAATCCCGCCCGGAAATGGGTGTGCGCCTGCTCTCCGGCCTGGCTGAAGAACTCGCGGAAATTTCCACTGTGGAAGCAGCACCTCGCGCTGACGGGCGCAATATGTCCATGGTCCTTGCGCCCACGCGGCGGAAGTCCGAAGCGAAGTCTGATCAGCGGCGTCGTCGTGAAGCTGAACGCGAGAACCGGCGCGCGAAAGCCGCCAAACGCGCGGCTGACCGCAACGCAAAAACCTCCGAAACGGATAACAACGCAGCCGCAACCGAATAAGTTGCCTTGTGAAAGCGCGCCCGCGGGCGCGAAAGATCTGGTAGATCAAATGTGCCCCCGGGGCACGAGTGAGGATGAACAATGCCCAAGATGAAGACGCACTCCGGTGCGAAGAAGCGTTTCCGCGTGACGGGAAGCGGCAAGCTCATGCGCGAACAGCGCAATAAGCGCCACCTGCTGGAGCACAAGAGCTCCACCCGGAAGCGTCGGCTCTCGCGCGACCAGGTTGTGGACAAGTCCAACCTTCGCGAAGTTAACCGTCTGCTCGGCCGCTAGATTCGTCCGACGAAAAGTTTTGTAAAAGGAGAAAAACATGGCACGCGTCAAGCGCTCCGTTAACGCCAAGAAGAAGCGTCGCACTACCCTCGATCGGGCGTCCGGCTACCGCGGGCAGCGGTCCCGCCTCTACCGCAAGGCCAAGGAGCAGGTCACCCATTCCTTCGTCTACAACTACCGCGACCGCAAGAAGCGGAAGAACGACTTCCGCAAGCTGTGGATCACCCGTATCAACGCGGCCGTGCGCGCCGAAGGCATGACCTACAACCGTTTCATCCAGGGCCTGGGCCTGGCCGGAATTGAAGTTGATCGCCGTCAGCTCGCTGAAATGGCCGTCAATGATCCCACCGGTTTCACCGCGGTGGTCAATGCCGCCAAGGCTGCGCTTCCGGAAGACGTAAACGCACCCAAGGTTGCCTAAGCTTTTTCCAGCGTGATACATCAGCGGCCCGAGTGACGATACCTCGTTACTCGGGCCGCTGCGTTTAGACTACAATCATGAAACTTTTTGCCCACCGCGGTCTGTCCGCTGACGCACCCGAAAACACCATGGCCGCATTCCGGGCCGCCTACCAGGCAGGATTCACCTGGATCGAAACGGATGTGGATATCACCGCGGATGGCACCCTTCCGCTGTGCCATGATGCCACCCTGGAACGCACCACCACCGGCCGCGGGCGCGTTGATGAACTCCGGGCTACGGACCTGGAAACCCTGGACGCCGGGTCCTGGTTCAGCCCCGGCTTCGCGGGGGAGAAGATTCCCACCCTCGCCCAGCTCGTCGATTTTGCCCGTGAGACCGGGATGGGCATTAATATCGAAATGAAACCCTGCGCGCAGGGCGGCGAGCAGGCTCGCGCCCTGGTTCGTGCGGTGGCGCAGCAAGCCCGGCGGCTCGGCCCCGAGCGGGCCCTCGTTTCCTCCTTCTCCCACCTGCAACTGGCCGAATTCGCGCGTCACGCCCCGGAAATCCCGCGCGGAGCGCTATTCGAGCGCGCGAGTTTCGGGCCGGATTGGCGCACCGTCCTTGACCTCAGCGATGCGCGTTACCTGCATCTGAGTGACGACGCCGTGACCGCGGCCGTGGTGGCGCAGGCTCGCGCGGCGGGCCGAGACGTGCACGTCTACACAGTTAACAACCCCGAACGCGCCCGGCAATTAGAACGCTGGGGTGTGGCCGGTATCTTTACCGACGGCTTCGTGCGGCCCTAGCGGTTTCCTAGAAGCTGCGCCCGCCTTCTGCACACCCTGCTACATCCACCCCTACAGAAAAAGAAACGACCCGTGAAAAGCACACCCGCATCGCATACCCAACTCACCCGAGCCGCCCGCCTGCACCGCCCCCAACGGCGCGAACGCTTCCGGCAAACCCTGGTGGAAGGCCCCGGAGCTGTTCAAGAACTCCTCGCGCACCGCGCGAATCTGGTTCGCGACGTTTACTATACGAAGGCGAGCCTCATCTCCAACCCGGAACTCGGTGACCTTATCAAAAATGCTGGCGTCTACCACCACCCGCTCAACGCTGATGAGATGCAGGCGCTCTCCGAAGATGCGCGCGGCGTTGTGGCCGTCATCGATATTCCGGAAACACCTGCACTCACACCCACGGTCAAGGGCGCGAAGCTGGTGCTGGCCACCGCGAATATTCAAGACCCCGGGAATGTGGGTGCCATTATTCGGGCCGCGGACGTGGCCGGATGCGATGCGGTGCTGCTCGGGCGCGGCAGCGTGGAACTGTGGTGCCCGAAAGTTATTCGCTCCTCGGCCGGTTCCATTTTCCACCTCCCGGTTCTCGATTCCATTAACGTCAGCAAGCTCGACGGCGTGCTCGAACGCGCGGGCATCAGCTTCCTGGCAGCAACCGGGGAGGGGGAGTGGGACCTGGCCACCCTGGTGGCCTCCGCGAACGACGCCGCCTACCTCGGGCAGCCGCCCCTTGGCCCGGATCTCACCCGGCCGGTGTGCTGGCTGCTGGGCAATGAAGCGCACGGTTTCGCGGATGTAGATGCCAATGTGGATGCGACCGTCGCCATCCCGATCTACGGGAAAGCCGAATCCTGCAATGTTGCTATGGCCGCCGCGATCCTTTCCAGTACGACGGCGATGATCCAGCAGCGCCCCTAAATAAATACACGGGGTAAGCCAAGCGGGCGGCGAAGAAGATTCTTC
>NZ_JBOZBG010000007.1:0-78790 GCF_051264595.1 Actinotignum urematis | reverse complement strand
CGGTCTGAACATCCGTAAAGGCCGGATCGGGAGCTAACGACACGCCGTCATTAGACCCACTTTTTGTCTATTAACCCGAAGCTTCACCTACGCGCCTATCGCGCGGTGGGCAGAGACGCGAAAACCCGCATCGCAGGGAAACCTGCAATGCGGGCCATGGCGGTGGCGGCGGGATTTGAACCCGCGGTAGCTATTAACTACACATCATTTCGAGTGATGCACCTTCGGCCGCTCGGACACGCCACCGCAGAATAGATTACACGGCGCACCCCGAATTTACCTAATCAATGCGGAGCACATCACGTTAAAGCTTCGAGGAGCAACGGCCGGCTTCACCACCAACGCGCCGTCACCCGCGGGCCGCGCCAGTTGGCGCCACCGCTCGCCGCCCGCCGCCCACGGGCCGCGCCACCCCGCATCCTCATCCGCGGAAGAATTTCCGCAGCTGAGCGGAGGTTTCTTCTTCCAGAACTCCCCCGATCACCTCGATGCGGTGATTGAGGCGCGGGTCGCGCACCACATCGCGCAGCGAGCCAGCCGCCCCCGCTTTCTCATCCCAGGCACCGAAGATGAGCCGCCGAATCCGGGCACCGACCATCGCCCCGGCGCACATCGTGCACGGTTCCAAGGTGACGTAGATGTCGGCGTCGTCCAAACGCCACCGCCCGAGCGCCGCACCGGCCGCGCGCAGGGCCATAATTTCCGCGTGCCCGGCCGGGTCATGTTCGCATTCGCGGGTATTCCAACCGCGCGCCACCACGGCGCCGTCCACCACCACGAGCGCGCCGACGGGCACATCCCCACCCGCCGCGGCCCGTGCCGCCAGCTCCATCGCTTCGCGCATAAATAGCTTTTCCGCCGCCCGCATATCGCCGCACCTATCCTCAGGCGTGTCCTCGGGCGCATCCGCACTCCCCCGCGAATCGGCTCGCATATCTCCCCGCATGGCTCCATTGTGTCACGAGCCCCACGGCGAGCCGCCTGTGTCACGAGCCTCAAGCCGAGCCGCCCGCGCGCGTCGCCCGCCGGGTACCGCTATCCTTAAAGCATGCACATCCTCGAAATTGACCACCCTCTGGTCGCGCATAAACTCTCTGTCCTCCGTGATGAAACCACCCCGTCGGCAATTTTCCGGCAGCTAACCGAGGAGCTTGTGACTCTCCTCGCTTATGAAGCCACCCGGAATGTGGCGGTGCACGAAGTAACGGTCACCACCCCGGTGGCTACCACAACCGGCGTGAAGCTGGCCCGCCCGGCGCCCATCGTCGTTCCGATTTTGCGGGCCGGCCTGGGCATGCTGGAAGGAATGACGAAGCTCCTTCCCACCGCCGAAGTTGGCTTCCTCGGCCTGCGCCGCGATGAGGAAACTCTCGAGGCCGTCACCTACGCTAACCGCCTCCCGGATGATCTGACCGGGAGGCAGTGTTTTGTTCTTGACCCGATGCTGGCCACCGGCCACACCATCCACGAATCCATCAACTACCTGCTCGAACGCGGCGCGCGGGATGTCACCTGCGTGTGCCTGCTGGCCACCCCGCAGGGCCTGGAGGAAGTGAAATCGCACCTGCCCGAGGATGCGGACGTCAAGATCGTCGTCGCTTCCATCGATGAGGGCCTCAACGAGAAGGCCTACATCGTGCCGGGTCTGGGCGATGCCGGGGACCGCCTGTACGGCGTCGTCGACTAAAACACCAGAACCACGCGGGTGAGCACCGTTTACACGGTGAACAGTGCTCACCCGTTCCGGTTTTAAGAACGACGACGCCGCCTCCTGGCCCACGCCCCACTTAGAGGAGGTCGCTGGCCAGGGTGCCGGCCGCTACCGCGAGAAGCAGCACGCCAAAGAGGATGGTGGCGATGCGATCAGGAATGCGCCGGCCAGCGGCTTCCCCGCCGATGCTTCCCAACGCCGAGCCGGCAGTGAAAAGCGCGACGACCAGCCAGTCCACATCGAGGCCGGCCGCGAATTGCGGGATGCGGCCGAGCCCGGCCACCGCCATATTGATGCTCATGACGAGCAGCGAGGTGGCGCTCGCGTAGCGGGCGGGCATGCGCAGCAGCAAGATGAGGGCGGGGACCACCACGAAGCCGCCGCCCACTCCGAAGAAGCCGGAGAGCGCTCCCGCGCCGAAAGCTCCCAGGACGGTGACGAGGTAGGTGAGCCAGCGTGGGGCGGGGGCGGGCGGGTTTTCCGATGCGGTCGGATTCCCCGGTGCGGCTAGCTTTTCCGAAGTGTCCGAATTTTCCAGCGCGGTGCCCGAGTGCGATTCGCCGTCCGCACCCGATTCGCCGTCCGAGCGCGCGGCGCGCCAGAACATGCTCAGCGCCACCGCCACGAGCAGAGCGCTCAGCGACCACACCAGGACTTGCCCGGATACCGCGCCGGCGAGGAAAGCTCCTGCCAGGGTTCCTGGAATGCCCACCAGGGCGAATATCAGGCCGGTTGCCCAGCGCACGCGCCGGGCCAGGGCCGCGGAGATCATGCCGACTAACGACGTAATCCCCACGATAATGATGGATTCGGCGGAAGCTTGGTGCGCGCCATGCCCGAAAATGGTGAGGAGAATAGGGATGGTGAGGATGCCGCCGCCGGCCCCGAGCAGACCAACAACGAAACCGACAGCAATTCCAACTCCGCAGGCAAGCACAGCGTCACTCTATCGCAGCGCCCTTAGTCGCGATTCGCCCACCAGCGCCAAATAATGACGGCAACACCCACGGCAACCGCCGCGATTCCCACCCAGCGGATAATGGATACCGCCGTCGGATCCGCGGCGGGCGCGGCGAGGAGCTCGCCCGCCAGGGATGCGGTGAGGGCCGGAGATGCGGTGAGGCCGGCAAGCTGCGGCGTCGTCGTTATGAGCAGATCCATAACGCAACTCTAACGTGACCATCGCCCGCGGGCCGCATCTCACGTAGAATCTCGAGGGTAAACGGCATCATCCTGCATAGAAGCGAGAAGACGAGGACTTATGGCTAAGAAGAACCGCAAGAAGGATTCGGCGACCCCGAAGAAGAAGCGCGCGATTATTCCTTTCGTTGAGCGGCCTTTTGAGGGGCTGGATGCCGAGGCGGAGCTGGTGGCAATGCGCGATCTGCTGCCGCTGGCGACCATGACCGTCACCCTCACCGAGGAATACGGCAGCGAAAAGGTTATTTTTGGCACGCTACTGCCGAATATGGTCGGCGCGCTGCGGCGCACGGACGGCCAGCTCCTCGTCGCGATGCAGACGGTTATGAATTCTGGCGACGCTTCTTTGGATATTGCCACGCGTGTGCTCGCCGGTCTGGAGCTCAAGCCGGGCGAAAGCTACCCGGGTGGCACGCAGCCGGAGGCCGGTTCCCCGCGTTTGCAGGATATTGTGGCCTCGTTCTCCGAGCTGGAACTGCAAGAAGATCCGGCTTTCTGGATGACGGAAGAGGAAGCCGCCACCCCCGAATCGCAGGCGGCTTTGCGTGATGCCCGCGCGGATATGGTTCCCGCCGCGCGCATCGAATCCGTGAACGGTGCTTACTGGTGCCGGATGTCGCGCGAGTTTTTGCGCTGGGTGCGCCCCGAGCCGCGCGATGCGGTATTGGACGGTTTGGCGCGTTTGCGCGTTTCCGGTGAGGAGCGTTGGGACGACGACGCCCGCTTCATCGGTGCGTTCCGTGCCTACGGATTGTCGGTCCCGGTGTGGGAATTGGCGCGCGGCACCGAAGCGGAGGAATTGGAAGAGCCGCTGGCGAAGTTCGCGGAAAAGTTGAGTGCGGCTATTGCTTCGACCGAGCCGCTCACCTCGGAAGAAAAGCGGGCGCGCTCGGGGTTGGTTTCCCGCCAGGTGACCTTGCGTTAGGCGGCGCGGGCACGCGCCGGGCTTGGGGGACCTTGCGGTCAGCAGCACCAACGCCTCGCCTTGGGTAGCCTCGCGCTCAGCCGGCCGTCTTTAGTGAACTTCCACTAGTTTATAGAAATGGTAAGCAAAGGCCCCGTTTTTCCCTATACACTTATGCCGTGAGTAAAGTCGGTCAGGTCGCGGTGGTCGTGCCCGCGAAGGACGAGGAGCAGTACGTAGGGCGTACTGTGCGCGCAGCATATGCGCTTCCGGGTGTGGACCTCGTGGTGGTTGTTGACGACGGGTCGGATGACGAAACCCAGGCTATTGCCCGCGCTTCCGGGGCTACGGTGGTGCGCCATTCGGTGAATCGCGGGAAGGCTTCGGCGATGGAGACCGGGGCGAAGGTGGTCCGCATGCGCGATGTTGAGGGTCGCCCGCCCCGCCATTTACTTTTCCTTGACGCGGATCTGGGCGATTCGGCTATTGAGTGCGCTCCGCTTATCGGGCCGGTTGTGGATGGCCGGGTGGATTGCGCGATTGCAGCTTTGCCTCCGCAGGAGGGGGCGGGCGGTCACGGTTTTGTGACTCGTTTGGGGCGCCGTGCGATTGAGCGGGCTACGGGGTGGTCTCCGCTTCAGCCACTGTCCGGGCAGCGCTGTATGACGGCGGCGGCTTTTGATGCAGCACGTCCGCTCGCGAAGGGCTGGGGCGTTGAGGTGGGGATGACCATCGACATGCTGGTGGCTGGCCTGACTCTCCAGGAGATTCCGTGCGATATTCGCCATCGCGCCACCGGGAATGATGTGGCTGGGACTTTGCATCGGGCCGGGCAGTATCGTGATGTTTTCCGGGCGGTGTGGTCGCGCCGCTTCCACGGCGTCAAGGTGCCCGCGGAGTCTCGCGGCGCTGCCAGTTCCAGCGGCATCGAGCATTTCGCTCCTTATCGCGCGCTAGTGCTGGAGCATTCCTGAGCGCTCATCCCTCCATATGATCAATCCCGCGAATTTTCTTTCCGGCTGGCTGCTATCTGCCAGCCGGTTTTTCTTGTGGTTATTGGGGAACTCTACCGATTCGCGTCACACAACTCAGGTAAGGTGGATGGCACAGGAAACCGAAGATTAACCAAAAAGGAGGACCCGATATGGCCATTGATCCGATTCTCGACAAAGCGGTAGAACGTCTAGCAAATCTTGCGAGCAACCTAAGTACCGACGATCAGAACGAAGTTGCAGCCAAGGTGAAGGAAATTACCGACGAGTATCTCCGTGCTAAAGAAGAGGAAGAGGCAAAGTCTTCTGACTCAGATTCCTAGGCGTTGCTGGGCGCAGCTGCACCCGGCTTTTGCCCATTAATATCTTCAAGATATTCCGCGCTGCTCGCCCCGGCCCGCATGAGCCCGAGGGCAAAGGTGGGGGCGAGTAGTGCGACTCCGACTCCGAGGATGACCAGGCCGGAGTCGTTAATAAGGGAGGCGTAGCCGAGGGCGAGGAAGCCCGCGGCCGCCGCAGCGGCCAGGTGCGGATGGGCCGTAACACACGCGTGTACTTGCGCGGTTGCCGGCCGGGCCCGCAGATCCCAGCGCCCCGAGGTCACTAGCCACACCACCACGCATACTCCCGCGAGGAGAGTGGCGCCCAGCGCGCCGGCCACCAGGGGCGGCAGGCCGAAGAATGCTTGGGATAGTTTTCGGGCGACGACGGCGCCAGCCCCGCCATGTTCCACCCTGCCTACAAAGTTACCTAGGTGGGTGGTGGATCCCACCGCGCGGTCAAGCATAGCCAGGCCGGCCGAAACAGCCACCCCGGCGATGGCCGCGAACGCGGTGTGCCACCAGGTCCAGCGCTTTCCCCAGGTGTGCCAGGCGAGGTAGGCGAAGCCGAGGGTGAGGGCCGGCGGCCCGCCGGCATCCGCACCGAAAACGGGAAGCCCATCCAGGGCGATGGCGCACGCCCCCACCGCGAGTACGGCGAAGCCAGCCATACGGGTTGCCCGGTTGTTGGGTGCGGCCGAGCCGCCGGCCCTGCGTATGCGTGCGGCGAGGGCAGCTGCTGCGGCAAGCGCGCCAACAGCGAAGATAGCGAAGACCGAGTTATTAAAGCCGAAGAAGCGCCCAGCAACGGTGGGGAGGGATCCCATAACCGAGGTGTTGGCGAGGGAGTATCCCCCGCCCAAGGTGCTGACGAGGACGTCCGCCGCGATCACGGTGGCGCTGAGTGTTCCCAGCCGTGCTAGCGGCACGGCGATCCAGCGCTCCCCTACCGGGGCGCGGCGGCGGGGGCCCGCTAGCGCCCAGGTAGCAAGAAGCGCGGCGAGAACGGCCAGGCTGCTCCACCAGCCAAGTAGCGGGCGAGAGAAGGACCACCACGGAATAATCCCGATAAGGAGCGCGCTCACGGGCAGGGCCGCGAGCCAGGCCAAGAGTTGGGCAAAACCGGTGGGACGGGCGCGGCGGACAGCGGCCCGGGTAGGCTGCGCGGGTGCGGTAGCAGCCTGCGAAACTGAGGTGCCGGCAGAGCTGCCAGCAGCCGCTGCCACTATTGCGGGTGGGAAACGATGGAAACGAACCAGATGGGCGGCAATAACGCCGAAGCACACCAGCCCGAGGCCGGCGAGCAGGAGGTAGAACTGCGGGCTCAGCTGCGCAGTTAGATCTGCGCGCAGCGCTTGGTTGTGCAGGGTGGCATTGGCCGTGGCCAGTGTGGTTTTCCCGCCGTTATCTACCGTGAGCGGCGCGGGGGCGCCGTTGTGCCAGGCGAGCACGCTGGGCGCCAGGTCAATGAGCTGAACGAGGCCAGCGGTGCGGGTGGTTGCGGAGCGAGCGAGCGCCGTTTTTCCGCCGGGCTCCAGCAACGCGAAGAAGCCGAGTTCAGCCCGCTCGGCACGGTCGGCCACAGTGGTGATAACGATTCGGGCCTGCGGTTGGTGCGCGGTAACAAGAGCGATGATATCCCCGAGGCGTTCATCGAGCCCGGCCAAGCTCCCGGCGGAGGCATTCTCCGCACCAGCGCTTTCCGCATCAGCACTTCCCGTATCGTCACTTTCCGCCGCAGTGTTCACCGCATCGAAACTTCCCGCGTCAATGACGGTGAGGTCCCGCCCGGCGAGCACCGAGCCATCCGCTAGCACATCCGCGAGATCACGGTAGGCGATGCGTGATTCTGCTTGGCGCTTGAGAGCGAGGGCAGCGCCCGGGCCCACCGCGAGCGCCCGCTCCGGAGCAGCGGCCTGCGCTAGCGCACCCATAACCACCGGGTAGTGGGCGGCGCTGCTTTCTTCACTTATCTGCTCCACATCGCGCACCGTACCATCCTGGGTAACCAGGGATTCCGGCGCTACACAGCTGCTACCGGCAGGGGTGACCGCCGCGCGGGCACCGGCCCCGAGGCTCACCCAGCCATCCGCCGCGCAGGTGGTGGGCGCGGCCGTGCGCACGGAAATATTGGCGAGCGCAGCGCCGTAACCGCCCGAACTTTCCGTGCCCGAACCTGCCAAAGCCGCACTGAGCCGCGGGGCGCTTTCCTCACCGACATCTTCCCAGCGCAACCCGGCCACCCCGATCACCACCGTGGGGCGCACTCGCTCCGGCGCCGCTTGCGCTGCCGAGCCGAGCGGCACCGCCGCCGCACCCTGAACTTCCGGCAAGCTCACCGCGCGCGCGGACGCAGGTGCCGCACTCAGCGTGGCCCCGAAAGCCACCATCACAACAGCAAGCACAGCAGCCCAGAGCCCGGCCAGCCGCATCACGCGCCCGCCGCGACTATTACCGTGAGAAATCCGCATGGGACCAGCCTACTCGGGGCTTACGACACTTTTAGACGCCCCGAACACCCCCGCGCACTGTGCACTGCGAGCACACCCCGCGCACCTACTCTTTCGGACGCTCCGAACACCCCACCCCGGGGCGGGATACAATAACCAGGCGACAGCGCGGGCAGGTGCACCGCCGCCCAGCTGCGCCGTCGTACCTTTTCTTCACGCAATCTCCACGCACGAAAGGACACCATGCAATCCTCGCCCGCTACCGAACCGGTCCGCTATTCTTTCCTCGGCCCGCGCGGCACGTTTTGCTTTGCCGCATTGCAGCAGGTAGCCAGCGAGGACACCGCGACCTTCGTGCCCGCCGTGGATGTGCCCTCGGCGCTGCGGATGGTGCGCGCCGGGCAGACCGACGCCGCCGTGGTGCCCATCGAAAACTCTGTGGAGGGTGGGGTGAATGCCACTCTCGATTCCCTCACCGCCGGCTCGCCGCTGGAAATTCGCGGGGAAATGCTGGTTCCGATTGCGTTCTCGCTGGCGGTGCGGCCCGGCACGCGCGCCGCGGATATTCGCCGGGTCGCCACCCATCCGCACGCGTGGGCGCAGTGCCGCACCTGGATCGCCGAGCACCTGACCGATGCCGTGCACGTGCCGGCCACCTCCACGGCCGCCGCCGCGCGCGAACTGGCGGAAAATCCGGATGCGGATTTTGATGCGGCGATTTGCGCGGTGCCCACCACCGGCGTGTACGGGCTCGTCTCGCTGTCCGATGAGATCGCCGATAACCGCAATGCCGTCACGCGCTTCATTAAAGTGAGTAAACCCGGGGAGATTCCCCCGGCGACGGGCTCGGATAAAACAACGCTGATGGTGCGGCTGGCCTCGGAGAAGCCCGGCGCGCTGCTGGAGATGCTCCAACAATTCGCCGCGGTTGGCGTTAATTTATCGCGTATCGAATCGCGCCCGGCCGGTGACCAGCTGGGCCGTTACGCGTTCTCCCTGGATGCTGAGGGTCACATTCACGACGAGCGGGTGCAGGCCGCGCTGGTCGGGCTGCATCGCATCTGCCCGGAGGTGACCTTCCTGGGTAGTTACGCGCGCGCGGATCGGCAGGTCACGCGCCTACACGCCGGGACTTCCGACGAAGATTTCGGTGCCGCGCGCACCTGGGTCGCCTCGCTGCTCAGCCGGGTCACCCGCTAACGGAAGCGCTTGCCCGCGATAGTCACCGGTATTCATCGAGGCGCCATGGACCCGCTGCACACACCGCTCACACTGCGAACACTGCTTACCGAGCGGCAGTATGCGGCGTTTACGGCCGCGTGGGCGGAGCTGCGTGGTGGCTTGGCGCCCGGCAGTGGCTCGCTTAGCTGCGGCGCCCTAGGTGACGGGCGTTCCGGCGGCTCGCTTAGCGGCGGCGCGCTGACCAGCCCGGATGCCGTGCGGGTGCGCGATCTTTCCTGGCCCGAACGCGAGAGCACCGTTCTCCACCTCAGCGGCCCCGGGGTGTCCTGGATTCTCAAAACCGCCGGGAACACTGCTTACAGCGTGGGGCGCGAAGCCCGCGCACGCGCGTGGACCGGCCTTTTGGAGGCGCGCGGCACCGTGGCTCGCTTGCTCTGGTACGACGACGCCGCCCCGCTGGCCATCCTCGACTATTTACCCGGATGTGACGTTCTGGGTAGCCCGTGGGAATTATGCCCGCGGGTGCATTATCAGGCCGGAGCCGCCCTCGCGCTGCTCCACGGAGCGGGGGCACGCCTTGATCACGGCTTCGCCAAGGGTGCCCTCACCCGCACCCGGGCGCGGATCGCGGAGATTCGCGCCCTCGCTCCGGGTGGCGCACTGCCTGCTACTTTCCCTGGCGAACCGCTGCCCGCTGCTCTGGATGAGAAGCTCGCCGAATCGGAGGATTTCCTGGCGAGCTACCAGCCGGGCAGCGTCGTCGTACATCCCACCCACGGGGATTGGCAGGCGCGCAATTGGTTGTGGGATGAGCCCGCTGGCCAGCTGCGGGTCATTGATTTTGGGCGCTTCGGGTGGCGCCCGGCCGCCGCGGACCTCCTGGAACTGCGGGCATTATGGCAGACCCATCCGGAACTGGACGAGGCCGCGGCGCGCGGCTACCGCGAGGCTGGAGGAACCTGGCCCGCGGAGAGCGGCACCGGCACTAGCAAGCCCGGAGCCGGCAGCGGAAAGCCCAGTGCCGGAAGCGGCGAACGCGAGGCCAGCAATGAAAGCGATATTGGGCGGCTGCTGCGAGTGGCACGCGACGTCGGCCATATATGGCACCGGGCCACCACGGCCCGCCGGATCGCGGGCGCGCCCGCCGCGCGCTAAGCTGGATCCATGCTTGATATGCGTTCTGTTCGCGAGAATCCGGAAGCCATCCGTGAGTCCCAGCGCCGCCGCGGGAATGATCCCGCTACCGTCGATGCCCTGCTCGCCGCCGACGATGCGCGCCGCACCACCCTGCAAGAGTTCGAAGCCGCCCGGGCCGAACAAAAAGAGGTGTCGCGATCCGTGGGGAAAGCCTCCCCGGAGGAGCGCCCCGCCGTGCTCGCCCACGCCAAGGAGCTGGCCGAAAAGGTCAAGGCGCTGGACGCGGCCGCGGCGGAAGCCGAAGAAACCTACCTGGCCGCCAATCGCGCGATTGAGAACCCGGTGCTCGCAGGGGTGCCCGCGGGCGGCGAAGATGACTACGAGGTGCTGGAAGTCATCGGCACCCCGCGCGATTTTGAGGCGGAAGGCTTCACCCCCAAAGACCACCTCGATATTGCGGAGGGCCTGGGGGCCTTGGATATGGACCGCGGTGTGAAGGTCTCCGGATCGCGCTTCTACTATCTCAAGGGAGTGGGCGCGCACCTGGAAATGGCGATGTTCCGCATGGCCATCGATCAGGCAGCCGAACACGGCTTCACGCTCATGACCACGCCCACGATTGTGAACCCGGATATTATGTCCGGCACCGGCTTCCTCGGGGAGCATTCCGATGAGATTTACTACCTGGGTGCCGATGACCAGTACCTGGTAGGCACCTCGGAAGTGCCGCTGGCCGGCTACCACAAGGATGAGATTCTGGAGCTGGACGGCAAGCCACGGCGCTACTGCGGGTATTCGGCCTGCTACCGGCGTGAGGCCGGCTCCTACGGGAAGGACACCCGCGGGATTATTCGCGTGCACCAATTCAATAAGGTGGAAATGTTCTCCTACTGCCCGGTGGAGCAATCCGAGGAAGAACACCGCGCGCTGCTCGCGATGGAACGCGAAATGATCGGGAAGATGGAACTGCCCTACCGCATTATTAATGTGGCGGCCGGTGATCTGGGTTCTTCCGCGGCGCAGAAATTCGATTGCGAGGCGTGGCTGCCCACCCAGCACCGCTATATGGAAGTCACCTCGACCTCCAATTGCACCACCTACCAGGCGCGGCGGCTCAATGTGCGCGAGCGCGTGGACGGGAAAACCCGCGCGGTGGCCACCCTCAACGGAACCCTGGCCACCACCCGCTGGTTGGTGGCGCTTTTCGAGAACCACCAGCAGAAGGACGGCTCGCTGTACGTGCCCGAGGCGCTGCGGCCCTACCTGGGAGCCGGCCTGGCCGGGCGCGAATTCATCGAGCCGGTGAAGTAGCCGGTGAACTATCCGGTGCGCGAAGGCTGAACAGCTCGGCGCTCCGAACAGAGTAACGACCAGCGTAACGAAGGCGGCGATGTGAAAATCCAGGTGGAATCGACGGCGGCGCGCTTGCGAGCCGCATTCGATGCCGCCGGGACCCCGCCGGCCGGGCCGGAGCTTATGGTCTGCCTGGATTTGGACGGCACCACGCTCCGGCCGGACGGCATTATTGCCGAGCGGGTGGACGCCGCTTTCCAGGAGCACCTGCGCCGGGGAACCCACCTGGTGGTGGCCACCGGGCGCGGGCGCGAATCCGCCATTCCCGTGCTCGATATGCTGCGGGTGAGCGAAACCATTATGGTGTGCTCGAACGGGAACGAAACGGTGCTGCTCGGTAACGCGCAGCTTCCCGGGGTGCAGGTGCGCACGGTCCGCTCCATGACGGATCGCGGGGATGTGGTGCCGGTGCGCCTCGCTCACCTTTTCACCATGGAGGAAGCCGACCTGGCCCGTGCCCTCGATGCGATGCGCCGCGAATTCCCGGGTGCCTATTTCGCGGTGGAACCGGTGGAAGGCCCGCGGCGGGTGGCGCACGGGTACGCCACCGAACGCCTGGAACCCAATGCCATCTGGGTGAAATTCAAAGACCTCGTGGTCCCGGACGCCCTGCGCCTCATTATGGTGGTTCCGCGCATGGAAGCCGCCGAGCTCATGGCGCGCCTCTCCCGCCTCGAGATGCCGGGTGTGGATTGGGCGGCGTCTTCCTCCTCTGGCTCTGGCTGGGTGGATGCCGGGCGGGCCGGGATCTCCAAGGCGAGCGCACTCGAGGCGCTCCGCCGCGATTTCGGCATCGCGCGCGGGGCAACCGTAGCCGTGGGCGATGGCGGGAACGACATCCACATGCTCGAGTGGGCCGGCGTGGGGGTCGCGATGGGGCAGGCGCTCGATTACGTCCGTGCGCACGCGCGGGCCGTGACCGATCCGGTATGGGACGACGGCGTAGCCACCCTCCTCGAGGTGCTGCTGGCGCGTTAACGCTGGCGCCGTCGTCGTTAAATATCACAAGCGCCCCGCACAGCCGCAAGCTGCGATAATAATATTTTCTACGCAATCCGGTTCATTTTCTGATGAATTTCCGCGCGTTTCGCGGTACGGTGGCGGTGAGTAACCCGAGTTTCTCTGGGCTCTCCCGAGCCGCACCACGAAAGGATATCGGATGAAAAAGGGACTCGTTGGCACGGTGGGTGCACTGTGCACGGCATTGATGATGGGGCTGGCGGCGCTGGTGCCGGCAGCCACCGCCGCTCCCGCTGCCACGTGGGATGCCGCGGATTTCACTATTGAAACCGAGGGCGCTACCACAACGCTGCGCGGTTTGAGCGATACCGGCCTGCAGAAAATTACGAACCTCAAGCACGTGGTTATTCCGGAGGGCGTGACCGCGCTGACCGGGCCGAATGGCCGGACGGGGAATATGCACAGCAAGGGAATCACCGGTATTACGCTGCCGGCCACGCTCACGGAGGTGAGTTACGGTTTCCTGGATCGCAATGCGATTTCCGCGGTGGAGTTCCCGGCGGGGATGCAGAAGATTGGGCCGGCGGCTTTCCAGGCCAATGCGCTCACGGAGGTCACGCTGCCCGCCTCGATCACCGAGGTGGCCTGGAGCGCTTTCCAAAATAATCATATTTCCACGGTGCGGTTGGCCGGCGCGTATAACAACGCCGTTTTCCCGGTGGTGCCCGGCAGCAGCGCTGGCAATAGCAGCCCGGCTTTTGCGCAGCAGGAGCTCGCCGACGCCACGGTACCCGCGCACGGCACGCTCACACTCGCGCGGATTTCTGATGTGAACGGCGATCTCAGCGGTCGCGGGCTCACGTGGAGTGCGTATTATTGGGACGACGGCGCAGCCGAGCCCGCCCTCACCAGCTCCATCGTGACCTTTGCTGATGGCACGGTGACCGGGGTGGCCCCGGGTTCCACCCGCGTCATCATGATGGCAAATGATACGGCCACCGGTAAGCCGCTGTATTCCGCGGTGGTTCGGGTGAATGTGACCGAGCCGGCGCCTGAGCCTGAACCCGAACCGGTTCCTGATCCTGAGCCAGTTCCCGATCCCGACCCCCAGCCGGCGCCAGACCCTGTTCCGGACCCTAACCCTCAGCCGGCACCAGACCCTGTTCCGGATCCAAACCCTCAACCGCAGCCGCAACCCGATCCAGATCCGGCACCCGATCCGCAGCCGCAACCCGCGGATCCAACTTCTCCGTCGCAACAGCAGGCCCCGAAGCCCCAACCGGCTCCTAAGCCTGCGCCGAAGCCCGAGGCTAACAAGCCGGCTCCTGCCCCAAGCAAGGCACCGACGCGGCAACTCGCCCACACTGGCCTGGCCACTACGGGCGCTCTGGCCGTCATGACCGTGCTGCTGTCCACCGGCTACGCCCTGCGCCGGCGTGCGAAGTAACCCAAAGTTCTAGGTAACTCAAGGCTAAACGCCACGCACCTGGGGGCCGCGCCGATACCGGCACGGCCCCCAGGTTTTCTATTCTCCGCACAGATCCCGGGTGGTGATCTGACCGGCTGTCTACACTGAAGGTAAATGTGCGGCAAAAGAAGCCGCCGCGGATACTTATAATCACACGTAAGGTAAGGAGAAAACACCGTGGACCGAGAAGGGCTGCACAACGACGATAACCTTCCCTGGTCTCCCGTCGATATTCTCATCGATTGGATCAATGAACACGCAGACCCGGAACTCGTCGCGAAAGATGACGGTTACTGGCTTGAAGGAAAAGGCGGAGGTGGAACCCCGTGGTGCCTCATCTATGCTTTGGATGGTGCGAGCCGTTACGGAGTGAAAATCCCAGACGATAAGCTCATTCCACCGATTGAAGACATCCGTGGCGAGCTAACTGTCCACTCCCGGCGCGTCTTGAATATATTCCTTGAGAAGATCGGGTCGTCCCTACGGGTATAGCCTTATCGGACAAAAGCGGGCGCAGATCGGAGACCAGGTCGAACCGATTCCCCGCCGGCGTGAAATCTCCGAAAGGCTCGCTCGTAAGATTCTCGAAAGGAGCAAGAAGTGACAACACTAAATACCACGGTTACCCGTGATGGAAATTGGTGCGTCGCCGAATTTGCCCTTAACGGAAAGGAATACGGCACGCAGGCGCGCCGCCTTGATCATATTGAAGACATGGCAAAGGACGCCGCGGCGCTGATTACGGGAGATCCTCTCGATAGTTTCGCCGTTAACATCACCGTCGAAACCCCTGAATTCGCGGAGGATATCAAAAGATAAGGAGGCTCGCCTCGTTTGATTCAGGCGTAATACGAGACTCGGGACGCTTCTCTGCTGGCAGTTGCCCGGTTAGGCGATGCTGGATTTTCGCTTCGTGACATTGGTGCAGTTATGCGTTATATGGGTAGCGACTGATTCTTCGATACAGCTTGTTCGACATAATTCCAGAAGGGGAGGTAAGCGTCATCAACGGAACGCAGCATTTGAATAATGTCTTCAGGTAAACGTAAATGCAGGTCATTGGTACATACTGCAATGATAGATTCAATTGCGATCTCGTCTTGCCCGGAAGCGTGGTCTCCGTCTAGGCACTCCCAAAGATAATCGGGGAAATCAGAATGGCTTTTGACATACCGCTTCAGTTCTTCAAACGCGATATTAATCTCCACCTCAATCACCTTCTCTTTGGCTTTTTCGATTTCTTTGAAGCATTCGGCCCCTTCGGGTTCCGTGGGAGGCTTACAGACCAAACGAACGGCCCCGGGAAATGTTGCAACAACTGCTACAGCGATTGAATCGTATCTCCCGGGACCGTCCGCCCGTTCAACGAAGATGGAGGTACCCTAAAATGGGTAGATCATCATCAAGGCTCAGGATATATTCTGCTGCATAATAATGCAACAGTCAGAACCGTAGATTGATAAGCTCCGCGCGGGAATCACCGACATCACGTCGCAACCTACTGGGTATAAAAATTCCCCACATGAGTGCGGCCCGCAAGAAATAAAATAAGCGCGATTAGCTCGGAGAAATCTCTACGATGATCGGCTCTTCTTCCTCGGGGATAAGAGGGACACGAATCGGGGAACCAATCAGTTCGAGTTTTCGGTTAAGCTCCCTTGACGACCCGTAAGTCAATTCGTCGAGAATGTCGTCGACAGCTGCTGAAAGTAGAGACTCTGGCAGAGAGCACTTAGAAAAATGGGCCGCATTAATTGCGTAGATTAGATCCCATGCATCGCCATACATACCAAGGTAGTGCCCGTAGCCCTCGCCCTCACCTTCGCCAAAGAGGGATTGTTGATCGCCACGTGCCTGGACGTACTTGGCGAGCTCTATTACAGGATAGGTATTCGATTTATCGTTTACGCTTCCAGCCACGCTTTATCCTTACTTCTTTTACATCCGCGGTGGGAAAGTCCCAATAAAAGCGCTGCCTGAGCTTCGGTGGGCAGGATTCCGAGGACCTCAGTCACCTCTATGGATGAAAGGACCCGGTTTCCCGGTTCCGGTTTACCTCGGCAACCCTACCCATCAAAGAGCAGACCCGGCGATCTTTGCGCTAATTCTAGGTCACCAGCCCCGTGTAATCCATACCTTTCCCTAGCGGCAAGAAAATCTTGTAGCCTCTATTCACACCACCATCTTCGACGTGAAGGCGCGCCCATGGATATCAGCAAAGCAAGGGAACTGGACCAGCTAGGTCGAGAAATCGACGTTTTAGTCGTTGTTAAAACCGCTCCCATCCCCTCAGAAAAATACAAGGAAACCGTGTGCGTTGCCGGAGTCGCCCTCGATCCGCTTCGCTGGGTAAGGCTCTACCCTATCGCCTTCCGTTATCTTGACGGCACCGACCGCTTTAAGAAATATCAAACTATTCGAGTATCCGTCCGCGCACCTAACGATGATGACCGGGAAGAAAGCTTACGGGTCGAAAAGGATCCTCAACCGCAAGATGAGCCTATTGCCGGGTGGGACGAGAGAGCCATCTATCTCGACCCTCTTCCCACCAAATCCCTCTGCGAACTACGGGCGGAAGCTAAGAGAAATCCGGCCGCGCAATCCCTCGCTCTTATCACGCCCCGCGCAACACCAACTATTAAAGTATCGCTTCACCCGGGCTGGAATGAACAGCAGAAAGCTGCGCTGCGCAAATATAAGAACGAAGATATTTTCGGTAACAAGGGGCTCACTCTGGAAGCCCCGCGGTTTGTTGCCCGGCTTGAATTTTATTGCAATTTTCCGAGTTGTTCGCGCCATTCCTTGACGATAACGGACTGGGAAGCGGTAGCGCTGCAACGCCGTTGGCCGCCAACGGCGTCAATCGAATACGCCCAGCAAGAATTCGAAAAGAAATTCATTAGAGAACGGGAAAAGCCCGGCGTTCCACTACGAATTATCGTTGGCAACCAAGCCGCTCCGCACAAACGCCACAGCTTCCTGGTGTTGGGAATCTTTGGCTCAAGCCGCGAAGCGCTCGGACTCTTCTAAAACAGCGCACGTTTCCTCGATCACGAGTTTTCGGTGGCACTGCTGGTGATTAGCCTCGAAGCAGAGAACGAGGATCGCACCGTCATGCGCTAGGTCGGCAATCTCGTGGATGGCTACCCGAGCATCCGGAGTCGCGAGCACTTCGTTGCGGAAACGCGCGTGAGCGGCATGCGCTTCGGGAGTTCCGGGATGAGCGAAAGCTGCCCGATTGTCCTTAGGATTACCAAGGGAACGCATATGAACATAGCGAGTCCCCGTAGATTCAACCGCTTGGCGCAGCCGCGTTTTAGAAAATCCTTTCTTGCGGCTGATGGGGGTCAGTCGAATATCAACAACGGTATGGACTCGGTTAGCTTCCAATGTAGCGAGAAGATCACTGATAGTTTTCCCCTCGTAGCCCCAACCGAGAATAGTGGTGGCCATCGGTTGCACTCCTTCGTCTTAAGCGGGCGGCACGCGGCCCTATAACCTCATGAAACTTCAGTTACACACAAGCACGATGGCCGCGAAATCACAGGTAAATCTATGGCACGCGCCATCACAGAGCGGAGACGGAGGGATTCGAACCCTCGAGCCGCTATTGCGACTAACACCTTAGCAGGGTGCCACTTTCGGCCACTCAGTCACGTCTCCATGCTCACCGGGAAAACCTGAGCTCACCCGTGCAAGCCTTACTAGCGTACACGCTCAGCGGGGCGTGGTGCCAGTTTTTTCCCGGCGGAATTAGTCACGCACCACCGCGAGCGCGCAAGCACGCTAGAAATCCCAGTCGTCGTCGGTAGTATCTTCCACTTCGCCGATAACGTACGAGGATCCGGACCCGGAGAAGAAATCGTGGTTCTCGTCCGCGTTCGGGGAAAGCGCCGCCAGAATCGCCGGATTGACGGCCGTCTGATCCGGGTTGAACAGCGCTTCGTAACCGAGGTTCATGAGCGCCTTATTGGCGTTGTAGCGCAGGAATGCCTTGACATCCTCCGTCAGGCCCATCTCATCGTAGAGGCTGGCGGTGTATTCTTCCTCGTTCTCGTAGAGGTCTTGGAGCAGCTCAAAGGTGTATTCCTTGAGTTCGGCCTTGCGTTCCTTGCTGGCCTTCTCCACCGCGCGCTGGTATTTGTAGCCGATGTAGTAACCGTGCACGGCTTCGTCGCGAATAATGAGGCGGATGAGATCCGCGGTATTGGTGAGCTTGGCGTGCGCGGACCAGTACATGGGCGCGTAGAAACCGGAGTAGAACAGGAAGGATTCCAGCATCGTGGAGGCGACCTTGCGCTTTTCCGGATCGTCCCCACGGTAGTAATCCAACACGATCTGCGCCTTCTTCTGAAGGAATTCGTTATTTTCCGACCATTCGAAAGTTTCGTCGATCTCATCGGTGGAAATGAGCGTGGAGAAAATTGAGGAATACGACTTCGCGTGCACCGATTCCATGAAGGCGATATTGGTATACACCGCTTCCTCGTGCGGGGTGACCGCGTCCGGAATGAGCGAGACCGCTCCCACAGTGCCCTGAATGGTATCGAGCAAGGTCAGGCCGGTGAACACCCGGGTGGTCATGAGCTGTTCATGCGGCTTGAGGGTATTCCACGACTGAATATCGTTGGACAGCGGCACCTTTTCGGGCAGCCAGAAATTCCCCGTGAGGCGGTCCCACACTTCGAGGTCCTTTTCGTCCTCGATGCGGTTCCAGTTAATGGCTTGCACAGAACTGACAAGTTTCAACTTCGGGGGGATCACAGTAGCTCCTCGTTAGCGCAGGTGATGCGGGATAGATGATGGATAGGAACGACGACGCCGCTCGCGCCGCCACACCCCGCCCATTCTAGACGGTTGAATCGGTAAGCGGTGCGAGCCAGGTCATGAGGTGCGCGGCTTGGGCTGGATACCTTGCTGGGAGATATCCGCATACTGCGTCGTCGTGCCATCGATATTGGTGACGGTGAGGGTGTCATCGGCGATGCTCATCTTGGTCACGTTGGTGAATTCGAGGGGAAGATGCGGGTTGAGGTGCTCGGGGTGGCGCAGACCGAAGAGCCCCGGGTCATGCCAGAGGATGAGGGCGCCATCGCGGCCGAGGGTGAGAATATCGGCCATGCCGGAGCCGTCCAGGTCCCCGGCCGCGAGGGTGCGGAGGTTACGTAAACGGCGATCACGCCCGCCCAGGAGCCGTACGGAACGGAAACTGCGCGCGGCATCTAATTGAGCGAGCTCGCCGGTTTCTTCCCCGGCTGCCGGCAGGACTTCCGCTCCGCTGCCGGCATCCAGGTAGAGCGCGACCGCCCCGGAGGGCCACACCGTGAAGGCATCGGCGCGGTCGGGCTGGCCGCCCAGGTAGCCGAGGACTTCGTGGGCCGGGTTGCCCGGTTCGAGGGTGGCATCCTCCAGGGTGATGCGGGCTTCTTCCAGCAGCTGCGCGATGAGGTTATCCATGGGCACGCCCACGGATTCATCATCGGTATAGCCGCCGCCGTCCTGCGCGCCGCCGGTGATCGCCACGATAGCCCATTCCCCGTTCTCGCCTTGCTGGAGCCAGGGCCCGCCGGAGACCCCGGTGGGCATCCCGGCGCATTCAATATGGAAGTAGTCCACCCCGTTTTCCGTGAAAGTTTCGGTGGAGTTACGGCAGTGGCGCGGGTAGGCGGAGGTGTAGTTATCGGCCTCGAAAGATTCGGCCACCGGGTAGCCAATCACCTCAATATCAGGTTGTTCCGGGCTCACATCGGCAAGGGGCAAGCCGCCGGTCACGTCCTCAAGGAGGTTGCCGAAGCGGTCCGGGTCCGCGGTGAGGACGGCGGCGTCGTACCGATCCGCATCCTCATCATCACTGTAATATGCGTCGTTGATGACCACGGCGTCTGGGTCGATACGCCAAATACCGTGGGGAATATAGGCGGTGCCGGCAATAATGGAGAATTGCGGCACGAATACCGTGGCGGCGTAGGCATCCCCGGGCCAGCAGTGCGCGGCGGAAAGAATCTGGGAACGCCCCGGGGTATCGAGGACCACGCCGGTGCAGCCACGGATCACCTGAGTGGTGCCGGGAACCACGTGGAAGAAGGTGCCCACCTGCGGGATTCCCGGGAAGTTGTAGCCCGCCCCGGGCAGGCCCTCCCCCAGCCCCACATCGCTGACCTTCGGGTCCTCATTGAGGGCGGCGTTGAGGGAATCGGGAAGCCCGGCACCGCGGTGGTAGGCCGCGGCCAGGACCCGGCCGTCCACAATGCCAGAGTCGTCAAATTCGGCGTCGAGATCGCGGTGATTGGCATCGTCGTCCCAGACGATGGCCACGGCGTCGTCGCCAAAATTATCGTAAGTAACCGGGCGCGGAACCGGAGCGGCGAGCACCGGGGCTTTGACCAGCGCGCAACTACCCAGCAGCCCGGCGAGCAGAGCCAGCGTGAGCAGCGCGCCGAGTAACACCGCCAGGGTACCCGCGTGACGATACCGATTCCTCACCTGCTCCGCCTTCTTTCTCCGCGGGGTGGCTCCGCGGAAGTGGCACCTATCCTACCGCGCCGGCCTGAAGGTGATGGGGCTGGTTCGCTAGCAGGTTCGCCAGCGCGCGCCACGCCTGGCGGAGGCGTGACGCGGCCGGGTTCGCAAGCGCGATATGCACAGAACTAGTAGAGTGGTGAACTACCTGGCCGGCTGCCGGCCGGTCCACCATCGCGCGGAGTTACGCAGAATGGAGCACCTATGCTGTGGCAAAATATCCTGGCTATTCTTTCCGTTCTTGCCGGTCCGCTGCTGTATCTGACCGGCGCGGTGGTGATCGCGGTGGTCGGTATTGCGCTGGCGCGTTTCCTCGGGGCGCTCACGCGCCTGGCGAATGCCCGCGCGGAGAAGCTGGAGCACACCCAGAAGCTGGAGCACACCCAGAAGCTGGAGCACGCGGAAAACCCGGTGCACACAGAGAATCCTGAGCTCCAGGAGCCCGGACTTTCCTCATCCCCGGATGCGTCTTAAACTTAAAGGATGGCTGTCACACTAAGTTCAAAGATTGCGGCGCTAACCTTGGATGACTACGAGGTTTATTTCTCACCGCAAACCCGCGCGCGTGCGGAACGTTACGCGGAGGATGGCCACGTCCTTGATATCTCCGAAGACTCCGGGGAGATTACGGCCCACGTACTCGGCAACGGGCATACCTACCAGGTCGTTATCGAAGATACTGACCCGCTCCTGGCCTATTGTTCCTGCCCGGTGGCTCAATACTGTAAACATATCCTCGCAACCCTGCTGATATGCGCAGAAAATTGCGCCGATAGATCCTGGCGCACACTGCTGACGCGGGTATTACATCAGGCACAATCCACCCCGAAAACGCGGGGCCTCGGGCTTATTCTCGGCCGCAATCCGGAAAATGGGAAAATTACGGGAGTGCTGTATCCCGCGCAGCGCAACCTCAACGGTGAATGGTCGCGGCGGAGTACCGCGTGGTCCACTATCGCGCCGCGGTACGGCTCCCGCGCCAATACTGATGGCTTTGACCCGCTCCAGCTCAGCGCGCTCCGGAACTTGTACGAGGCAGCCCGGCGGAATCCCTATTCCAACCCCAATATTTCCCTCCGGGACCTCGGCACCGCCGCGATGGCGTACCTGCGTAACGTCCACGATGCCGGCGTTGAGCTTTACTGCGGTGATGTTGATCAGCCCTTGCGCCTGGCTCATGACCCCTGGGGTGTGCAGTTGAGCCTTTCCGCCCGCGAACCTGATAGTAATGACCTGCTTCTGCGGGTACTCCCGGAAACGCCGAACGGTACCCCCGCCGAAGTTCTTGCGGGTACCACCCCGCCTCTCGCCCTCAGTTACGAGGACGGTGCTTATATTCTGGGGCGCCTGCGCTCCACGATCCCCGATTATCTTTTCCAAGCCGCGGAAGATGCCCATCCTCTCACCATCCCGGCGGCGGATGTTCCTGTTTTTGAACTCAATCTCCTCCCGGAACTCCCGGAGGATATCCCCGTTGTTTCCCCCGACGGCGCCTTCACGCCGCACCGCTTCGCCGAACCGAATCTCCACGCGCTTATTCGCCGCCCTTCCGCTGAGGACGGCGCGCACTATCGGCACAGCGCTTTCCTCCTGGAGTGGTACTTGGGGCGGCGCATGCTGCCGGCCGATGGCAGTGAGAACCCCGCCGAATCCGAAGATCCGGAGAGCACATCCCTCTATACGGAACTGACGGTGCACCGTCTCCTGCATGAGGCGCCTCGGGAACAGCTGACCGCGGTGCGTGAAATCTGGACGAAGGCCACGAAGCTGCCACCGCTTGACCTTCTAACAACCCAAAGTTTGGACCTCAGCATCTATCAGACCCTGCGCGAAGTCGTTATTCCGGCCTGGCGCGAGGCAGGTATCACCACTACCGTCATGGAGGATGCCGATCTCACTATCGTGACCGATGCCCCGGTGTTGAGCACCAGCGTGAGCGAGGAGAACGACTGGCTTGACCTCAATATCACCGTCGACGTCGGCGAGCATCAGATACCACTCAACGTACTCTACGAGGCACTGACCAGCGGGCACGACCACCTCATCCTCGGCGATGTGCTGATCCCGCTGGGCAGCGACTTCGATGCGCTGCGCCAGCTTTTGCACGACGCCGCAGCTCTCGGCACCGTCACCCCCGAGAGTATCTCCGTGCCCAGGGCGCGTGCCCACGCCCTGGATCTTTCCGCGCTGGCCAATCCGCAGGCGCTCACCGATGCGCTCACCCAGCTTGATCACCTGGGCGAGCCGGTGCCGGTTCCCGAAACGTTCCAGGGCACCCTGCGTTCCTATCAGGAAGCCGGCTATTCCTGGCTCACCCACCTGGCAAGGGCTCATTACGGCGGGATCTTGGCCGATGATATGGGCCTGGGCAAAACCGCGCAGATGCTCGCCATGATTAGCGGCGCACGGGCGGAGGGCAAGTTGGAAGGCCCGGTGCTCGTGGTGGCTCCCACCTCCGTGGTGCCGGTCTGGCGCAGCGAAGCGGAGCGCTTCACCCCGGAGCTGCGGGTACACACCATTACCGGCTCGGGTAAACGCCGTTCACTGGCCCTGGCGAATATTGCCGCGAGCGCGGATATTGTGGTGACTTCCTATACCCTGCTGCGCCTGGAGCGCGCGGAGTACGCGAAGGTTGATTGGGGCGGGGTGATCCTCGATGAGGCCCAGGCAGTGAAGAACCCCAGCACGGTGGGTTACCACGCCGTCGCCGCGCTCACCCGCCCCTGGACCTTCGCGGTCACGGGCACCCCGGTGGAAAATAGCCTCTCGGATTTGGCGGCGCTGCTGGCCCTCACCAGCCCCGGCCTGCTCCCCGGGCACGCGCGTTTCACCGAGCAGTTCCAGAACCCCATTGAGAAATTTAATGACGAAGAGGCTGCCGCGCTGCTCACGCGCCTGGTGCGGCCCTTTATGTTACGACGCCGCAAAGCCGAGGTGGCCAAGGACCTCCCGGCCCGCACCGTGACCGAGCTGAGTGTGCCCCTCGCACCCGCCCACGCGCAGCGCTATCGCAAGCAGCTGGAACGTGAACGCCAGGAAATCCTCGGGCTTATCGATGACCCGAATGCGAATCGCATTTCGATTCTGGCTTCCCTCACCCGGTTGCGGCGCATGGCTATCGACCCGGGTCTGGTGGACGGGCGCATTACCACCCCGCCGGCGAAAACCAATCTGCTCCTTGAGCACCTCCAGCAGATTATCCCGGAAGGCCACCGGGCCCTGGTGTTCTCCCAGTTCACCACCTATCTGGAGCGTATTGCCCACCAGCTGGATCGGGAGGGTATTACCTATAGCTACCTGGATGGTTCCACCCGGGATCGCGCCGGAGCAATCGCGGCCTTCCGCGATGGCAGCGCCCCGGTGTTCCTTATTTCCCTCAAGGCGGGTGGTACCGGGCTTACCCTCACGGAAGCGGATTATGTGTACATTATGGACCCGTGGTGGAATCCGGCCGCCGAAGAGCAGGCCATTGACCGGGCCCATCGTATTGGCCAGGATAAGCCGGTCACCGTCTACCGGCTCGCCTCGGCGGATACCATCGAGGAGAAAGTCATCGCACTCCAGGCGCGCAAGCGGGAGCTGGCCGGCCTGGTTGATGAGGCGGCCCGCGGGCCCATTTCAGGGGCGGATATCCGTTCCCTTCTCGAGCTCACCGGGCCGGAGGGCCGCTAGCTGCGCCGTCGTACCGCGGGCCCGTGCCCGGCATCGCCGCGGCACGGAGCGCGGGGCGCGGCGCCGTCGTCGTTCCCCACCGAAACGAAGCGCCCGCGCTTAAGCCGAGCGGGCCGGTCACGTTTCCACGCAACCGGCCCGCTCCGCGCAAGCACACAGCCCGCAGGCCCGCTCCGCTCACCCGCGCCACGGGTAAACACCGTTTACCCACGCGGCGCAAGTAAACACCGCATACCTACTACAGCATGCAGGAGACGCAGCCTTCCACTTCGGTGCCCTGGAGGGCGGCCTGGCGGATACGCATGTAGTAGAGCGTCTTGATGCCCTTGCGCCACGCGTAAATGTAATTGCGGTTCACATCGCGCGTGGTCACGGTGTCCGGGTAGAACAGCGTGAGGGAAAGCCCCTGGTCCACGTGCTGGGTGGCCACCGCGTAGGTGTCGATGATCTTCTGCGGGCCAATTTCGTAGGCATCCTGGAAGTATTCCAGGTTGTCGTTGGTCATGTACGGTGCCGGGTAGTACACGCGCCCAATCTTGCCTTCCTTGCGGATCTCGATCTTGGACACGATCGGGTGGATCGAGGAGGTGGAATGGTTGATATAGGAGATGGAACCGGTGGGCGGAACCGCCTGGAGATTCTGGTTGTACATCCCGTATTCGGCCACGTCCGCAGCTAGCTGCGCCCAATCTTCCCGGGTGGGGATATGATGCGCGGCGAAAAGTTCGCGCACCCGCTCGGTTTGCGGGACCCACTCCTGCTCGAGGTACTTCGTGAAGTAAGCACCGTTTGCATAGGTGGAATCCTCGAAGCCGTCGAAGCGCTCCCCGCGTTCCTTGGCCAGCAGCATGGAGGAACGGATCGCGTGGTAGGCCACCGTGTAGAAGTACATATTGGTGAAGTCGAGGGCTTCCTCGCTTCCGTAGAAGATCCGCTCGCGGCCCAGGTAGCCGTGCAGGTTCATCTGCCCCAGCCCGATAGCGTGGGACATCTCATTGCCGCGCTTGACGGAGGGCACCGAATCGATGCTGGTCTGGTCGGAAACAGCCGTGAGGGCCCGCACCGCGATCTCAACGGTTTTGCCCAGATCCTCCGAATCCATGGCCTTGGCAATATTGAGGGAGCCGAGGTTGCAGGAAATATCCTTGCCCACGTGCTTGTAGGAAAGATCCGCATTGTATTCGGAGGCCTCGGAGACCTGGAGGATTTCCGAGCACAGGTTGGACATGGTAATCCGGCCCTTAATCGGGTTGGTGTTATTGACCGTATCCTCGTAAACGATGTAGGGGTAGCCGGATTCGAACTGGATCTCCGCGAGGGTCTGGAAGAACTGGCGCGCATCGATCTTCGTCTTCTTAATGCGCTTGTCATCAACCATTTCGCGGTACTTCTCGCTCACCGAGATCTCGGTGAGCGGCTTACCGTAGACCCGCTCCACATCGTAGGGAGAGAAGAGGTACATCGGCTCGCGATTCTTGGCCAGCTCGAAGGTAATATCCGGGATCACCACGCCCAGGGAGAGCGTCTTAATACGGATCTTTTCGTCCGCGTTTTCGCGCTTGGTATCCAGGAAACGCATGATATCCGGATGGTGGGCGTGCAGGTACACGGCCCCCGCGCCCTGGCGCGCCCCCAGCTGGTTCGCGTAGGAGAAGGAATCCTCCAGCAGCTTCATAACCGGGTTCACCCCGGAGGACTGGTTTTGGATGCGCTTAATCGGGGCACCCTGCTCGCGCAGATTGGTGAGGTTGAGCGCCACCCCGCCCCCGCGCTTGGAAAGCTGGAGCGCCGAGTTAATCGCGCGGGCGATGGATTCCATATTGTCTTCCACCCGCAGCAGGAAGCAGGAGACCAGTTCCCCGCGGGCCTGCTTGCCGGCATTGAGGAAGGTGGGGGTGGCCGGCTGGAACCGCCCGCTAATCATTTCTTCCATGAGGTTGGTGGCCAGCTCGGTATCCCCATCGGCCAGCGCGAGCGCCACGATGCACACCCGATCCTCGAAACGCTCCAGGTAGCGGGTGCCATCCCAAGTTTTCAGGGTGTAGGAGGTGTAGTATTTGAAGGCCCCCATGAAGGTGGGGAAGCGGAACTTATGCGCGTAAGCCTTCTTGTAGAGCTCCTTAATAAAGGCCATATCGTAGGCATCGATCACGCGCTTTTCGTAGTAGCCTTCGCGCACGAGGTACTCCAGCTTTTCTTCCAGATCGTGGAAGAACACGGTGTTCTTATTGACGTGCTGGAGGAAGTACTGCCGCACGGCTTCGTGATCCTTATCGAATTGGATCTTGCCCTCGGCATCGTACAAATTGAGCTCGGCATTGAGCGAGTGGTAATCCACGAGCGAATCACCCAGGTTTTCCGAACCGGTATCCGTTAGTGTTGCGTTGCCCAAAACTGTTCCAAACCTTCCTTAACCGTGGCGACGTCCGTGGGCGTGCCGAGCAGTTCAAAGCGATACATCATGGGGACGCCGCATTTTTCGGCGATAACATCCCCGGCGAGTCCGTAAACATCGCCAAAATTGGTATTTCCTCCGGCGATCACCCCGCGGATGAGAGCACGGTTGTGTTCGTTATTGAGGAATTTGATGACGGGGCGCGGCACGGCGCCGCGATGGTTCCCGCCACCGTAGGTGGGGCAAATAAGCACGTAGGGTTCATCCACCACGGGCGTTTCGCCGTGGATGGGGATGCGCACGGCATCGTAGCCGAGCTTTTCCACGAACCGGTGCGTGTTATTTGTTTGAGAAGAAAAATAGACGATACGTGCCATCGGTTCTTTCCTCAGCGGGCGGCACGCGGCCGCACCGCCAGCTTAGGCAGTCACCAGGGTGGGTTCCGCGGTGGCCTGCGCGCCGGCCTTGAGCGCCTTGATTTCATCGGGGCGGTAGCCGGACCAGTGATGACCGTTCGCGAAAACCACGGGCGCCGACTGGTACCCGAGGGCCTTCACCGCGGCAAGAGCCTCCGCATCCTGAGTGAGATCCACGAGCTCGTACTCCAGCCCCGCCTTATCGAGCGCGCGCTTGGTGGCATTGCACTGCACGCACGCGGGCTTGGTGTAGACGGTAATGCTCATGGGGTCTCCTCGGATTCGGATTGTCACGCTGTGTGCGTGGTGGAACGACTACAAGGCTAAACACTACACCTAGTGGCACCTAGAACAAAAGACCACTAGAACTTGTGGTTTTTACGACGACGCCGCCACTCCCACTTTGCGCCTATTTACGCGGTTTTAGGACTTTGGGCCCGCGCTTTGTGAAGCCGGTAACCACACCGCCCGGCGTGTCATGCGGGGTAGTCCGCGAGCGGGGCTGGAAGACACCCGAGGGCCACACCGGGCGCACGGAGTGCGCGGGGCGCCAGCTACATATCTAGGCACCCGCACAACGCGCCGGATCATTTAGCACATTTACTAAATTTCCGCCAGAGTAAGGAGTCCCTTACCCACCTTTTTGTAATCAACCTCACGCGAATTTTGGTGCTCTCAATTTTTATCTTGTGACCTACGTCCGTACGATTCTAATCAGACTTAAGCGGATTCGGATTCGACCGCCGTGACCAACGCTGCTCACCGACCCGTATCCGAGCCAACCTCGTGCGATGAAAAGGAGAACATCGTGGAAGCCTTTACACAAACCGCCGCGCCACTGGGGAGTCTCACCCTCTCCGCCCTCGTGGCCCTCCTGCCGCTCCTCACGGTGTTCTTCCTGCTGGGCGTCGTGCATATGAAAGCGCACTGGGCGGGGGTATGCGGCGTCGTCGTTGCGCTTGCGGTAGCGATTTTCGCTTTCCGTATGCCCGCCGGAATGGCGCTCTCCGCCGGCCTGGAAGGCGCCGTTTTCGGCATCTTCCCCATTACCTGGATCGTTCTCACCGCGATTATCCTCTTCGAGCTCACGGTGGCCTCCGGGCACCATGACACCCTCATGCAGGCCTTCGCGCGGCTTTCCCCCGATCCGCGAGCCCTGGGCATTTTCATCGCCTTCAGTTTCTGCGCCCTCCTCGAAGCGCTGGCCGGTTTCGGGGCGCCGGTGGCGATCTGCGGCGTTATGCTCCTCGCCCTCGGCTTCGCGCCCTGGAAGGCGGCGCTCACCGTGCTGGTGGGTAATACCTTCGCGGTGCCCTACGGGGCAATGGCCACGCCCGTGCTCACCGGCGCGAACCTCACCGGCATCGATGCCGCCACCCTTTCCGCCCAGATCAGCGAACAAACCAGCGTGCTCGTCTGGCTCATCCCCTTCGCGCTGCTCCTCATTATGGACGGCTGGCGCGGCCTAGCTCAGGTGTGGCCCTTGGCCCTGGCGGTGGGCGCCTCCTACGCGCTGAGCACCTGGCTCGCCGCCCGCACCCTGGCACCCGGCCTGGTCAATATGGTTCCCGCCCTGGTGAGCCTGGCGGTCGGCATCGCGCTGCTGCGCATCTGGCAACCGCGCGGCAGCCGCGCCGCGGCCGAACGCCTCACCGGCGCCGCACCCCAACCGGCCACCGAACGGATCCGCCCCGCGGCCCTGGCCTGGGCCATCTTCCCCTACGTGCTTATCGTGGCCGTTTTCGTGACCACCCAGATGGTGCCGGCAATCCGCAGTGCCCTCGCGGCCACAAACGTGACCATCCACTGGCCGGCCCTGTGGGCCGGGGGTGAGAATCTGGTGCGCGCCGCCGATGGCACGCCCGCCGCCTCCACCACCTACACCTTCGCCTGGCTGAGCTCCCCGGGCACCCTGCTGCTCCTGACCGCGCTGGTGCTGGCCGCCTGCTACCGGATGCGCCCGGGCGCGGTGGCGCGCCTCATGTTCGCCCAGGTCTACAAGCTGCGCTGGACCTTCCTCACCATCGGCTCGGTGCTCGCCCTCGCCTACGTTATGAACCTTTCCGGGCAGACCCTCACCATCGGCACCTGGATTGCCGGGGCCGGTTCCGTCTTCCCCTTCCTCGCCCCGATTCTGGGGTGGATCGGCACCGCGGTGACCGGTTCGGGAACCTCAACGACGGCGCTCTTTGCCAATCTGCAGCACACCGCCGCCACCCAGATCGGGGCGGATCCGGGGCTGCTGGTGGCCTGCAATACCGTGGGCGGGGCCGTGGGCAAAATGATTAGCCCCCAAACCCTGGCAATTGCCACCGGCGGGGTGGATATGGTCGGCGAGGAATCCGTGCTGCTGCGCAAGTCCCTGCCCTGGGCCTGCGGCCTGCTCATCCTCCTGTGTCTGCTGGTTGGGTTCCTCGCCTAAATAAATTCCCGCCCTGCCAGAGTTCCGCGGGTGGCCGGGCATAGCGCCGCGCAGCGGCGGCGTCGTCGTAATAACAACGAAAGAAAAGAGTTGATATGACCCTGATTCCCGGGCCGGAACCGCGCAAGAAAGTTGCGGTTTTCGCCACCTGTATTAACGAGGTGATGTTCCCGAATACCGTGAATAACACCGCGGTGCTGCTCGAGCGGCTCGGGTGCGAGGTGGAATTCCCGCGCGCCCAGACGTGCTGCGGCCAGATGTTCACGAATACCGGATATTTTGACCGGGCGCTGCCGAGCGTGCGGGCTTTCCTCGAAGCTTTTGAAGACTACGACTATATCGTGGGGCCCTCCGGATCCTGCGTCGGTTCGGTGCGCGAACAGCATGAGATGCTGGCCCTGGATGCCGGTGAGGATGAGCTGGCGCGGCGCGTCCACGAAGTGCAAAAACGGGTCTACGACATCAGCGAGTTCATCGTGGACGTGCTGGGAACCGTGGATGTGGGCGCGTATTTCCCGCACACGGTGACCTATCACGCCTCGTGCCATTCGCTGCGGGTGGCCGAGGTGGGCGACCGGCCCATTCGCTTGCTGCAGGCGGTGCGCGGGCTGGAATATATTCCGCTCGAAGATATGCGCCAGTGCTGTGGCTTCGGGGGCACGTTCTCCGTGAAGAACTCGGATGTATCTATCGCGCTGGGGCGGGATAAGGCCCGGCACGTGATCGAAACCGGGGCGGAATACGTGGCGAGCCTCGATAATGCCTGCCTCATGAACTTCGGCGGGATCCTGCATCGCGAGAAGAAACCCGTCCGCCCCATTCACATGGTCAATTTGCTGGTGCAGACCGCGCCGGTTGGCGCCGGTGCCGTGGGCGCGTCCGTAGCGGGTGCCGCCGGTGCCGTGACCGCAACCGGAACCGCTACCACCCCCGCCGGGAGGATCGCATGAAAACTTTGAAATTGGAACGCCTTACCCCGGCTCCGCCCGAAGGGGATCTGCTTGATTCCCCGGCCTTCCCCAAGGCCGCGGTGCGCGAGCTGGGCAACGAAACGCAGGCGAAGAATCTCCATCACGCCACCCACACGATTCGCGCGAAGCGCCAGGCGGTGGTGAGCGAGCTGGATAATTGGCAGGATATTCGCCAGGCCGGTGCCGATATTAAGAACCGGGTGGGCCGCCACCTCGATCATTATCTGGCAGAGTTTGAAAAGAACGCCACCGCCGCCGGGGCGCATGTGCACTGGGCGCGCGATGCGGAGGAAGCCAACCGGATCGTGATCGACCTGGTGCGCGCCACCGGGGAAAGTGAAGTCACCAAGGTCAAGTCCATGGTCAGCCAGGAAATTGACCTGAACGAACACCTGGAAGAGGCGCGGATCGCGGCCTGGGAAACGGATTTGGCCGAGCTTATTGTGCAGCTCGGGCACGACCGCCCCAGCCATATTCTGGTTCCCGCGATTCACCGCAATCGCAGCGAAGTGCGCGAGATTTTCCTGCGGGAGATGGGCCAGTACGGCACCCCCTGCCCGCCCGATGTGACCGACGAGCCGGCCGAGCTGGCCGCCGCGGCCCGCGTGCACCTGCGCGAAAAGTTCATGCGCACCAAAGTCGGGATTTCCGGCGCGAATTTCGCGATTGCGGAAACCGGTTCCCTGGTGGTGGTGGAATCCGAAGGCAATGGCCGCATGAACCTCACCTTGCCGGAAACCCTCATCTCCGTGGTGGGTATTGAGAAGATTCTTCCCACCTTCCAGGATCTCGAGGTGTTCTTGCAGCTGCTGCCGCGTTCGTCCACCGGCGAGCGCATGGCCCCCTACGGAACCATTTGGACGGGCGCCCGCAAAGGTGACGGCCCGCGCGATGTTCATATTATTTTGCTGGATAACGGGCGCACCAAGGTGCTCTCCGACCCGATCGGGCGCGCGGCGCTGCGCTGCATTCGCTGCTCGGCCTGCCTGAATATTTGCCCCGTGTATGAGAAGGTGGGCGGGCACGCCTACGGCTCGGTCTACCCCGGACCCATCGGCGCGATTCTCAACCCACAGATTCGCGGCCTGGAATCGGTGGTGGATCGCTCCCTGCCCTTCGCTTCCACCCTGTGCGGGGCGTGTAATGAAGTGTGCCCGGTGAAAATTCCGATCTCGAATATCCTCGTGCACCTGCGCCGCAAAGCGGTGGATAAGAAACGCGCGGAGGCCGGGCTGCGCCCGCACGTGGAGCCGATTCTCATGGCCGGCGGCGGTTGGGTTATGGGCAAGGGCTGGCGCCTGGGCGCCGCGGCGCGCATGGCCAGCGTGGGCGGGAAGATCATGGGCCTGTTCATGCATCACATCGGGAATTGGCATATTCCCGGCGTGCATCGCTGGACGCGGGCCCGCGACGTCCCGATGCTGCCCAAGCGCAGCGCCCGCGCCACGTTCGCGCGGCGCAAGAAACGCGAAGCGCGGCAGCTCAAGCGCATGCAGAAGGAGTTGCAGGGTCAGCTCGGTTGCGATCCGAGTCTGATCGACGGCGCAGCCAATTCGCCAACTGCCCCTCAGCAGTTACCGCAGCTGCCGCCCGCGGCGGGGCAAAGCGCGTCGGCGAATGCTCCGCAGCTGCCGCCGAACCCGACCTGCGCACCTGATATTTTCGGCCGCCCGACCACTGAGGAGCTGTCATGACCTCGGCACGTGATGAGATTTTCGCGCGGATTCGCTCCGCGCTCGGCGATGTGCCCAGCCAGGATCCGGAAGAATCCGCGATCAGCTGGGAATACAACCAGCCCACCGCCATCGAGGGCGACATCGTGGATTATTTCCTCGAGCTCGTGGCCGATTACAAGGCCGAGGTGGAGCGGGTGGAACCGGAAGCGGTCCCGGCGGCTATCGTCGCACACCTACACGCGATTGGCGCGCGTTCCGTGGTGCTTCCCGCGGGGCTGGATTCCGCGTGGCGCGCGGCTATTGCGGCGGATGGTTTCCAGATATACGACGACGATAACCTGACCGCCCGCCAACTCAACGAGATTGATGCGGTGGTGACGGCCGCCGCTGTCGGGGTGGCCAATACCGGCACGTTCGCCATGGACCATCGCGCTGACCAGGGCCGGCGGGCGCTCACTCTGGTACCCGATGCGCATGTGTGCATACTGCGTGCCGACCAGGTTGTTTCCAATACTCCCGAGGCGATGACTCGGCTCCAGGATTCGGTACGCGATGGCCAGCCGATTACTTTCGTGGCCGGGCCGTCCGCCACCTCGGATATCGAGCTGAGCCGCGTGGAGGGCGTGCACGGCCCGCGCCAGCTGCACGTGCTGGTCGCCGGCTAAGCAGGCGGCACTGCCCGCCAACACGGCGGCCGGGTGGCGGCGAGCGGTGCACCGCGCCGCCACCCGCAAGCCGTCAGCGCTACGCCGCCATCAGCGCGGGTGCCCATCAGTGCAGGTACCTATCAGTGGAGGCACCCATGAGCACGACGCGGCCACCCGCACACCAGGGCCCGGCCGGGATCACAATCCCGACCGGGCCCTGCGTGCTGTATGCGACTCAGCTGCGTTCCGTCACGTTAATGGTGCGCTTAGCTGGCGTTCTCTCGCCGCCGCAATGCGCTACCTCCAGCCAGGAGGAGAATCGCGAGAACGATGGGCGCCGTGAGCTCAGCACCTGTATGGCTCAGCCGCTTCGTAGATGCTGGGGCGGGTGGAACCTTGGTGTCCACGCTCGCCGTGACACCCGTGAGTTTCTCCCCACCCGGAGTCACTGCGGTGACGGTTGCGGTATTGGTTACCGTCGTTCCCTGCATCGGTGCGGTGATCTTCGCCCGGGCGTGTGCTAGAAGCGCTTCTCCCGGAGCCAATACCCCGGACGCACCCGGCCAGCTGTACTCGATGGGGCCCAGCCCGGCCATTGGATCGTCGATGGTGATGCCGGTGAGCGTCGTTGTTCCAGTATTGACCACCTCGAAACGGTAGATGATGACATCCCCATCCACCTTCGCGGTTTTCTCCATCGTCATCCCCGGGTGTCCGGTGATGGTAATGTCACCGTGGCCGCCACTGCCTGGAATTTCCGGGTCGCCCGGCTTATTCGTGATGGTATCCCCGCCCGGAGTCACCCCGGTGGCGCTGGCATCGTTGCGAACGGTACCCGCATCCACCTGCTCCTGGGTGAGCACCGAGGTTGCACTCGCACTGGCCTTCTCACCCGGAGCGAGCACCCCAGCCTCACCCGGCCAGCTGTACTCAATCTCGGACAGTCCCGGGAAGTCGTCCTGAATAACAACGTTGCGCAGGGTGGTATTTCCGGTGTTCTCCAGCGCGAAAGACCAGGTGACAATATCACCTGCGCGCGGGTTTTCCTTCTCCACGCTGCCCGTTTTCACCAGAGCGAATGAGGGACTCTGCGGGAGCACCACGGTTTCTGTGGCACTATCGCGCACCTCCAACCCACGCGGCGATGTCGCGCTCACCTTCGCGGTATTCTCCACCACGCCAGCATCAAGCAGCCCCTGAGTGACCGGCGAGGTTGCACTGGCGGTCACCGACTGCCCCGGAGCGAGGACCCCGGCCGCACCGGGCCACGCACCGAAGCTCACCGCGCTCAAGCCAGGAAGCTCATCGCGCAGTGCCACCCCACTTAGCGTGGTGGTACCGCGATTAGTGATGGTAAAGGTCCACGTGACTTCGTCACCGGCGCGCAGCATCTCGCCCGCGCGCTCCGGTACGCTCCCCTGCTTGATCACCTGGATCTGGGCGCCGTCCGGGATGCTCACGGTAGCGCTATCACTGGCTGTAACCGCTGTTCCGTGCGGATCCGTACCGGTAGCCGTGGCGGTGTTTTCCAGGCTGCCGCGGTCCACATCCGCTTGCGTCAGCGTATAAGTTCCGGTAACACGCTGAGAGGCACCGGGTGCCAGCGTTGTGATAGTACCCAGTTCCCCTCCCAGCAACGGATCAGATACGACGACGCCGCTGAGGGTCACGTTGCCGCTATTACTCACCTCAATGGAGTACTCCACGGGTTCGCCGGCACGCAGCTGGGCGGGCGTCGTCGCCGTTTTCACCAGGCGCAACACCGCGGTCCCGGGCAGCGGGGTCGTAATCGTGGCACTACCCTCCACCGCGGTACCGTGCGGGGATGCACCCGCGGCCGTGGCGGTGTTCTCCAGGCTGCCGCGGTCAATATCCGCCTGGGTGAGGGTGTAACTGCCGCTCACCGTGCCGATAGTTCCCGGGGCCAGGGTGGTGATGGTGGCAAGTTTCCCGCCGAGCAGCGGATCACTCACAACAATTCCATGCAGGGTCACATTGCCGGTATTGCGCACTGCAATGCTGTACTGCACCTGCTCACCGGCCGCGATAGTTGCCGGCGGCGTAGCGGTTTTGGTGACCGCGAGCGCCGGGGCTTCGGGGAGCTGGACGGTGGCGGTTCCCTGGGCGCTCACCGCTGTTCCGCTCGGGTCGATGCCAGTAGCCGTGGCGATATTATCCACGCCGCCGCGGTCAATATCCGCCTGGGTAAGGGTGTAGCTGCCGCTCACCTGCTGGCGTGCTCCTGGTGCGAGCGTGGAAACCGCCCCCACGGTGCCGCCGAGCAACGGGTCCGTCACCGTCACGTCACTCAGGGTGACATTGCCGGTATTGCTCACTGTAATGCTGTACTGCACCTGCTCACCCGCCGAGATAGTTGCCGGCGGCGTAGCCGTCTTGGTCACCGCGAGGGCGCCGGCTGCGGGCAACGGAGTGGTCACCGTAGCCGTGGCCTGCACCGGGGTATTCTGCGGCGAGGTTCCGGTGACTGTCGCGGTATTGTCCACGCGGCCCGCGTCGATATCGGCTTGGGTGAGAGTGGCGTGCGCGATTCCAGTGGCGACGGCGCCCGGCGCCAACGTGCCCGGTTGGGCAGCATCAGGCCAGGTCATGGCAAGGCCGCTTACCTTCGGGTCACTCAGGGCAATCTCCGTAATGGGAACGTTCCCGTTATTCGTGATGGTGAAGGTATAGGTCACGGTATCTCCGGCCGCCGCATTCGCGCCTGCATCACCGTCGGCAAGCGCAGCTGTCTTGGTGAGAGCAAGGGCGGGCTGGGCGTGGAAGAAACCAAAGTCTTGGCCGTCCAACTTGGCTGCCCGCGCCACCGTCACCACGGCACTGGTGGCTCCGTCTTTACCGGCCGGGGAGTAGCTCGGCACGTAGCTCGCACTGCCTCCCGGGGCCGGCGGGGTGACCGAGATGCGGTAGGTTCCGGCCAGTACATTATCGAAGGAATAGGTGCCGTCGGCTGCCGAGGTTGTTTCTACCGGAGCGCCGCTGGGGCTGAGGATCGGGTCGCCTGTGCTGGCATCCAGGAGGCGCACGGTGGCACCGGCCAGCGCGGTGTCATCCGCGCTTGCGCCGTCGTCGTTAATATCCACGGCAATCCGCCCGCTCACGGTTGCGGCGACCACGGTAGCGCTTTGCGGTTCGGCGGCGGTGAGCGGGAGCGGGGAATGCGAGGTGGTGCGCAGCAGGCCGGTCATGGTGTTGGCGATGACCGCGCCGGCCGGCGCCTGCGGAGCTTCCAGAGTAAGGGCGTAGCGCGCGCCGCCGGCCGGGCCGGTAGCGAAATCGTTGATGATGAAACGCAGTGCCGTGACCTGGCTAAGGTCCGTGGAAGCCGTCAGTTCCTGCCAGGTGACGCCCTCCGCCGGGGCGGCCCCGATGGTGCCGTGCGGCGCCGTCGTATATTCGGCACTCACATTAGCGGCCTCTCCCTGGAGACGTTCCACCCCGGTAAGGATCGGGGTCACGGTAGTGCCGCGCCCGTCGCCCGCGTAGGGCAGTTCGTCCACGAAAATCGCGTGCCCCATGGAATCCATGGTGGTGTTATACATTTCCAGGAGGTAGGATGCCGGCTCATTGCGCTGGATGCTGGGGGTGCGGAGCGTCTTGAGGTAGTTCGCTCCGGCAACCAGGACCATAGTGACATCGGTGGAGGTTTGGGCCTGCCAGCCGGCCTGATCGATCACATCTCTCCAATACCACTTCCGAAGGTCATCCCCGCGGAAATAGGAATCCAGATTGAGCTGGCCGGATTCGGGTAAATAGGGCCCTATGTGCAGATTGATGGGAATCTCGGGCAGCTGCTGGCCCACCGGAAGTTTGCCGCCATTGGCCACGTAATCGAAGAGGTACGGGGTGCGCCCATCCGCGCAGAGATTCGCATCGGAAGCCTTGCTCCCCCTCCACGTGGCGGCATCCACGGGAGACAGATCCACATCCACTACTTCCGCGGGAATGCACATAAGCACCTGAGCGTGTGCGGCTGTCGTTTGCGGAGAGTTGGGGACGAGGAAGGTTTCCGGGCGGACAGTGTAGCGATACTTATTATTTGTTTTCGCTACCGTGACGCGGTTGCCAGCAGATCCGTCCGAATTAATATCGGTGAACAAAGATGACCTAAAACGAGCTTCTCCAACCGCGACGAAAATGCGCCCTCCGGTGCCTTTATATTGATTTCTTCCCTGGTACTTCGACCGCATATCCACGGAGAAGCTAATACCGTCATCAACAAAAACCGCGTCCGAGCTTGCCACCGCTTGGACTGTGAAGTACATATGGTAGCGCTCTCGCGCAGCGGATGGGCCTGTGCGCATGGACAGCAAATTGCCATTATTCACTTTGGGGCGGGCTTGCAACGCATAAACGTCGCTAAAATCGCCCGAATACTCGGATAGTGGGCGGAATTCCCGCAGCTCCGGACTACCTGGTGCACCAGCCCGCACGTACAGGTCATAATCCGATTTTGGAATCTCATAGTAGCCGTTCGCTGTTTCGCCGGGCATGCCCTTGGGGTAGGGGTCCCCGGGGATATCGCTGGTTTTTACGAACAGGCGCGCGGTGCGCGGATCCATGCGTTGGTAGGCCGGATTGCCCGCGTTGAGGGTGACCTGGTTATCGACCGAGCCCACGCTTTCATACTGACCGCCCAGGCGGGTGTTATCCAGATACTGGTAAGCAACGCCGATGAGTGCATACGGAGTATTCGGCGGCACAACGCCGTTGTGCCCCAAGCTCGGCCTTGCCCGCATCGCGTCCGGGTCGGCTCCCTCTGGATGCCTGCCGTAACGCTGATTGGTATCTGTGAGGAGCCGCCCTTCCGTAGGCCGGTCGATTGTCCATGTGAGGGTTTCAGTATTATTGAGCGGGTTTGTTTCGTGGAGAGGTTGTGAGGGCGACGACGCAGAGCTGCCCCGCGGGTTTACCGGAGTGACGGAACTGCTGAAAGTAACCACCGTCTTATTAGCCAATTTCGCAAACTCAGAAGCGGGAATCCACACTCGGTATTGCACATAAGCCGCGGAATTCCCATCCCGAGCTTGGGCTCCCGTGAGAGTGAATTTTCCGAAGGAGTCCCCTTTTTCGGCAGTTATCCCCGACCGCACCGGCGCAACTGCCCATCGCTCCGGAATGAAGGGACGCGGAGCATTAGCGCCGGGTTCTTGCACCATGATCGTAAATGTGACCGCGGTGGTGAGGGGTTTCTCAAACGTCCACCTATCGGAGAAGGGGAAACTGTACTTCGGCGTGAAACCGAAGAGATTGCCTTTTTCCGTGCCGGAGCCGAAATTATAGGGGCCTTCCCCGCGGTAGGTACCCGTATCATCAACTGGATCACGGCCGTGCCCAAGATCGAAGTCGAGCTGCCCAACAACTTCAACGGAGGTGAGATCACCAGATACCGGAACAGTGCGCTCCCCCTGCGCGTCGGTCACCAGCAGTTCGGGACTGTAGGTGCTGCCCGGGCCCACTCCGGTGCCCGGCCGCGCAATAATCGGTTGGATGACCACAGCAGCGGTGCCGGAACCGCCCTCATTACTCACGGTGGCGGTGAGAGTGCGGCCATCTGCGCTCACGGTGTAGGAGCGTTCCACACCGTTCGCGGTTCCGCCCAGCACGGCGTCAAGCCCGGGGCCGGTTTCCCAGCTCCAGCCTTCCGGGAGAGTCTGCGAGATGGTGGCGGAGGTAGCATCAGATGCTACGAAAGCCCACTGGAATGAGACGCGCGATCCGTACCCAACTTTCCCGTTCTTCGGGTCGGCATCGTAATCGCCGTAGGTATCATCGCCGGTGATGCCAACGGATACATTGGTAAGAGCACCTGTTGCGGGAGCGGCGGAGGCTTGCGGGAGCGCTCCCCATCCCAAATTCAGAAGAAGGACGGTACACAGCAGCGCAATAAGCGACCGCCGTGACGCCCGTGGCATCGTGAAATGTCGATTCATCGAGCTTCCTTGCGTGAAAATGTGATGGCATATTCCATCATGATGTGACTTGTTGCTATAACAGCAATGATGAGGACCCCTGCTATAACAATCTGTAATGAATCGTATCGATGTTTTCCGAATTTTTGGCAAACTTTTATTGTCCACTTTGTGGCATCGGGCATATTTTTTGCGCATACCTAAGTCCTGAGCGCGAAACTGCTCAAAGTACTAAAATAAATAATAATATTGTTCCGGTTTTCAACTTGAAGTATCGTCGCAGCATCGCAGCTGCCTATTCCAAGGAGTGATCATGCCGCAGCCCTCCACCCGCCAGCCGCGCTCCCGCGCGCTCCTGAGTTTCCTGGCGGTTCTCTTCCTTATTCTTGGCTCGCTGATATGGATCACTCCGGGGCCGGCCCGCGCGGCTGATGCCGGCGATGCCAGCGCCACGGCCGATGCCAGCACCACGGCCGATACCAGCCCCGCGGCTGATGCGGCGTCGTCGCCGCGCGCCGTCGTGCAATGTTCGCAAGATCCCAATGACTTGACCTGCCCCGAAGCCCTCCTCACCCAGCGCATTAGCGAGGCCGGAACCACGCCCACCCGTATTATTTTGGGCGCCACGGACACGATGCTCACGCAAACCCTGAAGATTCCCGCCGGCGCGGATATCGAACTCGTCAATGGCGCCCGCGCCCCGTGGGGCACCACCACGTCGGGCCTCAACCGCGAGGACGGCTTCACCGGCACGATGGTGCAGGTGCCGGCCGGTTCCTCCCTCACTTTCGATAATTACGACGGCGGCACTTTCCACCTGCTCAGCCGCGGCGAATGGGTCCCGGGCGGCGGCACCCTTCTGGATGTGCGCGGCAGCCTCACGATTAACGGCGGGGAATTCTCCGGGGTGCGCGGGGCGAAGCAGACCTACCAGGGCGCGATCACCGTCAGCGGGAAAGACGCCAGTTTCACCCTCAATGGCGGGAAAGTTACCGATAATCATCGTGAGCTAGGTAATCCCGGCGCCGTCCAGTACGGCGCGGCTAATATCGCGGTGACCGAGGGCGCCACCTTCGTGATGAACGGCGGGGAGGTCAGCAAGGGCAAAGCTCGCGTTATCGACTCTCAAGGTTACGGTGAAGTCGGCGGGATTGGCCTCTACAAAGGTGGGAACGTCACCATTAACGGCGGAACCATCACGGAAAATTCCGGTTTCGCGGGCGGGATGGTCGCATTCACGTGGCTGTGGTCCAAATCGGATGCCACCCCCGAAAACTCTGCTCGCACCCGCGGCTATATCACGGTCAATGGCGGCACCATTTCGCGTAACCGCGCCTCTTTCTCCGGCGGTGGCATTCTTGCTTTCGGCAACGCGGATATCACTATGAACGGTGGCACCATCGATTCCAATAACGCCCCCAACGGTGGCGGCGTGGGAACGTTCAACCTCTACACCTGGGGTGCTGATGGCACTTGGCAGGAAATCCCCGGCGACGGCATGAACTGGGGTTTCACCCGTGAACAATGGTCCGAGCTTTCTCCGGGCGGTTTCACCATGAACGGCGGCACCATTTCGAATAATTCCAGCTGGCGCACCGGCGGCGGCGTGAACGTGGTGTCCAACAAGGTGCTACTCAACGGCGGCACGATCAGCGGCAATAGGGCAGGTCAGCAAGGCGGCGGTGTTTACGTTGCTACCGCCAATTACACGCTGCACCTCGCCGATACTCTGGTGACAGAAAACGCCGCTTCAGGAATTGGCGGCGGGATCTGGACCTGCCCCACCGGCAACGTGGAAGTCCACGTGGATAACGGCGCCGCTGTTTTCGACAATACAGCCAAGCGCTACGGCGCGGACCTCGCCCACGATAACCTCGGTTCGGTCAGCTCCGCACCAGTGTGGCTTTCGGATAGCATCATCGGCGGCGGCCTGGTGGATTACTACCAGGACAACGAAGGTGCCCGCTTCGATCCGGCGCAGCTGGGCCTGCCCCCGGACCAGCGGCCCTACCCACAGCTCGTCAAGGGGCGCCGTATTTCAAACGAGGGCTTCGCCGCCGTGGTTTCCGATCCCGCTAAGGACGCGGCCCGCGGCGCCGCGCGCCTGATCATTACGGGTAACGCCGCGCCGCGCGGTGCGGGTATCGGCACGAATGGCTCGGTTATTTTCGGCACGTGGGGTCGCGCGCAGGCAACGGTCACGAAACAGTGGTTCTATGAAACGACGACGACGCCAGCTGGCAGCGTGCCCAGTCCGGTACCGGCACGTCCTTCGGATATTGCCTCATCGAGCGTGCCGATGCGCCTGGTCTCCGATACGTCCGCTGAGCTCCTGAATCCGCAGGTGGTGCATGAATTCAGCGTGACGGCTGGCGAGGAGTGGACGAAGAGCTTCACCGATTTGCCCATCCGCAACGATGCCGGGGAGTTTTATGTTTACGCGGTGCAGGAGCTGGACGCGGCCGGTAAGGTCCTAAAAACCAAGGTGCTGGAGCCGTCGCAGCTGCTGGTGCAGCGTGGGGAAGAGTTGCCCGCGCGTCCGAAGTTGGCGGAAGGCATGGCCCCGCCCGAGGTGTGGTTCCTCGGGAAGGTGGCTAATGAGGTGCCCGTGCCGGTGGATATTACGGTCACGAAGCAGTGGGCCTACCGCGATTCGAGCGATCCGGTGCCGGGCGCGGCACAGCCCGAGCAGGTGGAATTCGAACTGCTGCGCGATACCAGCGCGGAGTTCACCCACCCCGAGGTGGTGCAGAGCTTCACCGTGACGAAGGCCGATAACTGGACGCGCACCCTCACCGGGCTGCCCCGCGCCAATGCGGAAGGCGTGGCCTACATGTACGGGCTACGTGAGAAGGGAGCTGGCGCGGGTGATGCTGGCGGTGCCGATGGCGCTGCCGCACCGAACGCAGGGGCGATTGTGCCGGTTCCGGCCGGGCCTGGCACACCTGGACAGCCCGGCACTCCCGAAGCTCCTGGCGCGGACGGCATTATTCATCGCGCGGTGACGGTGGTCAATACCCTGACCCCGCCCCCGCCTACTACGCCACCCACGGTGCCGCCGACGGAGCCTCCGACTCCTCCAACCACGCCGCCGTGCCCGCCCACAACTGAGCCGCCGGTACCGCCGACTACTCCCCCGGCGCCGCCAACGACGCCGCCGGCTCCCCCGACGACTCCACCTACAACGCCGCCGGTGCCGCCCACTCCGAGTGAGCCACCGACGCCGCCCACGGTTCCGCCGAGTACACCTCCGGTAACTCCGCCGGCTACACCGCCGACCGGCACACCTCCAGCTACGACTCCGCCGAGCACTCCTCCCGGAAATCCGCCGCGGATTGTGCGCACCGGCAGCGATGCCCGCACCGGAGCAGCCCTCGCGGGCTCAGCACTCCTCGCCGGCCTCGGAATTCTGGCCTGGCGCCGCATCCGCACAGACCGCTAGGCAAGCCCTGCGCCTAAGCCACGGGGGTGGTACATCGCACGCGATGTACCACCCCCGTCGTCGTTCTTCCAGATAGCCACCCAAGCCCGGCACACCCAAAGTGGTACCAGAACTACATTAACTAGATGATTTCCTGTCGTGGAGTACCACTTTGTTGGGTCACGACCGAGCCGGCTCAGTAGGTGGCAGTGTGGTTGTGAATCGTATCCTTAGGAATGGCCATAATAACTACGACACAACTACTCGGGTCTGTTTTCCACAAAAGATTCGAGGTGATCAAATATGACCGTGCCGTCAACCGTGATAACGATACGTGCCGATAGCGAATTACCGTTAAAGGGGTCTTTCTCGTCTTCGCCGAACTCGTCTCCATACCATGTTACTTCGATATCATCAGCAGTAAGCTCTCGGGGAGACATTACTTTGTAGCGGTGAGGTTCGTCAGGCTTAACATCCACTTTGGAGTACGTCAAGACATGAACATCATCCGCATCTTGCCATATAGAGACAGTGTCGTAAAAGGATTCAATGGAGCATATAAAATCTCCCGGAATAGGTTCTCCCGGCGAAAGTCGAAATGGACCTTCCTGGGTGGAGCACGAGGCAAGGAGACCGGCGAGGAACATAAAACCTGCGGCAATCAGCCTTCGTTTATATTGCTTCACCGCGGTCTCCTTACCCCTAGCATGTGACACTCAACTCGTTGGTATATTTTTACCCCACCGGCCCGAACGAGGAAATGCCATGAAGAGGATCGTGCTCCTTTTTATATCCGCGGGGGCCGGGGCGTAGGCCGCCGGATCCGGTATGTATTTTCCGAGATGTACTGCCGATGTCGTACATACGAAGTACAGCTCAGCAAACACATAGGGCCCCCGCAGGTGCTGGTGTTACTCCTGAGGTTCGACTTATGGATCCTCGGCTTACGGAACCCTTGGAAGGACCGGGGCTAAATGCGCGTTTTAGGAAGCAATTTTATGGGCGTATTTTTGGAAAGCGCCCTGCCGGGAAAGATGGAGATGTTCCCCGATCTGCTCCCATGTAAGACCGTCTTCGCGAGCTTTACGCACGGCCTCAAGTGAGGCTATTTGCGCTTGCTGAGTTGCTATGCGAGCTTTTTCCAGTGCAATAGCAGCCGTATTGGCCTCCATGGTATCGAAGTCGGCCAGCGTGCAGTTCTCAAACCAGTTCGCCATTTCTTCAATGCTCATTTGAGTAGAGTCCATGATTCCTCCTCGCCCTACGTTAACACTTGTTTACCCCAGGGGTCATGGATGGTTTAATCTAGCGGCCGCCACCGCGAAATTATGCTCGCTGGCCGGCGGCGTAGAGGCGCAGGGCGCGCTCGGCGGCGTTTTCCAGGTTCGCCGCGCCCTCCGCGAGCGCCTCATCAAGCGTGCAGGGCCGATCAACAATCGGCACCAGGCCAACGAAACCATGCTCGTACAGGTCCTCGACGCCTTCGCCGAGCTTCCCCGCGAAAGCAATAATCGGCACACCCGTATGCGCGCCCGCGCCAGCCGCCGCGGCGAGCCGCGCCACCCCGGAAAGCGTTTTACCCATGAGGGTTTGGCGATCCATGGCGCCCTCCCCGGTCAGGACCAGATCCGCGCCGGCCATCGCCTCGGCCAGCCCCACGGTTTCCATCACCAGATCCACCCCGGATTCCAGGCTGGCGCCCAGCAGCAAAAACGCGAAACCGAGGCCGCCGGCCGCCCCCGCGCCCGGCGTCTCCTGCACGTCCATCTTCCCGGCAACGGTCGCAAAATTACGCAGCACTCGGTCCAGGAATTCCACGTCCTCCGGCGAAGCGCCCTTCTGCGGCCCGTAAATCGCGGAAGCCCCGCGCTCGCCGAGCAGCGGATTATCCACATCACAGGCCACCCGGATGGTCACGCCAGCCAGGCGAGGATCCAGACCGCTGAAATCCGCCCGCGCCAGCCGCACCATTTCCGCCGGGGTGGTGCCCAGCTCGGTGGCGGCGTCGTCGTAAAAACGTGCGCCGAGTGCGGCGAGCATCCCGGCACCGCCGTCGTTCGTGGCGGAACCACCCAGGCCCACCAGAATTTCGGTGGCGCCCTCGTCAAGCGCCCGCGCAATAAGTTGCCCCACCCCGGTGCTATCCGAGCGGCGAATATCGCGTTCCTCGGGGCGCAGCTGATCCAAGCCCACCGCGGCGGCGCTTTCAAAAATGGCGCGCTCCCCCGCGAGCGCCAGCTCGGCCGTCACGGTAGCCCCGCGCACCCCGGCCACCGGAAGCGTAATCACGCGGGCGCCCAGCGCATCGGCAATGGCGCGGGCGAAACCTTCGCCGCCGTCCGCCATGGGAACCTCCACGCATTGCGCATCGGGAATAGCCCGCCGCGCCCCGGCCGCGAGCGCCGCGGCCGCCCGGGCCGCCGTCATGGATTCTTTGAAGCTATCGGGGCAGCACACAATTTTCATGGCAGAGCCTTTCACACTGGTATCTACGGTTTCGCCGTGCTGAGTCACGCTGATGCTAAAACTATCGAAAGCTACAGAAGCGCTCTCGAAACGCTATCGAAAAATACGCGGGGCACGCGAACGCGAGGAAATGGAGAAAACCCGCGCCCGCGCACCCCGCGCGATAGGAACACTGGTCGCTAGGAACTAGCGTATGCGGTCGCCGACTTAGCGCACCAGTGCTGGCTTCTTATTGTCGAACTTCCAGCCGGGGATGAGGTACTGCATGCCGATGGCGTCGTTGCGCGCCCCGCCGCCTTCCACCTTCTCCTTGTAGAGTTCGTGCGCCGCGAGGATCTGGTCCATATCGGGCTCGATGCCCAGGCCCGGGCGCTGCGGGATCGTGAGCTTGCCGTCCACGATCTTCAGCGGTTCCTTGGTGAGGCGCTCCACGCCTTCCTGCCAGATCCAGTGGGTATCCAGCGCGTTGTATTCGCCCGGGGCCGCCGCGCCGCAGTGGGCGATCTGGGCCAGGGAAATATCGAAGTGGTTATTGGAGTGGCAGCCCCAGGTCATGCCCATATCGTGGCAGAGCTGGGCCACGCGCACCGAGCCGCGCATCGTCCAGAAGTGCGGGTCGGCCAGCGGGATGTCCACGGATTGCAGGGTCAGCGAGTGGGTCATCTGGCGCCAGTCGGTATTAACCATATTGGTGGCGGTGGGCAGGCCGGTGGCCTTGCGGAACTCGTTGAGGATCTCGCGGCCGGAGAACCCATTTTCGGCACCGCAGGGATCCTCGGCGTAGGTGAGGATGCCGACCTTGTCCTTGCACAGCTCGATGGCTTCCTTGAGGGACCACGCGCCGTTGGGGTCAAGGGTGATGCGGGCCTCGGGGAAGCGTTTCTTGAGGGCCACAATCGCCTTCATTTCTTCGGCGCCTTCCAGCACGCCGCCCTTGAGCTTGAAGTCCTGGAATCCGTAGAGATCGTGGGTGGCTTCCGCGAATTTCACGATCGCTTCGGGGGTGAGGGCTTCTTCGTGGCGGATGCGGTACCATTCCACATCCGAATCCTTTTCGCGCAGGTAGGGCAGGTCCGTTTTATCCGGGTCGCCCACGTAGAAGAGGTAGCCGAGGGCCCGCACCTGGTCGCGCTGCTGGCCTTCGCCCAGGAGCGCGGCCACCGGCACGTTGAGGAACTGGCCGAAAAGATCCAGAGTGGCTGCTTCCAGCGCGGTGACGGCGTGGACGGTGGTGCGCAGATCGAAGGTTTGCAGGCCGCGCCCGCCGGCATCGCGATCCGCGAAGCGCTCGCCCACTTCGCGCAGGAAATTATTGTAATCGGCGAGGGAACGCCCCAGCACAATATCTTTGGCGTCCTCGATGGTGCGGGTAATTTTCTCACCGCCGGGGACTTCGCCGATACCAACGTTTCCGCTGGAATCTTCCATCACCACCACGTTACGGGTGAAGTAGGGGCCGTGCGCGCCCGAGAGGTTGAGTTCCATGCAGTCGTGGCCGGCAACCGGGTAAACATCGATTTTCTTAATTGTGGGAACTGACATCGTTGTCTTTCTTGTTTGGGCGCTGCGCGGATTGTGCGCGCGGCGCGGGTGGGTACGTGGGTGGTACGTGTAGTGCGGGTAATACGGGTAGTACGGGTAGTACGGGTAGTACGACGACGCCGCCAGCTGGCCGCCGGCCGGCCGGTCAGGGGAGGTTCCTTTCCGGCCGGGCCGGCGCGGTAGCCAGCCGCATCATGCCGGCCGCGCGGCTAGGAGTCACATTCCCGCGGCCAGCGGGGGCTTTACTCGGGCAGGCCCGGGTGCAGCTCGATATTCGCGAGCTTCTCGTAGAAGCGCACGAGGGAGGAGTGGTCCTCACCGGCATGGTCATCGCCCTCGAGTACCGACATCATCTCGCGCACCTGGGCGGTGAGCGGAAGCGCGGAATTGACCCCGTGGCCGGTGTCCATCACGTTATTGAGGTCCTTGATATGCAGGTTGATGCGGAAGCCCGGCTTGAAATTGCGGGCCAGCATCATGGGAACCTTGGCGTCCATCACCGTGGAGCCAGCCAGCCCGCCGCGGATGGCGCGGTACACGGCTTCCGGATCCACCCCGGCCTTCTGGGCCATGGTGAAGGCTTCGGCGCAGGCGGCAATATTGATCGCCACGATGGCCTGGTTGGCCAGCTTGGCAATATTGCCGGCCCCGATGGGCCCCACGTAGGTAACATCCCCGGCCATCACGCCGAGCACGTCCTTGACCTCGTTGAAGAGTTCTTCTTCACCGCCGACCATCACGGACATGGTGCCGTCGATGGCCTTCGGTTCGCCGCCGGAGACCGGGGCGTCCAGCATCCGCACGCCGGCCTTTTCCAGGCCCGCGGCCACTTCGCGCGAGGCGAGGGGCGCGATGGAGGACATATCAACGTAGATGAGCCCTTCGCGAGCGCCTTCGATAATGCCGCCTTCGCCCAGGGCCACCGCCTTGACGTGGGGGGAATTCGGAAGCATGGTGATGACCAGGTCGGCCTTCTCCGCCGCTTCCTTACCATTGGCAACGGCGGTCGCTCCGGCTTCCACCACCTCGGCAACAGCTTCGGCATTGTGGTCGTTCACGAAGAGTTCGTGGCCGGCCTTGAGGAGGTTCTTCGCCATGGGCTTGCCCATAATGCCAAGACCGATAAATCCGATCTTCATGGAGTTTTTCCTTCCTTTTTGTATGATCGTCAGGTTGGTGTTTCCAACGGGCGGAGCGTGTCACGTGGGGTGGGGCGCTCCGTTTTTATGCACACCATTCCTCGCGAGGGTGGGCCGACGACGCAGCTGCGCCGTCGTACCCCCTATTTCTCCAGCGTTAAGCCGGAACCACGAGGCTCAGCAACAGGCAGGCGCCCAAGCCGAGCACGGAGAGCAGGGAGGTGTAGGTGGTGCGGACCTTGATGGTTTCCGCCACCGAGAGCCCGAGGAATTCCTTGAACATCCAGAACCCGGGGTCGTTCACGTGCGAGGCCATAATGGAACCGCACGCGGTCGCCAGGGTCATGATTTCGGGGCTCACCCCGCCGCCGGCGATCATCGGCACCGCGATACCGGCCGCGGCCACCACGGCCACCGAAGCCGAACCGAGGGCCACGCGCATAAGCGCGGCAATAAGCCAAGCGATAATAATCGGGGAGAGGCTGAGGTTTTCGGTAATGGAAAGAATGTAATCGGAAATGCCGCCGTTCTTGAGCACGGCCGCGAAGGCGCCGCCACCGCCGATGATGAACACAATCATCGCGATGGACTTCACCGAAGCCGCGCAGGACGCCATGATCTTATCCATCGGTACCTTGCGGACCAGGCCGAAGTAGGCCACCGCCACCAGCAGGGAGATCATGAGGGCGAACCAGTCGTGGCCGATGAAGGCCATCACTTTGGTGACCGCGTGCTCGTGGCCCAGGGTCACTTCGAGGATGGCGTGCCCGCCGATGAGGATAACCGGGAGGGCGGTGATGCACAGCGAGGCCCAGAAGCCCGGCATTTCTTCGTCGGTCCATTCCTTTTCGTTGACCAGGCCGGCCGGCGGGCGGGCGGTCACGGACTTGACGAAGGGCAGGCGCGGCCACATGATCGCGACCACGGCGCCCAGCGGAATGGCGAAGATAAGGCCGTAAAGCATGGTCAGGCCGATGGAGGCGTCGTACATATTCGCCACGGCCGAGGGGCCCGGGTGGGGCGGAAGGAAGGAGTGCATCGTGGACAGCGCGATCGCCATGGGCATCGCCAGCCACATGACCGGGATCTTGTAGGCCCGGCACACGGCGAAGACGATGGGGATGATGATGACGAAGGCGGTCTCGTAGAAGAGCACAACGCCCACGAGGAAGGACACGATAACAATCGCGAGCTGGGAATGCTTGATTCCGAACTTGTTAATCATGGTGGTGGCGAGGCGGTTCGCCGCGCCCATATCCGCCATGAAAACGCCGAGCATGGCGCCGAAGCCGAGGAGCAGCACGAGTTTACCGGTCTGCCCGCCCACGCCCGATTGGATGACGTCAAGGAGTCCCTTGACCTTCTCACCCTTATCGTCGACGGTTGCCAGGAGAGGCATACCCTGCGCCATGCCCACCACGACCGAGACGATGACGAGGGCAATAAAGCCATTCATCTTCAGCACGATCATGAGGAACAGGAGAAGAGCAATGCCAAGTGCGAGGATTACTAGTGGCATGGTTTTTCCTTAGTTTCCAATCTCATCACTGAGAGAGCCGGATGCGGCGCTGCGGTTTTCCCGCGGCGAGGCGTGCTACAGGCACAGCTACTCCGCAGGCACCGGCAGAACCGCGCGGCATGTTGAGCCGCGAGCGGCTTAGATATTGGTGACCGCTTCGACGGCCTTTTCGAGCGCCGGGCGGAATTCGGGGGCAAGTTCACGGGCCGGTGCGAAGCAGTAGCCCGCTTCCACACCAGCCATGCGCAGGCCTTCCTTGAGGACCACCGGGAAGGTGGCCACGTCCACGAGGTTGCGCAGCGGCGAGAGCGCATTTTGCAATTCGAGGGCGCGTTCGCGGTTGCCGGCGCGGTATTCGTTGTAAATGCTGGAAACGAGCTTGGGCGCAATATTCGCGGTGGAGGCGATGGCGCCGGCGGCTCCCAGGCACAGGGCCGGGTAGATGAGGGTATCGCGGCCCATGATCACATCGAAGTCATCGGGGAGTTCGCGGATATAGTCCCCGGTCAGGGTTAGGTTTCCGGCGGAATCCTTGATGCCGATGATATTGGGGACATCCACCAATTCGAGCATGGTCTTCAGGGCCACTGGGACCTGGGTGCGCCCCGGATTGGAGTACACCAGGATGGGCAGATCGGTTTCCGCCGCGATGTTCTTATAGTGTTCGACCAGTTCGGACTGGGTGGGGGTCATGAAGTAGGGGGTGAGGACCGAAAGAGCGGATACCCCGCCCACTTCCTGGACCATATGCGCGGTTTTAATGCAATCGCGCGTGGTAATTTCCGAGGCGCCGGCGTAGACCGGGACCCGGCCATTGGCTTGCTCCACGGCGATTTCAACAACGCGGCGCTTTTGGGCATTATCGAGGCCGTAGATTTCGCCGGAGCTGCCGAGCACGAAAATACCGTGCACGCCGTTGGTAATCGTGTAGTCAATGACGTCGCGCAGACCCTGCTCCAGCAAGTTTCCTTCGCGATCTAAGGGAGTGACGAGAGCGGGAATCACGCCTTCTGCATGGAACTCCATAGTTCTCCTTGGTTGCGGCTTCAGTTTCGACTTCAGCAACGAAGTTCGAAACTTTGTGGACAGTCAGCTACGTATGTAGACACTAGTATTAAAACGCGATTGCGGTACTACAGGCTGGGACTAACGTCTGAGGTATGCAGAGCGACACAGGCGTGCAGCGGCGCAGTTCCGGGGAACTTGTTGCGCTGTCCTTTACTATGGAACCTAGAGAAATGGAAGAAATCATCGTGGTACCGTGGCATCCCTGAGGTACCCCACAGCGCGTGGCGTTTTACCGCTCGCCGTGGTACCGCGGCTACGAAGGTGTTGGATTCGTTTGAGAGCTACAAGCACACATAGTGGCGGTGTTCGCCCCGTAAAATCTGCCTCGCGCACGGTTGACCTGCTCGAATTCCTCGGCAGGCGCATTGCCGACCCGCCGCGCTTGGCGGAAATCTGCACGGAGTTAGATGCGCCACGCTCCTCCACCTACGCACTGCTGCGCACCCTCATCGACGCCGAATGGGTGCAGGCTACCTCCACGGATCGCTATATGCTGGGCATTCGCGCGCTCACCGTGGGCACGGCCTATATTGATGCGGATCCCTACGTGCGGATTGTGCGCCCGATCCTGGTGGACCTGGCGAAGGAGCACGGGGAAACCTTCCACATGGGCCGTTTCGATAACGCGGAAATCGTGTATCTGCTTACTCAACAATCCGATCGGTCCACCCGCACCTATTCGCGCGTGGGGCGCCGCCTGCCCGCCGCGGCCACCGGGCTGGGCAAGGCCGTGCTGGCCCACCGCCCCGAGGACATTCCGGAGGAGTTGGTGGAGCTGACCGCGCGGACGATCACTTCGCCGGCGCAGCTGCGCAAGAACCTCAAGGAAACCGCCGCGCGCGGGTACGCCATTGATAACGAGGAAAATACCCTCGGCCTGCATTGCGTGGCATTTTCCCTCCCTTACGAAAGCCCGGTGCGCGACGCCATCTCCTGCTCGGTTCCTAGCGCGCGCTGGAGTGCCGAACGCGAAGCGGAGATCGCGGCCGCCATGCGCACGGCCGTCAATCGGATTCTCGATTCCGCGCCGATTGCGTAGCGGGAGTTCCGCGACGCGGTAGTGTTGCGGCGTTTGCGTAGCGCAGATTCAGCGGCGCGGTAGTGTTGCGGCGATTGGGTAGCGCCGATTTAGCGGCGCGGTAGTGTTGCGACGCGCGTTAGCGTAGCGAGCGCTACCGCGCGTTTTTAACGACGCCGCCAGCTGGCTTTCTCCCCATTAGCCGCGAAAGTGCGCCGCCTGGGGACTTATGTCACATTTGCCCCGGTCTACATGTGTAGATACTTGTACTGCCCGCAAATATGATGGCGTCGTGTGTATACCACTGCACGGGCGTCTTTCCGGCATATCTCAGGCAGACCCCAAGGCAAAGGAGCATATTGTGAGCCGGGATACCATCGCACACGTGAAGCTTTCTCACGTTATTTTGCCACTGAACAACCCGATTTCTGACGCAAAGGTGTTCACCGGGCGGCAAAAGCCCATGACCGAGGTGAATTTCCTCTTCTGCGAGATCGAAACAACCGATGGCCATTCCGGAGTTGGTTTTTCGTATTCGAAGCGGGCGGGTGGACCGGCCCAATTCGCCCACGCTTCCGAGGTCGCCGATAACCTCATCGGGGAAGATCCCAACGATATTGACCGGCTGCGCGTGAAGCTACTGTGGGCCGGGGCTTCGGTGGGGCGCAGCGGGGTGGCGGTGCAGGCCATTGCCGCCATTGATGTGGCTCTGTGGGATTTGAAGGCGAAGCGGGCCGGGCTGCCGCTCTCCAAGCTTATTGGCGCCCACCGGGATTCCATCCGTACCTACAACACCTCCGGCGGCTTCCTCTCCTCGCCGCTGGAAGAAGTGATCGAGAATGCGCTGACTTCCAAGGAGAAGGGCATTGGCGGTATCAAGATCAAGGTGGGTCACCCGGATCACCAGGTGGATTACACCCGCGTCAAGGCGGTGCGCGAGGCGCTGGGCGATGACTTCCCGCTCATGGTGGATGCGAATCAGCAGTGGGATCGCCCCACCGCGAACCGCATGTGCGAGTGGCTGGAAGAATTCAATCTGGTGTGGATTGAGGAACCGCTGGATGCCTACGATTACGAAGGCCATGCGGAGCTCGCGCGGCGTTTCATCACCCCGATTGCTACCGGTGAGATGCTCGCTTCGGTGGCCGAGCACGTCAAACTCATCGAGAACCACTCCTGCGATTTCATTCAGCCGGACGCTCCGCGCGTGGGCGGCGTTTCGGAGTTCCTCAAACTGACGAAGCTGGCCGAGCATGCCGGCCTACAGCTCGCCCCGCATTTCGCCATGGAGATCCACTCCCACCTGGCGGCCACCTATTCCCTGGAGCCGTGGGTGGAGCACTTCACCTGGCTCGATCCGCTCTTCAATGAGCACATGGAAATCAAGGGCGGCCGCATGATTGTTTCTGACCGGCCCGGCCTGGGGGTGACTCTTTCCGATCAGCTGCGCGCCTGGACGGTGAATACCTTCGAAGTCGGTAAGCGGCGCTAACGGGAACGCGCCCCTCAACCGTTCGGCAACTGCGAGCCGCATCGAGATGAACAACAGTTCATCTCGCAGTCGAACCTAGAGAAAACTGGGGCGTGATTGACGGCTATACGCTGACAATCACGCCCCAAGGGTACTAATTTTCGCTTCCTATAGCGAGGTTTTCCCTCCGATATTTATAGCCGACCGCATAGCCCACTACGAGGATAACGACGGCGAATCGCGTCCATGACGAATTCTGTATTACGAGCAGTGCTATTGCACTTGCCATATAGAATCCCGCGTGGAGGATTTCCGTGAGACCTTCCCGCCGCCGCCAAGAAAAACTCCACAGCGTTACAGGAACCAGAAGAACGGCCTCAAGAATAACCGGGATGTCAGTCCATCCCACCTGCTCAAGATTGGCAGCGAGGGCTACCAGGATTCCGCCCCACACCACCTCTGGGAATAGACGCCACCACATCGTTCCCCTCCTTATTTCACGGAGCTTCAATTCTTGCCACATTCGGAGTTCCGTCATCAGCGACGCAACTTGGCGAAATTCTTGCGGAGAAGCGTATCTCATATTAGATACATTATTAACATACACGTCAGTGCAGTATTTGAGCAATGTTTCAATCGGAGGGTGGGCTATTTTTCGACCGTCGATTCTGCGTTTTTGTGACAGTCGCCGATGACTGCGAAATACCCGAGCAACGGCGTGGGCAAGGAACACAGTGGCCGGTTGGCCCCGGGGGGGGCGGATTTTCCACCCACCCCGGGCGTCGTCGTATTTAATGCGCGATATTTAGTGCACGGTACTTAACGCGGCACTTAATGCGCGTTTATTTATGCGCGTACCTCGCGCAGCAGCGTCGCGATTTTCTCCGAATCCTCCGCGCTCAGCGGGACCTGCGGGGCACGCATCAACGGCGAGCACTCCACCCCGCACAAACGCACCCCCTCCTTAATCGCAGCAATGAAAATATCACCGATCTCATACACCGCAGCCAAACGCGTAATCTTCCCCAACTCCACAGCCGCGCGCGTAACATCCCCGGCCTCATACGCCGCATGCATCGCCGCAAACACCTCAGGAATCAAATTCGTGAGACCCGAGAGCACCCCAGCCCCGCCACACACCCGATTCCCAATGTAATACTCATCAAAACCAGAAAGCACCGCGAAATCCGGGCGCGCCTTCTTCACCTCACGAATCACCCGGCGCGTATGACTCTGGGTATCCACCGTATCCTTGAGCGCCACAATATTTTCGTGCCGGGCAGCCAGCTCAGCCACCAACTCCGGACTCAAATCCGCACCCGTACGCTCCGGGAAGTTATAAAGCATCACAGGAAGCTGCGTCGCGCCCGCAACCGCGTCATAAAAATCAAGCGCCCGCCCGTGCGAATGCCCGAAATAGAAGGGCGGGAGGGCCACCACGCCATCCACACCAGCCGCCTCAGCAGCCGCGATATTCTCCAGCACCTCACCCAAACGCGCCGCGCTCACCCCGGCCAGCACCTGGAAACGCCCCGCGGCCTGCTTGACCGCGAACTTCAAGAACTCGGCCTTCTCCTCGGTAGAGAAAGAGAAAAACTCCCCAATCGAGCCGAAGAAGAGCACCCCGTTGAGCCCGGACTCGGCAAGACGATCAATATGGGCAGCCATCGCCGGATAATCAATCGCACCCGAATCGTCGATCAACGTGACCGACGGGCAATACACACCAGAAAACATTCCAACCCCTTGTCAGTGGCGCGCGGCCGGCCACCCCGAATGGGCGGCATGCCGCGGCAGTCGTTCATACATCTATTATGGAACTAAGTTCCACCTAATGGGACTGTGCGGGGCTTGCGCTACGTCACATTTCGGGGATGCCGCACGGTACGGCTAGCACTCCACCACGTTAACCGCGAGCCCGCCCTCCGAAGTTTCCTTATATTTGGAGAGCATATCCATCCCGGTTTGGCGCATGGTTTCCACCACGGTATCAAAGGAGACGGTGTGGGAGCCGTCGCCCCACAGCGCGATATAGGCAGCATTAATGGATTTCACCGCGGCCATGGCGTTGCGTTCAATGCACGGAATTTGCACCAGGCCACCCACCGGATCGCACGTGAGGCCAAGAGAATGCTCCATAGCAATTTCCGCGGCATTTTCCACCTGAGCAGGGGTGCCGCCCAGGGCTTCCGCGAAACCGGCAGCCGCCATTGCTGATGCTGAACCGACTTCACCCTGGCAGCCCACTTCCGCCCCGGCAATGGACGCATTTGTCTTAATAATTCCGCCGATGGCCGCCCCGGCGAGCAAAAAATTATACATTCCCTCACGGGTGGCCCCGGGCACGAACCGTTCATAATACGTGAGGACCGCGGGAACGACGCCGGCCGCGCCGTTCGTCGGCGCGGTGACGATCCGGTGGCCGGCCGCATTTTCTTCGTTGATCGCCAGGGCGAAAAGATTCACCCACCCGAGGGCTTCCAGCTGGTCCGCGCGATGCCCCGCCGCGGTTTTTTCCTCCAGCTCACGGGCCAGCCCGGGGGCGCGCCGCTTCACGCGCAGCCCGCCCGGAAGCGTCCCCTCCGTGGCAATCCCGGCTTTAATGGCCTCGTCCATGACCGCGTGCACCCGATCCATATGGGCAATAACCGCCGGCTGCGGGCGCAGCGCGGTTTCGTTAGCGAGCGCGAGTTCAGAAATGCGCATGCCAGTTTCGGAACAGAGCTCCAGCAGCCGAGCGGCGGTGAAAAAAGGATAGGGGACCGCGGTCTGGGCGGCCTCGGCCTGTTCTTCCGTGGCGAGCGGCGCCACCCGCGGTTGGGCCGGATCGCCCAGCTCTTCCATCACGAAACCGCCACCCACCGAATAATACGTATGTTCAGCGAGGAGCTCCCCTTCCGCCCAGGCGCGCAAAGTTAACGCATTTACGTGGTAGGGCAAAATATCACGCGGGCGAAAAATAATATCGCGGTCGCGCACGAAAGGCGTGGGCTCGAAACCGGGCACGGTGAGGGTGCCGGAAGAATCGATAGCAGCTTCCATGCCGTCCACCACCGCGATGGACACGTTTTCCGGGCTGTACCCGGACAGCCCGAGGAGGACCGCGCGGTCGGTATTATGCCCGCGCCCGGTGGCGGCCAGGGAACCGAAGAGATCCACGCGCAGGCTCGTGATGCGGGCGCCCGGGGCGCGGGCGGCCAGCAGCGTTGCGAAATGCAGCCCGGCGCGCATGGGCCCCACCGTATGCGACGACGACGGGCCTATCCCCACCCGGAACATATCGCATACCCCCAGGGGATTCGCGCGGGTTTCCTCCTCTCCGGATTCGCCGGTGGTCCCGGTTACTTGCGTTTCGCCGGCGAGGATGGCGGCGGGCAGGGCGGTGTGCGGGGTGCCGGGGTGACGTTCGCTGAGGGAAACCGGGACGGTATGTGCGGCGTCGTCGAAATCAGGATTGAGCCTTAAACGCGAGGTCATACATGTCCTTCCGGTTGCTGGTCACGCACCGTTTGTGATCATACGGCAAGCGGCCGGGAGCTGCGCGCCCCCGGCCACTTTTGTGCTTGCCTGTGTGGCTATCTGGCTACTGCCCTCAGGCTACTTACCCGCCGGGCCTTCCCAGCCGGGAACCAGCTGGTTCGGGCAGGTCTGCAAGTACTGGGCGAAAGCATCGTGCTCGGCCTGGGTGACAGTCAGCCCGTAGGTGGCCTTCACGCCGATCTGCCGCGCGACGTACTGGCAGGTGAAGTTCTTGTTCGCGGGGACCCACTCAGCGGCGGAACGCCCGGCCTTTTCCTTGGCCTGGTCCGCGGAGACGGCCTGCATATTGCGCGGGTCGCTGGCGAAAGCGGCGCGCTGCTCGTCCGTGAACTGGTTGGCGCCCGAAGCCCAAGCGTTATCGAGGCTGACGATGCGGTCCACCACCACGGTCTTGGTGCCGGCTTCCGGGCGCGCGTAATCAACCATATTGCCGGTGTAGCTATCCACCAGGGTGCCGTAGGCGATACCGCAGCCGGAGGTGCCGGGCTGCACACCCACGTTCACGAGGTCGCGGCGCAGAATGTCCGTGTAGACGTTACATTCGTCTTCGTTCAGACCGGCCGCATTGGGACCGAACTTCGCCGGATCGGCCTTATCGGTGGCGGAAGGTTCGGCAACTGTGAGGGTGCCGAGAAGTTCGGTTGCGCTTTGCGGGTGGGCCGGGTTCGGGATGACTGCCGGGAGCTTTTCCGGCGGGGTTTCCGAAGCGCCGGGAGTGACGACGGCGGAGCTAGCGGCAGGTGAGGTAGCGGGAGCGGAGGTGGCGGCAGCCTCATCACTACTCTTGGTGCATGCCCCCATCATCCCCGCGAGAATAGCCAAGGACCCCATGGCGGCGGCGCACTTCGCAAGCGAGGTGCGGGCGGTGGTGGATGCGCCGTGGCCGGCGCTGCCAAAACTAGTGCGTGGCATGACTTCCTTCTCTTTTCGTTCTCTTCTCGAATAGATAAAACTGCACGGCGCCGAAACGCCGCGTGACAATGGTAGACAAGCAACCGCGCGGATTCAAAGGCGGGGCGCATGGTGGAATACCAGGTGGACGCGGTGCCTGGGGTGCGCGGCGGTGGTGGTATGCTGCGGGCCGGTTTGCGGCGCGGGGCGTGTGCGTGCGGTGCAGCGGGGCGGGCGCGGCCGGGCGCGCGTGCGGTACGACGACGCATTCACGACGCCAGGCCGGGCTGAATCCGGCGCGGGCGGACATATATAAGTTTCGAGCTGTACTGCATACGTAACACAAACGAAGTACGGCCCTGAAAACAAGGTGCCCCGCCCGGAGCCAGAACGATACTGACCGAGCGGGGCACCTATTCGCAACAAGTGGCGTCACGTGCCACGAACTAACGCGAGTGCACCTTTACTTCATCGCATGCCGCGCACGGGAACGCCCGAGAACAACCGCACCACCGGCGAGCATGAGAAGCGTTGCCGCACCAATAGCGCCGCTCATATCGCTTCCGGTCTCGGGAAGCTTCTGGGTGGGAGTTGCATTCTTCACCGTCGCTCGCTTCGCCACCGACTTGCCTGCCGGCTGGGACGGCGACGGCGCGGCGGGTGACTGCCCCGGATTCTCGGGAACGGCAGGGTTCTCCGGATTCCCCGGCTGACCCGGCTTCCCCTCGGGCTTCCCCGGTTTCTGCCCCGGCTTCTCCTCCGGAGTCGGGGCCTGCTGACGCGCCAGTTCCAGATCCCGCAGAGCCGCCTTCAAGGCAAGCTCCGCCGCGGTCAGCTCCCGCTGTGCTTCACCCTGGGCTTTCAGTGCGGACTCCTCTGCTTCACGAGCCGCCTCAAGCGCGAGCGTCGCCTTACCGTGAGCATCCTGAGCCTTGAGCAGTTCCCCCTTGGCCGCCTGCACCTTTTCCGTGGCCAGCCGAACATCCCACTGACGCTCATCGTAGATATTCGACGCATCGGCGAGCCGAGTCAATTCGGCTTGCTTCTGGGCAGCGGTCGCACGAGCATCAGTGAGGGCACGCACCGCTTTCGCGGCCACTTCGCGCGCCTTATCCGCAGCAGCCTTCGCCTGAGCTACCGCTTCCTTGGCAGCATCCGCGGCGGCCTGTGCCGCGGTCATATCCTTTTCGGCCTTTGCGAGCCTCTCAGCAGCCTGCTTCCAGGTGGGTTCAAGCTCCGCGACGCGTTCCTTGAGCGCACTCACCTTCTCGGTAGCATCGCTGGCCGTCTTATTAGCTGTATCGCGCTTGCCCTCCGCTTCGCGTACCGGAGCTTCGGCTTGCTCAAGCACTTTTTGCTGGGCAGCAACAGCGGCATTCATTTTCTCTTCCGCGGCTACCCGAGCCTCCTGCGCGGAGGCATATTCTTTCGCCACCGCCGTTGCTTTTTCGCTAGCCTTATCGGACTCCGCCTTCGCAGCCACGAGCTCCTGCGCCCGCTGCACCGCCGCGGTCGTCGCCAGCTGTACTTGCCGCTCTGCTTCTTCCTTCGCGGTTACGGCCTTCGCCTGCTCAGTCTTTTTCTGTTCCGTTTCCTCGCGCGCAGCTACCAGCTTTTCCTCGGCCGCAGCACGCTCAGCCTTTGCTCCCTCAAGAGCCTGCTTCTTTTGCTCCGTGCTCTTTTTAGCTTCCTCAACTTTTTCTTTTTGCTGCTGGACCAGTTTCTTCACATCGTCATCGGTCTGGTCCAACCCCTCGAGATTTTTGAGCTGTTCACTCAGAATATTTTCCCGGGTTTTGGCATCCGCAAGCGCAGCCTCTGCATCTTTCTCAGCCGCTTTCTTTTCGGTTTCCTCTGTTACGAGCCGACCCTCTTCTTTTTCAAGCTCCTCGATCTCCGATGCTAGCCGCGCTTCCTTCTGCTCAGCTTCCGCCTTAGCTGCCTGCGCTTCGGTCACGACTTTCTTCGCGGTTTGGTCAGCTTCGGTGGCGGTGACCATCGCATCTTCTGCCTTGCGAGCCTCCGCTGCCGCAGCATCCTTCGCCGCTTCCTTCGCCTTCACCTCAGCCTGAGCAGCCCGGACCGCGTCCGATTCCTTGCGAACTTTCGCAGCCTCAGCATCGATGACCGCATCGCGCTTAGCCTTGGTCTGTTCCAATGCTTCCTCAGCCTGCACGAGCGCCTCCAGCGCCGCGGCTTTCTCCTGCTCGAGCTGCGTGACTTCCTTGCCCAGCCGCTCCTTATCCGCCCGCGCCGCCGCGTCCACCTCACGAGCCGTCGTCAGTTCGGCATCGGCCGCCTGCGCAGCCGCGGCCTTTTCCTTGAAGTCCGCTTCTTTTGCGGCGACGCCGCCCGCGGCTTCCCGCGCGCTCGCCTCCGCTTTCTCATGGGCAATCTGCGCAGCTGCGGCTTTGTCGGCAGACTCTGTGGCCTGCTCAGCCGCCTGCGGGAGCTGGCCCTTCGCGGTCTTCCCCGCCTCGCTGACCGCGTCCGCTGCCTTCTGGGCGGCCTTCGCTTCCTTCGTGGCATCCGCGAGCTTCTGCTCACCCTGCGTTACTCCAGCTTGAGTTTGCTCCGCCGCTTTTTCGGCTTCCGCTGCCTTGGCTTTCGCTTCCGCGGCGGCCGCGGCGAGCCGGTCCACGTCAGCTTGGCGCGCCGCCACTGTTTCTTGGGCAGCTGCCACGTTCTTTTCCGCTTCGGCAAGGCTGGGTACGGTTCGCGCGGCGGTAGCCGCGCCGGCGTCGTCGTTATTCTGCACCGGCTGCGCAACGGCAGCGCCGGCGGGGAGTAGCGCGACGGCGACCCCCGCGGTGAGGGCGGCGGCGAGGGCGCGGTGAGTGTGGGTCCTCATGGTTATCCTTTGGTCTTGGAGTTAATTGAGATTTTTTATGAGTGGGCGCGGCGGCCGCGAGCGCGAACGGCCATCGCGGCGCCGCCGGCCAGCAGCAAGAGCGAGGCCGCGCCGATGGCACCGCTGGCGTCACTGCCGGTTTCGGGGAGTTTCTGGGCCGGCGCGGGTTTTGCGGTAACGGCATTCTTTGCCGCGGCCGGGTTCTTCGCGGCGGGCTTGACCGTCGGCGCCTCGGGTTTGGCCGGCGCTTCGGGTTTCGGTGCACCTGGCATCGATGCACCAGGTTTCGAGGCGCCCGGCTGCGACGCATCTGGCTTCGGGGCCGGGGCCTGCTGACGCGCCGCCGCAAGTTCCTGTTCGGCCACGTGCAAAGCCACACTCGCCGCGCCGAGCTTCTGCTGCGCCGCCGCCTGTGCGGCCTGGGCCTGCCGCAACGCCTCCTGCGCGCCCGCAACCGCGGCACTCGCTTTCTCGTGCGCGACCCGCGCGGTTTCCGCTTCCGCACCGGCGAGCCGAGCCGCCTCGGTAGCCTGCTGCAGCTGCGCCACGCGCTCATCGTATTTCTGCGCCGCGGCGATCAAACGCTCCAGCTCAGCCTGCTGGTGGGCGGCGACCTTCTGAGCATTCTCCGCGGCTTTCACCTTTTCCGCTTCCGCGGTTCGCGCGGCTTCGAGCTGCGCATTCGCAGCCTGCACGCCCTGTTCTGCCTGCACCTTCGCTTCCTGAGCCGCCGCGAGATCCCGCTTCGCCTCGGCGTGCTTGGCCGCCGCCTCCGTGTGGCGCGCCTGCGCCTGCGTGGCCTGGTCTTTCGCCCCGGCGAGCTGCGTGGTCGCGTCCGCGTGATGCCCCTGCGCCGCGTCCCGCTCCGTCTTAGCGTTCTGGGCGGCTTCCTTCGCGCCGGCCGTCGCCGCATCCGCATCCGCCTGCACCGCGGCGAGCTTCTCCTGCGCCTCGCGCACGGCCTGCTCCGCCTGGGCGGCCTCCGTGGCAGCGTCCCGTGCTGCCGCTTCCTTGCGCTGGAGCTCCGCCTTCGCGCTGGTTTCCGCCGCGGCCCGCTGCGCGGTCGCCTCTTGTGCCTCCTGCAGCTTTTGCTCAGCCTTATTCTTTTCGACGACGGCGCTATCGTGTTCCGCCTTCTTTGGCGCACATTCGGCAATCGCGGCATCGCGGGCGATCACGGCTACGTCGTGATCCTGTTCCGCCTTGTTGTACTTCTGCTCTTTGACTTCCACGTCTGCCTGGAGGGCTTTGAGTTCCCGACGTTCCTTTTCCAACTTATCTTTGAGGCCCGTCGGATCGAGCTTCGCAGCGCGTTCCACCGCCTGAACCCACAGTTCACGCTCCGCTGCGTCGTTCTTCGCCTTCTCCCACAGTGCCTTCGCCCGCTGCTTCGCTTTCTCAAGACGATTCGCCTCGGCGGTCTTGGCCGTTACATTCGCTTCGAGCGGTTCGAGCTCGGCGACCAGCTGCTCTACCTTCTTGGTAGCGTCGCTGACATCTGACTCCGCAGCCGCTTCGACCTTCTTGGATTCTTGCAGGTCTTTGGCTGCTGCGACTACTGCGTCCTGGGCGCGCAGGGCTTCCTGCTGGGTGGTTTCGCGGGTGGCGATTTTCCCTTCCGCGGCCTTAGTGGCCTGCGCCAGGTGGCTAGCGGCGTCGTCGATCTTTCGCTGCTCACCCTGAACCGCAGCGTCGCGTGCCCCTTCCGCCTTGCGTAGGTTTTCCTCCGTCTCGGCCAGCTTGGCCTTCGCTGCCGCCTCCGCGGCGCTGAGCTTCTCCACTTCCGCAGCCAGGCGAGTCTTGTCCGCCTGCGCGGCAGCTTCGGTAGCTTCCGCTTGGGTGAGGGCCTGCGCGGATTTCTCTGCAGCGGCGGTCTTCTCTTGGAGCGTTTCCTGCTGGGCTTTCAGATTCGCGGCGGCCTGCTGGGTTTGCTTGGCTGCGGCGTCGCGCTCGGTGGCAGCGGTCTCGGCCCGAGCCGCGGAATCCTTCGCGGTTTCCTGGGCCGCGGGGAGCTGGTCTTTGGCGGCGGTACCCGCTTCTTTTGCTTCATCGACGGCACGCTGGGCAGTCGCTTTCTCGGCTTCGGCAGCGCTGAGCTTGTCCGCGGCGTTCTTCGAGGCCGCGGCAGCTGTGGCCGCGGCGGTTTCCGCTTCTTTCAGGTTGTTGTGTGCGGCGGCGGATTCGGCGGCGAGGCGATCCACCTCAGCCTGCTGGGCCTGGACCGCGGCGCGCGCGTCAGCGACTTTCTGCTCCGCCTGCTCGATATTTCGCTGCGTTTGCGGGGTACTGGCGGAGGTTCCCGAGCCGGAGAGCGGCTGGGCCTGCGCGGCGCCGGCGGGCACGAGGGCGACGGCGACCCCGGCGGTGAGAGCGGTCGCGAGAGCGCGGTGAGTCTGGGACCTCATCGTGATCCTTTCGGAATATGTGTAGGTGAGCCTGGCGCGCGGGCCAGATTGAGGACGTACGGGACTAGTTAAGAGCAGAAAATCCGGATCGGGCTTGGATTTTTCTGGAATTTCCTCAGGAGCGCTGCCCCGTGTCTGCCAGTGCGAGGCAGCGCTCCTTCGGTTGCGCGCGGCGCTGTGTTATTTCGGCTTTTTGCGGTTATTTCGCGGCGTGCAGGGCACGCGAGCGGCCCATGACCACCGCCCCACCGGCCAGCAGCAGGAGGGTCGCCGCGCCGATGGAACCGAGTGCCTCGCTGCCGGAAGCGGCCAGGGCCGGTTTGGCGGGTGCCTGGGCGCGCGCTGAAGTGTCCGGGCGCGCGGCCGGGGCAGCAGGGGCCTGCGGCTGTGCCGAAGGTGCAGCGGGCTTCGCAGCCGGAGCCGTGGGAGATCCGGGCTGCGCCGGTGTGCTCGGCTTGGTATCGGGCTTGGTCTCCGGCTTCACGCCGGGCTTGATCTCGGGTTTCACCTCGGGTTGGCCGGGCTTCACCTCAGGAGTGCCGGGTTTCGGAGCATCCGGCCTCGGAGTGGGTACATCCGGTTTGATCTCGGGCGTACCCGGCTTTGTTTCCGGCTGATCGGGCTGTTGCGGTTGTTCCGGCTGCGGAGCCGGCTTCACACCCGGCACATCGGGCTTGGGCGCGTCCGGCTTTGGCACATCGGGCTTCGGTGCCGGGGCCTGCTGGCGAGCCAAGGTGAGTTGCTGCTCGGCGGCATGCAGGGCGACCGTCGCCGCGCCAAGCTTCTTCTTCGCTTCGGCCTGCGCGGACTGCGCTTGCTGCGCTGCTTCGCTCGCCGCAGTGACGGCCTGGGTTGCTTTCTCATGCGCGGCCCGGGCCTGCTCTGCTTTTTCACCGGCGAGCCGCGCCGCCTCGGCAGCCTGCTGCAAGTGCGCCACGCGCTCGTCGTACTTCTGAGCCGCGGCGATCAAACTATCCAGCTGAGCTTGCTGCTGGGCGGCAGCCTTCTTCGCACTATCCAGGTTGCGAGCGGTTTCCTTCTCAGCTTCCCGTGCGGCTTCCAGCTTCATCTCCGCGGCACGCATATCCTTCGTTGCCTGGAGAGCCGCTTCGCTCGCGGCGCTCACATCAGCTTTCGCCGCGGCGAGCTTCTTTTCCGCATCAGCCCAGCCCTGCTTTAGCCCGTCTACCTGGCCCTTGACGTCAGCGAGCTTTTTCGCGGCTTCCGCGTGCTTATCGCGCTCAGCATCATGTGTACCTTGCGCGGCCGTCACCTTCTCATCCTGTGCGGCCTTGATTTTCTCTGCCGCGGCGTTTGCCTCAGTCAATTTTTGCTGAGCATTTTGCAGATTCGTAGTCGCCTGCTTAGCAGCGGTATCCGCCTGCTGCGCGGCAGTTTTCGCCTGAGCAACCGCCTCCTTTTTGCGCGCTACTTCCGCAGTGAGATCTGTAGCCGACTTCTGAGCGTCCTTTAGCTTTTGCTTAGCCTTATCGAGTTCACCGACAGCACTAACGCGTTCCTCTCGCTTCTCCTCTTGCTTGGCGAGAGCCTCATCGCGCTGAGCAGCCATAGCATCATATTTTTGCTTCGCTTCGGTGTAGCTCTTCTGCTTTTCGGCCACCTGCGCTTGCAGTGTAACGAGATCTTTGCGGTGTTCTGCAAGACGCTTATTCAGGGAGTCTTTTATGTTATCCGGAGCGGTTCGCAACGCGAACTCAACCTGTTTTATTTCCTGCTGTTTCGCCGCTACTTCCTTTTGGGCGTTATCAAGCTCCTTTTTCGCATTATCCATAGGAGCCTTGAGTTTCTCCGCAGCTGAGACCTTCTGCGCTGACTCTTGCTGTAACGCTTCAAGTTCGGTAGCCAGCCGAGCTTCTTCCTGCTTCGCCTTTTCAGCTGCAGCTTCGGCTTCCGCCTGAGTTTTCTCGGCTTCCTGCAACTTCGACTCAGCGGCTGCATGCTCTTTCTGGGTGCGTTCCATTTCTTGCTGAGCGGCATCCCGCTCCGCAGCCTTCTCCTCAGCGAGCTTCTTGGCCGCGGCTACCGCGCCGATTTCTGCATCAACCTTGGCCTTGTCCTGCTTGAGCGCCTCGTCGCGCTCGGCTTCGGCCTTGCTCAGTTTCTCCTGCGCTTCGGCCAGCCTAGCCTGTGCGGCTTTTTCTGCTTCTGTCAGCTGCTGGACTTCCTCGCCCAGGCGCTTCTCTACAGCCTTAGCAGCAGCTTCGGCTTCCTCAGCCTTCGTCAAGGCTTGATTGGCGGCCTCCAACTCCGCGGCCTTTTCCTGCGCCAGCTTCTGCTGCTCGCTGAGTTTCTCCGTTGCGCGCTCCAGCTCGGCGGCGGCTTCGTCATGCTTGGTTTTCGCGGCATCGGCGCGCTTGGCAGAATCCTGCGCCTGAGCGCTGGCTTCCTGCAATTGGTTCTTAGCAGCCTGGCCCTCTTCTTTTACCTCATCGACAGCCCGCTGCGCGGCATCGCGTTCTTTCTGCGCAGCGCCAAGTTTTCCTTCGGCTTCCTGAGTAGCAGTAGCAGCGGTGGCCGCCGCATTTTCCGCCTTCTTGAGGTCATCCTGCGCGGCGGAATTCTTCTTGGTGGCCTGATCGAGTTCCGCCTGGCGATTCTGGACTTCCACCTGCGCCGTGACCACATTGCGCTCGGCTTCCTCCACGCTCAGCACGGGACGCGCGGCATCGGCAACGGGCACCTCGCCCGCTCCGGAAACCGGCTGGGCCTGCGCTGCGCCGGCCGGAACAAGTGCAACGGCTACCCCAGCGGTGAGAGCGGTAGCGACGACGCGGTGAGTCTGGGACCTCATCGTTATCCTTTCAAGGAATATACATCTAGGTGAGAGTGGCACCCTTTGCCTGGGCCACGATTTTACGGGGAACAGTTAATGGCAGAAAAGCCAGATTCGGCTTGGAATTTTCTGGGATTTTCTCGGGAATGCCACCGCATTTTCGCCATTCCGCACCCACAAGCCCGCAAATAAGCGGATTATTGGTTAATTGCTATTATTTACATATACCCGCATTATTATTCCTTTAACTAGCGGTCGGGCCTTCTGGCCCATGCCAACCTCACCCCAACCACCACATTTTGTGGCGCAGGTTACTAGAACGCCGTAGACTGGCGGTGGTGCAGGTTCGCTCGTGGGCCGGGTGGCGCCCCGCTGCTGCGGCGTCGTCGTACCAATAACCACGCGGGTACGCACGCCTGCATGAAGGAGGTAACCATGAAACGTTTCGCGCTTGTGCCCGTGGCCTGCGCCGCGGCGTTACTCTTCGGCGCGTGTTCGGGCAGCGCCACGCAATCCGCGCCACCGAACGCCGCGAGCGCACCCGCGAACGCACCCGCAGAAACCGCGAGCGCGGATTCACCCTCGCGCTGCGCGCCGGCGGAAATGGCGACCACGCTGGAGTATCAGGACGGCGGCGCCGGGCATCGGTATTACGTGCTGCGGGTGGAAAATACCGGCCGGGTGCCGTGCTTCATTCCGGCGCAGCTCGAGGTGACGCCCATCAGCGCCAACGGGAATATGTTTACCGAGCCGGCGCCGGCGACCAGCGCGACCGGAGCGGATGTGGTGCTGGAGCCGGGCGAGCGGATCGCCATGGAGGTGGACGCTATTAATCCCGGCGCGCTGTGCCCGGAGAGGACGGTGTCGGGTCTCGATCTTGCGGTGGGGTACACGGGCACCAGCGTGTATTCCGTTTCCCACGGGGAGAAGATGAATTCGTGTTCGTCCGGGGAGGCCACGGTGAAGGTTGGGGATTTTGAGGTGGAGTGAGCGCGGTTGCGACGAGGCTGCGGCGCGGGAACTGGAGCGAAACCGGCGCGTGGGAAACGGCGCGAAACTACTTGGCAACCTCGCACAGTGGATGGTCGGTTCCCCCGCCCGCCTCAATTTGTTCCATCGCATCAAGCAAGCGCCGAGCATTGCGCGGCGAACGCATGGGGTAGACCGTTTCGCGCAGGGAGGTGTACTCGTCCAGCGCGAGGATCACCACGGACGGCTGGCCGCTGCGGGTGATGATCACCGGTTCGCGGTCGTCTACCGCGGATCGCAGAACCTCCGCGTAGTTCGCCAGCGACTCTGAAGACGTCATTGTTTTCATTGCGCACCCCCGGGTACATGCGTGCTATCTACCCGTAGAATAACAGCTGTGCAGCGTTGCACACGCGGGCGCCGCCCGCCGATCCGCGAAGGAGAACCCATGAAACGATTCACTCCCGCAGCCCTGGCCCTCGCGAGCGCCTTCGCGCTCACGCTCGCCGGGTGCACGAATTCTGGCGGTTCGGCCGCGTCACCCGATTCCAGCGCGCCTGCCGCGAGCGCCGCGCCCGCCACCGCTGCTCCCGCACCCGAGTTCGCGGCGCTGGCCAGTTCGGAACTCGCCCTCCCCGATTACCTGGCACGGGCGGTGCGCGACGGCGATGGCACTTACCCTGGCAAAGAACCCGCCCAGGTCACCGTGCCTTTCACCAAGGGCACCGCACTCCTCTACGACACCGAGCGCGGCACCCCCGCGCGCACGCCCGTCACCGCGGGAGGCGCCGGCGCCACCCCGAGCACAAACCTCTTCGAAATCCGCATGGATGATCTGGGCGCCACCACCCTGGGCGGGGTGCCCGTGCGCGGCGTGATTTTTACGAGCAGTATCCGCAGCGCCGATGCCGAAGCTGCGCCGGAAACTCCGTCGGTCACCTTCGCGTGGTACGACGGCGCCAACCGGCCCGTCGCCCAGATCATGCCCGAGGATTACCGGCACGGCAGCGCGCATGCTCCCCGAATCGACGTGGTGGATATGCAGGCGGACCAGATCTCCCTGAGCTGGGCGCCGCTGGATAGTTTTGGCGGGCAGGCCAGCGTACGCGGACGTTTCACGTGGAACGGAAACGAGTGGGTCCAGGATCAGGTCGAGTACACGCTGGCCGATGGCAGCGTCGTCGTGCAACCGAAAAACGCCGAGCTGGAAGCGCTGGCAACAGCAGAGAAGGCGCGGGAGGCTGGAATGCCCGGCGAGCTCGCCGGGCGTGTGTTCACGGCGGATACTCGGATCGCCGGGTGTTCGCTGCGCGGGCCGGACTCGATCACGTACTTCCCTTACGCCTCGTTTATTGCGGATAACCGGGCGGATGCGGCGGCGGGCGATGCGCAAGCTGCGAGTGGCGAGCGCGGGCGCTCCTACTGGATCGGGGAGCCCGCGGAAACCAAGCCGGCCGCGGCCACCGATATTCTGTGTGCGCTGGATGGAAATGAGTTCGCCATTTTGGGCGGCAACCGGCGCGAGGCCGCGCAGCTGGTCCCCGAGACCCCGACCAAGCGTTTCGATTCCTACCTGGTGTTGGAGGGCAACCCGGCCGGTGAGGCGCGGCTGAAGGAAATCGTTGCTGCGGAGAACGAATCATGAGTACATACACTGCACGCGCTACCCTCGAGGACGGCTGGTGGGTAGTCGAGGTGGACGAAGTTCCCGGGCTCTTTACCCAAAGTCAAAACCCGGAGGATATTCCGGATATGGTGCGTGATGCCCTTGCGCTCTTCCCCGAAGTGGAACGTAATCCGGCCAGCGCCCGCGTTCGCGTTATCCTTCCGGACTGAGCCAGCCCGCAGCAGACATGGCGAAGGCCGGGGGTCCACGCTCCCCCGGCCTTCTGAAGACTCTCGCGCTAGAACAGCGGATGAAATGGGAACCATCCGGGTTCATCTTGGCTGCGACTGAGCCTGTCCCCAGGAGATAACCAGTCTCCCGGCAGCGGAACGGGTCCACGCCTCCCGTTGCTTTCCGCTGACATGTTCTATATAACCCGAGGTTCCCTAAAATACCATGCACCAAGGCTGGAATTTTCCTGGGAATCTGAGACCGCTTCACCGCACTTGTTAAAGCTAGATACAATAGCCGTTGTTTGTAATACGCCGGGCGGACCCGGCCAGGCCAGCAAAGCCCAGCGCGCCTCGCCAGGCCCAGCAGAGCCCAGCGAGGCCTCGCCAGGCCTCGCCAGGCCCAGCCGAACCGCGCGGGCCCAGCACAACCGGGCCCGCACCCCGGCCCACACATATCGCGTTCCAAAGAAGGGAAGAGCCGTGCCGCATATGAACGTCGAGTCCTTCAACCTCGACCACCGGAAAGTTTCCGCACCTTACGTGCGGGTTGCCGATATCAAACACCTGCCGCACGGGGACGTCCTCACCAAATACGACATCCGCTTCTGCCAGCCCAATAAAGAACACCTGACCATGCCGGTTATCCACTCCATCGAGCATTCCTTCGCCGAATACTCCCGCAATCACAGCGACGCCGTGGTCGATTTCTCCCCGATGGGCTGCCAAACCGGCTTCTACCTGCTGCTGGCCGCCGAACCGGACGTGCCCGCCACCTGCGACCTGGTGGAACAAACCTTCCGCGATATCCTGGCCGCCACCGAAGTCCCGGCCGCGAACGAAGTCCAATGCGGTTGGGGCGCCAACCACAACCTCAAAGCCGCCCAGGAAGCGGTAGCCGCCATGCTCGCCGGGCGCGAAACCTGGGAACAGGTGATGGCCAAGTGAGCCCTACCCGCACCCGCTCCCTCGCCCCCGGCAAGACCCGGGCACGCGCCCTCATTATCGCAGCTCAAGACGAAGAAATCGTGCCGGTCCTCGCCGCCCTGCGCGCCGAACCTTTCTACGCCACCACCCCGGCCACCGCCGAATCCCTCCAGCCCATCTTCCCCACCGAACTGCGCGGGGCATCCGGTGTGAACGTGCCCACCGCCCTCGGCCCGATTCTCTGCATGCGCACCGGTGTGGGCCTGGTCGCCACCGCCTGCGCGCTCGGCTGGGCACTCTTCCGCTACCGCCCCGAAGTCATTATCTCGGCCGGGTCCGCCGGTGGCCTGGCTGCTGATATCCGGGTGGGCGACGTCGTCGCCGGAACCCGCTACCGTTACGGCCGCGCGGACGCAACCGTCTTCGGATACGCACCCGGGCAGGTCCCCGGCGCCCCCGAATTCTTCGAAGGCGATGCCACCCTGCTCGCCGCCGTCCCCGAGAACATCCGGCGCGGCGAAATCCTCTCCTCCGATGCCTTCGTCACGGCCGCGAACGTGGAAGACACCCGCACCCGCTTCCCCGATGCGCTCCTCACCGATATGGAATCGACCGCCGCCGCGCACACCGCCGCGCTCGCGGGAATTCCCTTCCTCACGATTCGTTCCGCCTCCGACCTGTGCGGCCCGCAGGCCGGGATCGACTACCACATCGGCATCGACGAAGCCGCCGACCTCTCCGCCCGCGCGGTCACGGCCACGCTCGCGCGCCTCGCGGAAATCACGCCGTGGCTCGGCACCTCCGCGGGTGGCTCGCGCGCCCGCCGCCTCACGCCGCGTTTCTCCCACCTCGCGCTCGAAGCCGCGATTCTCTACATTTTCGGCCGTGTCCACACCCCTGAGGGCGACGACGCCGCGGCGCCCGCCGCCTCGCTTGACGCGGATATGGTTGCGGATGTGCGCACAGCGCTCGAAGATTCTGAGTTGGACGTGGAGGAGGTGCTCGCCTGCATTGCCCGGGCCCAGGGCGCGATTGCGGCCGACCCGCACCTCACCCTCACAGCAAAGCAGTACGACGCCGAACGCCTGGCCGTCACGGAACTTGCGGGAGCGGAATCCGGGCGCGGGAAACTGACCTGGCCGCCCACTTCACAAACCGTCATTAAGCGTTTCTCCGGATATTGGAACGAGGCACTCCAGGCGGTTGGCCTGGCGGTGAGCAACGGACGCAAGCGCGGGGCCTTGAAATTTGACCGGGAGGACTACGTGGATGCGCTGCGCAGCCACGCCATCGCGGCGCGGCGGAACGGCAAAACCGTCAGCTACAACGGGTACGTAGAGTGGCTGGCCGATTCGGGCAACCAGGGCACCTACCCCTCCGGGGCCGCCATCCGCCAGCGCTTTGGTTCGTGGTCCGCGGCGCTGGCGGAAGCCGGGATTAGCTAGCCGGCGCGGCCGTGCGGCGCGCGGCAACGTGGCCCGGCCGTTGCCGGAACTGACCGGGCCGTACGCGCGCTTAGTACACCTCGGTGGCGCCCACTTGGTCCAGCATCCACGCCACTTCCTCGGCACGCTCGCGCCAGGCGTCGTAGCGCCCGGTTTTCCCGGCGTGCCCGGCCACCATCTCGATGCGCTCCAGGATGGGGCGCTCCGGGTTGGGCTTCGTTTTCTCGCGCAGCACCTGGACCCACTTGGTGGGCTCCACGTACAGCACCCGAATATCGTTGAGGGACGTGGTAGCCAGCACCGCCGGGTACTCCACCCCTTCGCGTACATTCTCCACCGGGCTGTACTCCTTCATATAGGCGTACACCTCCGGGGAAGCCACCGGGTTGCCCCATTCTTCCCACTCGCCCACCGTGAGCGGGAGTTCCGGCTTGAGGATGGTGGTCAGCGCATCCACGAAAGGCACCGCGGCATGCACGGCCCGGAATAGCTCCGGGGCCTGGTTGATCGCCGCGCCGATGAGCAGGCCGCCGGCGCTCCCGCCTTCGGCCACGAGCCGGTCAGGTGCCACCCAGCCGGAGTCGATAAGCCACCGTGCCGAATCCACGAAATCGTTAAATGTGTTTTTCTTGCGGAGGAGTTTTCCGTCGTCGTACCACTGGCGCCCCAGTTCACCGCCGCCGCGGATATGCGACCACCCGATAACGACGCCGCGATCCAGCAAACTCAGGCGGTAAATCGAGAAATAGGGCTCGTTGGACACTTCGTAACTGCCGTAACCGTAGAGGTAGCCGGGGTTGGTGCCGTCCGGGTGTATATCGGCGCGGCGCACCACCGTGAGCGGGATTTCCACGCCATCGCGGGCGGTCACCCACACCGCGTCCTGGGTGTAGAGCGAGGGGTCGTAGCCCGGGATGTCGAGGGTGCGCAGGACTTCAATATCGCCAGTGAGCGGGTCGAAGGCCTTTTGGGTGGGCGGTTCCAGAATGGACTGCTCGGTGAACACCACCCGGGAGGTGAACCAATTGCCCTCCGGGTAGGTTTCCACGAAGCTGCCCTCGCCGGTGGGGATGGCCACCGGGGTGGACCAGCCGTGATTGGTAGCCGGTGCGGCCGGCGTTTCCGCGGCCGGTTGGGCGGGCGCCACGGTGGCGGCGTCGTCGTTCCCGGAAACGGTCCCGGAATCGGAGGTGACCGCTAAGGGCGGCGTCGAACCGATGGCGCTGGCGGCAGAAAGTGGACGTTCCCGGCGCATGACCCGCAGCTGCGTTTGGCCTTCGGAGCGCATCGAGATGACGGCGTGGCCGGCGTAAGCCTCCACGTAATCGACGCGCTCGCCTTCCTCGGGCACGAAAATGGGGTCCCATTCTTCCGGGGTGGAGGTGCGCAGTGGCGCGGAAGCGACCTCGAAATCGGGGCGGTTGGCGTTGTGGACGATGAGGACCTGGTCGCCGGCCGGTTCGGCGGTGTATTCCAAGCCCTCGCGGCGGTCGAGGATCTTGACGCGCTGCTCGATATTCTCCGTGGAAATAAACCGCACATCCGAGGAGGTCACCGAGGCGGAGCGGATAATAATCCACTTGCCGTTGCGGGATTGTTCGTGATCGACGGAGAAGCGCTCGTCGTTTTCCTGGAAGAGGATCGTGTCGTTGAAATCGCCGATGCGGTGGAGGTTGACCTGCCACTGGCGCCACGAATCGTCCACGCGGGAATAGGCCACCGCGCTGGAATCGGCCATCCAGGCCAGGCCGTAGCCGATATTGCGCACCGAATCGTCCACGATCTGGCCGGTTTCGATATCGAAAATGCGCAGGGTGAAATGCTCATCGCCGGTGAAATCCACGCTCATCGCGCCGAGCTTGCCGTCCGGGGAGGGCATGAAGCCGCCGCAGAGGAAGAATTCTTCCCCGAGGGCGAGTTCGTTGCCGTCCCAAACCGGGAATTCCGGGAAAGACGTGTTGAGGTCCGGGCGGGCGGCGCCGCGCGCGGGGGTGCGGAACATCGCCGGGTACTGCCGGTCCTGGAAAGTGCGCCGGTAGTACCACCAATCCCCCACGCGGTAGGGCAGGGCGCGGTCGGCTTCCTTGGTGCGCGCCTTGAATTCGGCCACTAGGTTATCGCGTAGATCGCCAAGCCCCGCGGTTTGCTCCCGGAAATAGGCGTTTTCAGCGTCGAGGAGCGCGCGGACATCCGGATCGGATTTATCGCGCAGCCACTCGTAGTTATCGACGTAGGTGTCGCCGTGGAAAGTACGTTCGGTAGGGATCTTCTTCGCAATCGGGCCGATAGTCATGGAGGGATTCTACTGGAGATGCGGGGGTTGTTGCGCGCGGGCGGTTGGTGGGCGCGGGCGTGAGGTACGACGGCGCAGCCGCCGGCCACCGCGGACCCCGCCACGTTAGTGGACGGAAGAGAGTGGGGACCTCACAAACCTCAGCAGTCACACCAGCACCTGGGGAGGGGGCACGTGTTGTCAGAGATGTACTTCGCATGTACGACATTTGCAGTACACTTCGGAAAAACACCCCGTGCCCAGCGGAGAAAACGAGGACCGGCCCTGGACTACTCCGAGGAGCAGCGGTACCGGTCTTGGTGGAATAACCCTACCAGATCATTAAGGAAACGCAAGCCCCTGTGGATTCTAGTCAGAATCTAGGAGCTTTGAGCAGGTCGCGGGCGGTTGAGTAGCTTTCTCCGCTGCCGGTTTTCCGGCTTCCGAACGGAACTACGCGCGGTCAGCCGCGGCGGGAGAATTCGCGGGAGCGGGCGACGGCGAGGGAGTCGACCAGCTCGTTGGCGGCGTCGCCGGCGTGGCCCTTGACCCACTCCACTTCGGTGCGGCCGGTGCGGGCTTCGTAAAGATTAAGGAGGCGCTCGACGAGATCACGGTTCTTCACCGGTTTGCCGTCCGCCTTCTTCCAGCCCTTCGCACGCCAACCGCGCGCCCACTTCGTCATCACATTAATGACGTATTGCGAATCAGCACGAATAAGCAGCGGAGCCTGGGGTCCGTGCTGAGCCGCCACATATTCCAAACCCTCGATGAGCGCCGTCAGCTCCATAATATTATTCGTGGTGCGGGCCGCGCCTCCACTGTTCCGCGCCCCGCTGAGCTGCTCCACCCAGGCCCAGCCGCCCGGCCCCGGATTACCCGAGCACGCCCCATCGGTGGCGAGCACCGCGGCAAAACCCGGGCGGGGGCTGCCGACCGGGCTACCGCCACCGGCCGGCTGGGCCGGAGCGGGGCTGGCTGCGGCGTCGTCGTACCCCTCAACCTCTTCACCCACGCCCGCGAGCGGCAACACGCCCTGCACCTCGTTATCCACAGGCTCCGCAGCGCCGGTGCCGCTCGCATCGGTATCCACAACCGCGCGCAGCAAGCGCTCAGAATCCGCGTGCCACAGCGCCCCGCTTTCGCGCCCCACATCAGCTAAACCGTGGCGGGAAGCGAGCGGCGAGGGCGCGGCGCCGTCGGCCAAACCTAAAAGTTCGAGGGCGGCGAGGGTAGTGAAGGTATCCGTGCCGCAACGTTCGGCCAATTCAGCGGTTGTTAACCAGGTTGTCATAGCTTTAGGTTAGCGTGCCGGGCGGCGCGGCCACGCATTCCCCGGGGATACCGCGAAGTTATCCACAGGGGCGGGCGCGGGCGCACGCGGCCACGGGCCCTGTGCATACGCGCACGAAAACCGTTTCTGCCCGGTACCCTTGTACTAGGGAACCCTGTTCGGACCCAGAATAAGGAGAATAATGCTCAACCTAGCTGAATATCGCGACGCCCTGAAGCTCGACGACGAGTGGCCCGCGCCCGCCGCCTCGAAGCGCACCGACCGGGAACTTTTTGAGATTGCCTTCGGCGGCCTGGAAGGCAACCTGGCGAAAATGACCGACCGGGAGCTCTTCACCGAACTCAACCACCGCCTCATCCAGCGCGATCCTGAAGAAGTCAGCGAGGAGGTCTCGCGCGCGATTGACGTGCTGCTATACCGGCTGTCCGGCTACCTGGGGCGCACCGAGGCCCGCCACCTGGCTCGTATTTCTGACATGATGCCCGAATCCGAATACCCGGCCCGGGATAAGACCGTGATTTGGCGCGGGGATGCGCGGGAACTCGTGGTGGACGCGGTGGTCAACGGGGCGCGCCCCAATCTGCTGGGCTACCGCGATTACAATAAGCCCTCCATCGACCAGGCCATTCACGGCCAGGCCGGCCCGTGGCTGCGCAATGATTGCGCCACGCTGTACTCGATGTCGGATCGCGAACTGGAACCGGGCGAAGCGGCGCTCACTCGCGGGTATCGCCTGCCGGCGCGCTACGTGCTCCACACCCTGCCGCCCACGGTGGAAGGTGAGGTCACGGATGCGGATCGTGCGGCGCTGGCCAGCTGCTACACTCGCTGCCTCGACCTGGCGTCAGAAAAGGGCGATATTACTTCGGTGTCCTTCTGCTCGCTGGCCACCGGTCATTCGCATTTCCCCTTCGCGGAAGCCACGCGGATCGCGCTGGATACCGTGGCGCAGTGGCTGCACCAGAATCCGCGCTCGAATGTGAATCTGGTGGTCTTTGATATCTTCGCTGATGAAGATGCGGAACATTTCGTGCGCACGATTGAGCGCTGGGTGGAGGAATAATGAGCCAGGGAACTCCTGACTCCGTGGATCGCGGCCAATCTGGGTTCCAGGGTCAGTACGGTACGCCCGCAGCGGCGGGTTCGGGTGCGGGCGTGGGCCCGGATCCGAGCGTCGGTGCAGCCGCGGGCGCTGGTACTGGCCCGGTTTCTGGAGCCGGCTCAGCTTCTGGCACGGGCGCTGGTACCGGCGCCGCCCCGGCGTGGCCGCCTTCCACACCTCCCGCGCCTGCTGGGGAAGAAGAACAGCATCCCAGCAGCCGCGGATTCTGGGTGATGATCACCGTGCTGGCGATTATTGCCCTGGTGGTTTTCGCGGTGCTGCTTACCCTCGGTTCGTCCAACGGGCGTTTCGGGGGCAGCGCCGCGCCGCATCCCACCGCAACCGCCACCGCGCCGGCCAAACCCGGCGCAGGGCAAGACGCTCCGGGGCAGGGCGGGCTGAACACCACGCCCGGCCCCATCGAGACGCGCTACACCCAGCTCGCCACGGACCGCGGTTGGGTGGCCGGGCAGGATTACATTCCCACCCAGCCCGATGAGATTCGCACCCAGCTCCAGGCCCTGCCGCAGCTAGAAACTGCCTCCGGGCAAACCGCCGGGGACCCGAAGGCCCCCGTGCACGTGACGATCTACTCCGATTACGCCTGCAGTTTCTGCAATAAACTCCACGCCGAATCCGTGCCGCAGCTCCTGGAGCTGGCCAAGAAGGGCGATATTTACCTCGCGTACGTGCAGGTCCCGATCTTCAAGGACACCGTGTCCAGTGACCGCGCAGCCGCCGCCGCGCACGCGGCCGGATTGCAAGGCAAGTTCTGGGAGTATTCTTCTCTTCTTTTCGACGGCGCAGCTGCCGCGGGTCACGACCCTGACAAAGCACCGTCGATGTTCTCCGATGAAAACCTTGATGCTTACGCCACCCAGCTGGGCTTGGACGTGGAAGCTTTCCGGGCTGCGCGTGACAGCGCGGAAACCACCAGCTTCATTGCCGCCCAGGAATCCTTGGGGCTGGAAACCCTCGGCCTGCGCGGCACCCCCGCGATTATTATCAACGGCACCGCGAGCACCGGCTACCAGCCGCTCACCGCAATCACCAATACGATTGAGCTGGAAAAGGCTCTGGTAGACGCGGCGGGTTAACGGGTTCCGCGGGGCTAACAGGTTCGGCTGGACACCAGCAATCGTAAAAGATGTTGCACTCCGATTTAGAATCCAGGCCAAAGCACCTCAGTGGGCTAAGCAAGCTACACTTAACGAAAGCATCATAAACAACTGATAGAAAACGGAGTATCCGTGGTACGTGCCCGACGCTAAGCCTTCCCCTTCCGGCGAGGCCGCGCTCCAGTAACACACGGCGTCTCGGTAACTAACCGAGACGCTCCGTTTGGGCACCTTTATTCCTAGCGTGCGCGATTTTTCGGGCATTACCGACACCCGGGTACTCCTCATATCCCCGGTATTCCTGGTATCCCAGCGCCTCATTATCGAGCACCGCTATTGTCACGCTCGGCGCCACTTGCTCCCGGTGCCGTGCGCTCTGCGGACTCGGCCTCTCCGGTATGCACATTCCCTATGGCAGTCTTTGCATATTTTGGAGGTAAGCGTTCATGGATACCCCTATCCTTGAAGCTATCGGGGTAGAAAAAATCTACCCAAAGAAATCAACACCGGCCCTGACCGGCGTGAATCTTGCCCTGCACCCGGGCGAGCTGGTTGCCGTTATCGGCCATAACGGAGCGGGAAAATCCACGCTCTTCGATATTCTTGGTGGGCTCATCAAGCCCACCCGAGGCACGGTCACCAATTCGGTGGCTGAAAGCGCTATCGGCTGGTGCCCGCAGCGCGAAATTATCGACTGGTCCCTCACGGTCACCCAGAATATTCTTTTGGGTCTCGATCTGCGAGTGGGCCGCTGGCATCGCCGCGCCGATATTGAGGGCGTTGCGGAGGTTCTGGGCCTCTCGCAGCTCCTTGACCGCACCGCGGAGACTCTCTCCGGTGGGGAATTGCGTCGCACCCAAATCGCCCGCGCGATTATCGGCCACCCCAGTCTCATGATTCTGGACGAGCCAACCACCGGCCTGGATCCCGCCGGCATCGACACCGTGTTCGGCTACCTGCGCTCCCGGGTGGAGGAAGGGCGAACCGTGCTGGTCAGCACGCACGAAACCTCGAAGTTTTCCGAGTACTGCACCCGCGTTATCGCTCTGCGCGGCGGTCGCATTATTGCCGATATGCCGGCCGCGAGGTTCATGGCGTACCGCCCCGGCAGCACCGACCTCTGGGCAGCCCTCAAAGCATACGAAGAAGGAACCCCGCTCCCATGAAAAAATCACTTATTCTCACTAAGTACCATATTGCTTCCCTGTGGAATTGGCGCGGCGTCTACCTCGGTCGCATCGTCGAGCCGTTGGCCTATTTCGTTTTTCTAGTTGTCGGCATTTCCGGAATGCTCGGCACCGCGCACAGCGGGAGCTACCTCAGCTACGCCTTCACGGGCATAGTCTGCCTGCTCACGTTCCGCGCTTTCGGCTACGCCTCTTCCGACGTCGCCAATGACAGAAAGTGGGGCGTCTACGCGATTTTCATGATGCAGGGCGGGAAAGTGTGGACCTACCTTGCGTCGATTTTCGCGGTGATTTCCCTGGTGTTCCTCGTGCAAGTCGCCGCGGTCTCCCTCGCCTACCTGGGCCTCTCGTTTGCGGGCGGAACCAGCGTAAACGGCACCGCGCTCCTTTCGGGAACGTTCATCGCACTCCTCGTTGTGTGGGGCTGGGTGAGCCTCGGCGCGGCGGTAGGCGCCCTGGTGAATAGCTACGCGGCACGCGATATGCTCGCCACCTTCACCACGCTGCCGGTGGTCCTCTCCGCCCCGCTGTTCTACGAGCTCAGCTCCGCGCCCACGTACCTCCAGCTCATCGCGCGCTGCAACCCGCTCACGTATCACGTGCAGTGGATGCGCGCACCGGCGGCTGCGGATATCGTGTACGCGCTTCTCTGGGTTGGAACGACGACGGCGCTAGCCCGCTACGCCCTCAGCCGCGCAGATAGGCTCAGCTCCGAGCGGTAACTCCCCGGCCCGGCGGCGCGGGCATCCACGAATGCGCACGAGACCACACGTCTCGCGCAACGAGCGCTACGCCGCCGGGCTACCCCTTCCGTACCGGATCAGGCTTCCGCACAGCCCAATGCAGCGCGGGCAGCGCGAAGAGGATACTGACCAATACAACTATCCACAGCAAGCCATAATCGTGGTGCACAATAGCAGGAGTGAATGGCAATCGATCCATAACCACCAGCCTGCCCATGACCCCAGCTGCCGCCACCGTCACAACATAGGATCCCAATAGCGGAGCGATAAGCCTGACTCGGGCACGGATACCGCCTCCGCCCAAGTCAATCAAACGCCGCTCAATTGCTTGATCAGAGACAATAGCAATCGTCATACTGCAAAGCACGATTCCCGCTGTAAGGAGTGCTACAAGAACCCGGGTTATCGCCTCTGCTCGCAGCTGCCTGTCCTCCGGCGCATCCGGATCGGTAACAAAAGCGAAAGGCGCCTGGGTCAAAATCGTTGAACGGACACCGTCCCGAATGTCATCAGATAGCTCACCAAAGCCAAAAATCGTGATGCGGAAAAGGCTGGGATCCGTGAGTCCCATTTGACCGACTACCGGATCATCGGGCGCCAAAATAAGCCCGCGGAAAACGTTGTTACTCAGCTTCTCGTCTGGAATAACGTTATCCACAACCCACATATTGGTGACCGTTGGGTCAGATGCACTGAATTCGACGACAACCACTTTTCCGTCCGGGCTGACCATATGCGCCGGCGCGTGATTGACAAATTCGCGGTCTTTCATATTTCCGGAAGCGAGGAAAACACCGTCCATATCGATCCGGTTACATTTATCCAAGCGCTCACCAATATCGAGGCAATCCGCACCGTCCAAGGTCACCAAACGGTACATTCGTTCCCCATTTTCAGGTTCACCAAAAATGCTTGTCTGGGACGCGATCTCCGGGAAACGCGACTTTAGGCTCACCACCGAGGCTTTCGAGGCATAGGCTACTTGCAGATAACTATCTTCACCGGCAATCTCGCGCGTAATCCAGTTATTTTGGAGGGCGACGGCGCTACTGAAAAGCGCGGCCGAGTAACTCGTAACAAAAACTAATCCGAGAGCAACCAGCGCAACCTTATGCAAGCGCGCACTGAGCTTCGCGAAAATCGTGCGCCGCTGGAAAGCGAGCGCAAGGTAATAGCCCAATGCCGGAATGGATAATGCTCCCGATACCAACGCAAGCTGATGCCCCCAGGGCAGAATATAAAGCTGCCGGCAGGCGATGAAAACCACGGTTACCACCAGTCCACCCACCCCTAAGATCCCGAGCTTTCGGTAGGAGAGTTCTTCGTAGTGGTCACGCTGCTGCCACCTATGAGCAAATAGGGTTGCGGCCGAGAGTGTCTAATGGTTTGTGTGTGAGGGTGAAAACCACCTAGGAGATAAACCAGAATGACTACCGTGAAACAAGAC
>NZ_JBOZBG010000006.1:0-97830 GCF_051264595.1 Actinotignum urematis | reverse complement strand
GTCCTGGTCGGTGATTGGGATGGTGATGGTGTTGATACGTTTGCGGTGCGGCGTGGGAATGTCTTCTACGTGAAGAACTCGCTGGCCAGCGGCGCGGCAGATACCTCCTTCTCCTACGGCCGAGCCGGCGATGCCACCCTCGCGGGAGATTTCGACGGCGATGGCCGGGACACCCTCTCGATTCGCCGCGGCAATACCATCCACGTCAATAACTCCCTGGTGAGCGGAAACGCTGATCACACCCTCCCGTACGGGCGGGTAAGCGATGAGCTCTTCATCGGAGACTGGGACGGTAACGGTACCGACACCCCAACGGTGCGCCGCTAACCTCCATATTTCTACCAACACGGGTGGGTGCCGGGACCGTGAGTTCCAGCACCCACCCGTCTCTCATCGGGCCGGATCGCAAAGTGGTACTGGAGCTACAACCAACCCCCGATTTTCTGTCGTGTAGTACCACTCTGTCAGGCCCGATGTTCTCCAGTACCACTTTGTCGACACCGTCGCAGGACGGGATTCGTGTCAGCTCCTCCCCAATCAGGCGCCGATACTACCCGGCCCGGCTCTAGACAGGATCCAAGCCAGCCCCGGAAAACAAAGTGTGCGGGAGAGCACCGTTTTCACCCGGTTTCGTGTTCCTTACGCACATCCTGTGGGAGGCAGTGTCCAGAACTCACATCCTGTGGGCCCCGATGTCCTCAGGTTGCACTTTGCGTACTCCAAGCGTCGCGGAGGCGCATTTTAAGCTCGTGACGCCAAGCGAATAACCGGATAGGCTTGCGGTAGCTGTTGCGTGATCGTGCTGCGCCCGTGACCCGCAGCTGCTCCGCCGCATCGCCGTGCGAAGGTACCGTATCCACCCAGCCCAGGGAGGCATCATGACCGGCACAATTGCCTTGATTCATCCGGGAGAAATCCTCAACGAAGAGTTCCTGGTACCGATGGGTATCGCCCCTGAAGCACTCGCGAAATCCGCGAAAATTCCCGCATCCCGCATCCACGAGATTATTCGGGGCCAAGGCCGGATCACCGCAGATATTGCGCGGCAGCTCAGCGAATTCTTCGGCACCACCGAGCAATTCTGGCTCAATCTCCAAAGCCACTACGAGCAGGCGCTGCCCGAGTAAGCCAGAGCTAGCCCCACCCGCAACCTCGGCTTACCGGACGCAATCGGATAGCACCTCGTGCAGGGCGTGACGTTCGTCGTCGTCGACCCGAAGCCCGTACGCACGCTTGACCGCCACCTGCCGCGCGGCGTATTCGCACACAAAAGCCGGGTTATCCGGCAACCACTGCGCGGCGGTGGCGTGACCCTTCTCCTTATTCGCCGCCCCGGAGACCGCCAGCAAATTGAGCGGGTCGGTGGCGAATTGCGCGCGCGTATCCGCGTCCCAGTCCTGCGCCCCGGCCCGCCACGCATCGTAAAGCGCAACAACGTGATCAATCGTCACCGCCTCGGGGGCGCGGGCGCGGTCAAAAGAAATCACCGTTCCGCTATACGGGTCGCGGAGGGTTCCAGTGGCGACGACGCAGCCGGGCGGCGTGGACTTCCCCGACCAAAAGGTGACTCCCGCGAGATCGCGGCGCAGCACTTCATTACGCACCGTGCAGCCGTCTCCGTCGGTATCGGGCCAGCCATCTCCCAGGCCGAACTCGGCGCGCGAATAACCACGCCCGGAATCGGGGCGACCCCCGGGGAGCTCGCTCAGGGCGGAAAGTGCCTCGGACGCGGTGAGTTCGCCGCTGCTCGCGCTGCCCGCCGCGCCACTCGCGCGGCCAGCACCACCAGGCTCCGGCGCCGAATCCGAATCAGCGCGCCACAACTGGATCAGCGCCACCGCGAGGACCACCAGCAGCGCGGCGATCACGTTCCACATGCGCCGGTGCGGCGAAGGGGAAGCGGCACCGGATGCGCGCTCGGAGGCATCGGAAGCACCGGGAGCACCGGATGCGCGGACGCGGTTCCCAGATGCACCGGAACGATGAGGCGCACCGAAACGACCAATCGAAAAACGCATACATAACCTTTCGGGACACATGCCCGTGGCGGGCCTGCGCCTGCAAGGTAGCATAGTGAGGGACCTTGGCACAGTTACGACAATGAAGGAGTTATGAATGGCCCAGGCACTTGAGACCGATATGGTGAAGAAGTTTGCGGCGGATTTCGCGGCGGATCGCACCGCTCGCATCGTCCAGAACGCCGTCACCCAGACCTCGATCACGAAGGTCGCGCAGGATCGCGATGTTATTAACGCGATTGATCCGTCCATGTCGGTGAAGGTGGACACCTGGAAGGTGAATAACCAGAAGAAGTCCGGGCGCTGCTGGCTTTTCTCCGGGCTCAGCTCGCTGAAGATGCTCGTCAATCGCGCCACCGGCCTGAAGAACTTCGAGTTCTCCCAGTCTTTCCAGCATTTCTACGACAAGCTGGAGAAGGCCAATTATTTCCTCACCTCCATGATTGAGCTGGCGGACCGCCCGGTTGATGACCGCACCGTGCACTACCTGCTGTCCGATCCCATTGGGGACGGCGGGCAGTGGAATATGTTCGTGGCCCTGGTGGACAAGTACGGGGCCTGCCCGAAGTTCGCGATGCCGGAAACGGAATCCTCTTCCAATACCCAGCTCATGAACCGCACCCTGGAAATGCTGCTGCGCCGCGCCGCCCATGATATTCGCGAAGCCGAAGCCGGCCAGCGCGAAGCCGTGCGCGAAAAGTTCATGGGGCAGGTCTACCGGGTGCTGGCGATTCACCTGGGCACCCCGCCGGAAAGCTTTGTATGGCAGTACGAAGATGAGGAGGGGAACTTCCATCGCGAAGGGAAGATGACCCCGGTGGAATTCGCGCAGAAGTACCTGCCGGATCTGGACCAGTACGTGTGCATCGTCAACGATCCGCGTAATGAGTACGGCAAGCTCTACACCGTGGATCGCCTCGGCAATGTGGTGGGCGCCAAGCCGGTCACCTACCTCAATGTGCCTATCGAGGTCATCCGCGAAGCCACCATCGCCACCCTCAAGGACGGCCAGCCCGTGTGGATGGGTTGCGATACCGGCAAGCAGTCGGATCGCGAACGCGGTATTTGGGACGGCCAGCTCTACGATTACGAAGGCACCTACGGGATTGACCTGGCGCTTTCCAAGGCCGATGAGCTCTACTACGGCGAAGCGATGATGACGCACGCCATGGTGTTCACCGGCGTTGATCTGCGTGAAGATGGCAGCCCGCGCCGCTGGCGCATCGAAAACTCCTGGGGCGATGAGCACGCCGATAAGGGCTTCTGGACCATGAACGATTCCTGGTTCGACCAGCACGTTTTCGAAGTTGCGGTCACCAAGGATCGCCTTTCCGCCGAGCTGCTGGCCGCGCTGGAAACCGAACCGGAAGTGCTGCCCGCCTGGGATCCGATGGGTTCGCTGGCCTAAACCGTGGAGTACGGCCGATACGCACCCTCGCCGAGCGGAGACCTGCACCTCGGGAATCTCCGCACCGCGCTCCTCGCCTGGGCTCTGGCCCGGCGCAGCGGGCGCGGCTTCCTCATGCGCGTGGAGGATATGGACGAACGGTCTCGCCCGCAGTTCCAGGAGCGCCAGCTCGCGGACCTGCGCGCCCTTGGCATCACCTGGGACGGCCCGGTCCAGATCCAATCCCAACGCACCGCGGGGTACGACGCCGCCTTCGCGTCCCTGTGGGAACGTGGACTGCTCTACGAGTGCTATTGCACCCGGCGTGATTTAGCCGACGCCGCCCGGGCGCCCCACGGGGCGCCCGGGGTATACCCGGGCACCTGCCGGGACCTGAGCGCGGCCGGCCGTCGGGCCGGGCGCGCCAAGCTCGCGGCGGTGGGCCGCCAGCCGGCCCTGCGGCTGCGCACCGAGGTGAAAGAACTGAGCATTCACGATGAGGTGTGCGGGGAGGTAAGCGGCGTCGTCGACGATTTTGTGATTCGGCGTGGCGATGGTCGTTACGCCTACAATTTTGCCTCCGTGGTGGATGATGCGCTTGAGCATATTACCCAGGTCACGCGCGGGGCAGATTTGGCGCCGTCCACGCCCCGGCAGGTGTATTTGCAGCGTCTGCTCGGGGCGCCCACCCCGGAATATTGGCATGTGCCCATGGTTCTCAACCAGGCCGGCGCGCGCCTGGCCAAACGCGACGGGGCCGTGACCATGCGGGCGCTCGCCGAATACGGCTGGAGCGCAGCCGATGTGCTGGCGCTCATTGGGCGTTCGCTGGGGCTGGAGGTGCGCACGGCCGCGGACTTCGCCGAGCAGCTGGATATTCAGGCGCTGCGCCGCGGGCCCTGGTACGTGGACGTGGCGGCGCTCGAAGCCGGGCCGGCTGAGTAAGCGGGAGGTATGAGCGGGCGGGCGGTGCTGAGCCGCCACGCCGCTGAGCCGCCGCGCCCCGGCCCGCCGGGCCGGCTTAAGTGTGCCGGCTAAAATCAGCGACCGGCGCGAACGTCGCGCGCGCCGCGGCCGCTAAATCAGCCGGAGCCAGCCGCACCGAGAGTCCGCGTTTTCCACCCGACACCACCATCGCCTCCAGCTCGCGCGCCGAGGCGTCAATAAAAATCGGGCTGCGGTGTTTTTGACCCAGCGGCGAAATACCCCCGGTCACGTAGCCGGTGAGTTTCTCGGCATCATGCGGATCCATCATCGCGGCCTTTTTGCCGCCCGCCGCCTTCGCCAGGGACTTGAGATTGAGCATGGCGGCAGCCGGCACCACCGCGCACACCGCCTTCCCATCCACCCGCGCCAGCAGGGTTTTGAAAATAACACGGGGATCCATCCCCAGCTCAGCGGCGGAATCGAGGGCGAATCCGTGCTCGTGATGCAAACTTTGTTCGTACTCAAGAATCGTGAACTCTACGCCGGCTTTCTCCAGGGCGAGGAGGGCCGGAGTCCCGGCCGGCTTATTTTTCTTCGACGACATACGTCCAGGATAGTAGCCCTCATGTTCATATGGATGCACTACCATATTCCTACCGGGAGCCAGCCACCCGGAGACGGAGGAAACCGTGAGGAAACGCCAATTCGGCCGCCGGCATGATGACCAGCAGCGCGGCAGTGCCACCGGGGAAGATCCCGCTATCGAATCCGAAGAAGAACTGAGCGGCGGCTATGATTTCGGCGGCTACCAGCCCGGGCAGAGCTACTACCCGCGCCGCCGCCTCTTCTGGCAACGTGCCACCATTATCGGCATCGCTTTCGTTATTTCGATGGTCGCTTTGGTGGCTTATTTCCTGTAGCGCCGGATAGGGCGCCGCGGAAGCGGCGCGGCGTCGTCGCCCTAAAACAGGGTAATGAGGTACGACGGCGCCGCCGGGCACGGGTACGCTAGGCCGGTCAAAGCCGGTCTGCCTGTGGGTGACACGCCCGCGGGGCTCGTGCCTGTGGATAACATTTTCTCCCTCTCGACAAGCACCACTTTTATCAGCCACCATTGGAACACCGGTCCTCACCGGCCGGCGTCCGAAGCGCGGAACTCTCACCACCCGCGCGCCACCACCTACGTACCTCAGGGGGATGTATGGCTGTATCCACCGCACAATTGCGGGTCGCTAATGATTCGATTCTCACCGTTCGCGCGCTCGTTACCCAGGCTCAGGAGGAGTTGCGCGCCCACCTGCACTCAACTATGGACCGCATTGCCGCCTGGCATGCCGGCTGGCGGGGTACCGCTCCGGTAACTTTCGCCGCTGCGCTGGAGGAATACCGCGCGGCCAGCGAAAAACTGCTTGCTCTGCTGGCTGATTACGGGGCGCGCCTGGGCCGCGCTGATGCCACCGTCGCTGAAACAGACGCGGCCACCCGCGCGGATTTTTCCCGCATGGCCGCGCTAGTCGGGGATCTGCCGGCGGCGTAATAGCGCTGCGTCATAGCTCCGGCCGCCCGTGCTTCAACGGCGTGGTAGTGCCCGTTTCAGCGTGATCGCGTCGGTGCGTCTGTGTCAGCGTGCTCGCCGGGGTATCCGCACACTTAAAGAAAGGATTGTTATGACCGAGCTTCGTGCTCATTTTGGGGAACTCTCCGCGGGGGCGGCTGATATGGCTGCCCACGCTTCCCGCATCGAGGGGGTGCTCGCGCAGCTCGATGCGCGAATACGCACCGCGATGGCGGATTGGGACGGGCAGTCTCAGGCAGCCTACGAAGCCGCGCAAACGCGATGGCATGCCGCGGCCCGTTCCCTGAATGATATATACGCGCGCATTGGCCAGCAGGTGGAATGCGCTTCGCAGAACTATCGCGCGGCTGACCGGGCGGTGGCTCGCCTCTTCGGGTAGAGCAGCTTCATCATGGCTCTATTTCGTCATGCAAAAAATAATATTGTGAAAGGACTCGTATCCACCATGGCAATAACCACGGGCCCGAAACCCACCCCACATGTGATTCGGGTATTTCTTGCTTTTCTCATGGTGTTCGCTCTGGCGGGCGCCGGTCTGTTCGGCGGTGCCGGAGCGCGCGCCGATTGGGATCATTCTGTTGGCCGCGGCATCGAAATTAAAGGTGTGAATATTGTTGGCCACCTCCGCCTCGGCCCCCATTACGCGGAAACGCAATCAATTAACGGGGTGGCGGTGGAAGGCTATCCCATCTGGTGTATCCAGGCGAAATATGCCGATCCTGGCCCCGGGGAAATGGTCGATATTACGACCCTTACCGAATCCCGGGCGCTCGGGCCGGGGGAATTGCAGCTGAGCACCCCGCAAATGGCCTGGCTGCTCAACCGCTATGAAGGAAATACCGCTGATGATCTCAACCTGGCTGCGTTGAGCTACCTCATCCACGTTAATTTCGAAAAGGAATATCCGGGGCGTCCGGGGCGGGCCCAAGAGACCGTGAACGAACTGGTGCAGGCGGTGCGCACCCAGCGTCCTGATATTGAGGAGCGGGCCCAGAGCTACGTGCGGGAAGCGCGCGCCAGCGCCGCCGTCGGCTACGTGAGTGGAATCGTGGAAGGCGAAGGGGACCGCAGCGGTGTCATCCGCGGTATCGGTGTGCACCCGGATGATTCCGAGGCGTGGCTGCCCGGAATTCCCGTGGTTATTACCCTCAGCGGCCCGGCGGTTTTTGACGCGAGCGGAAGCGCAACCTGGAGCGGGGTGACCGATAGCAAGCCGCTGGAGCTGGCGTGGTCGGCCACCGGGAATGGCCAGGTGAGCTATACAGCCGTTTTCGATACCCCGGTTCGCACCACCCTGACTATTTTCGGGGCTGATGGCACTGTTCAAGACACCATCACCTACGGCCACCGCCCGGTCAGCGATCCCCTCACTCGCAATGTTCCGGGCCGCACCTGGGAAGTTATTTATGATTTCCAGCCGCTTGGCACCTCGAAGGTGAGTACCCGTCCTATTAATACCGACGGCGTTATTCGCGATACCCTCACCACCGCCGTCAAGGAGGATTACGGGGACGGAAAATGGACCCAGGTGAGGGGGAAAAATGTGCCCGTCACCTACCGGGCTACCGCCTATTGGGCGGGTCGCACCACCCCGCAGCGCAGCGATACCGTTCCTGAAGGAGCCGAGGTGCTGGGCTCGGTCACGGTCCAAGCGAACGGCCCGGGGCAGACTCTCACCGCGGAACTTTCCACTCCCAAACGCGGTTTCGTCACCTGGGTATGGGAGGTCCGCAAAAACGAGCAGGGGGAGAACTCCCGCTATATTCACGCCGATTGGGCTGATCATTACGGGCTTCCGGAGGAAACCTCCCGGGAAGAATTCCCCTTCCGGCCTCTCGGGGTATCCCACGTGGCTGATGCGAAAGTGGTAGATACCGGCACGGTCCTCAGCGATACTTTCGTGGCCCGCGCCGATGAGAATTTCCGGGATGGGGAATGGAGCCGCCGCCCGGGAACGAACGGTTCTTTTGAGGATGGCCCCTTTATTCCGGTTACGTACCGGGCCACCGCCTGGTATGTCTCACCCACGGCCGTTCCCGAGCCGGGCGTGGTCCCGGCCAGCTCGGAAAAAATCGGGTCGGTAACGGTGGTTGCCGAAGGTCCGGGCCCGATTCGGGCAGAATTGAGCGAGCCGGTGAGCAAACCCGGAATGTACACCTGGGTGTGGGAAGTCCTCGCGGAGGACCAACCGGCCGAGTTCACGCCGTGGATTGAGGCCGGCTGGTCGGATACGTTCGGGCTGGCCGATGAAACAACGTCGGTGCGCTACCCCGGGAAGATCGATTCGGCTCTCTCGATTCGCCAAACGAAGTCCGGCACCTACCTGGTCGATGATGTGTGGGTGAGCGGCCTACCCGCGAACCACCCCGATTTCACCGGCGGGGCTGGATTTGGGGCGGATACTCAGACGCTAACCCACACCCTGCTGTTCTTCCCGGAAGGCCAGGCGGTCACCGATGAGAACCGCGCGGCCGCCCGCCAAATCGGGCAGCCGGTGGTACTTCCCGCCCGTAACGGTTTCTATCCCAGTGTGGGCGACCCGTCCTGGATTATGGAGCAGGATGAGGCCGGGGAGAACCTGCCGGGCACCTACGTAGTGGTCTCCGATTTCGCGGGCGATGATCGGGCGGCGCCACTGGCCACCAGCGTGACCGATGTGACCGAGCAGTTCACGGTGACCCGCGAACCGTCCCTCCACACCACCATGCACCACGAGGACACCCATATCGCGCCCAATACCGGCACCGTCACCCTGGTGGATACTGTTTCTTATCAGCACCTGCTTCCCGGTAAAGAATACGAGGTCCACGGGGCGCTCCTGGATCCGGCTAGCGGCCAGCCGCTGCGCGATACCAGTGGCAGCGAGCTCACCAGCACCAGCCGCTTCGTGCCCGAGCACCCCAACGGTAGCGTCGAGGTGGTTTTTGAGGTCGACGCCGCAACTCTGGCCGGCACCAAGGTGGTAGCCACGGAAACTCTGCGTCAGGACGGGCGGGATATTGCCGTGCATGCTGACCTGAAGGATACCAACCAGACGGTGACGTTCACGCGCCTGGCCACCCGCGCCCGGGATGGCGCTCCGAGTGCTGCTGATCATGCCAGCGGCAAAGATGGTTCGGCGGGCACCGATGGTACCGAGGGAACAAATGGTGCCGGCGGCGATCAGATTCTGAGCGCCACCGCGGACGCGGTGATCACCGATGAGGTATGCGAACTCAGCGGAGCGCTTATTCCCGGGGAAACCTACCGGATCGAAACGGCCGCCATGTTCCCCGATGGGACGCCGGTGCTCGGGAAGGATGGCACCCCGGTACGCAAAGTCAGCGACTTCGTTCCCGGTTCGCCCAGCGAATGCGCCCGCATCAAGCTGGACTTTGATGCGAGTGCTTTAGCCGGCCGCGAGGTGGTTCTTTTCGAATGGGTGTACCTGGGCGACCGGCTCATTTCCGAGCACACCGATCCTCTCGATAGCGAACAGACCGTTCGCTTCGAAGAACCACCGGTACCTCCGACGACGCCGCCCGCTACGCCGCCGGCCACCCCGCCCACCACTCCGCCGGCTACGCCACCCGCTACTCCTCCGGAGCTGCAACGCACCGGTGTGGCACTCGCGGGCTGGCTCCTGGCCGGGCTCACCGCGCTTGCCGGTGGCTTGACCCTGCGCTACCGGGCCAATTCTCGCTCCAGCGCCACCCGCTAAATCCGGGATAACCAACCACTAACTATCTCCAACGTGTGTCACTCACAGCCCGGGCCGGGGAGGAAAAATCCTCTCCCCGGCCTGGGCTTGTGGGTCTGGTCATTCACGGCCGGTGCCGGGTGCAGGCAGCAATATCGGTCCGGGCGGTACCGCCAGGATCGGTGCAGAGCTCATCGACGGAAAGATGCACGGCCGGCTCGGGAAGGAGTGCGCGCCAGGCGGGCGGAATCTCAAGCGGAGTGATGTTTTCCCAATTCGCGGCCCGGCGCAGCTGGTCAAGATCGGCGATATCTACGAGGGTGCTTCCCTGCAAGAGGGTGGCACTTCCCGCATCCGTGCCGGCCACGAGCGCAGCTCCGCTGGGTAGCAGCGGGGAATCAGGTGCGTGCACCAGGAACGAGCTTCCCGCGTGGAAAGCCGTGCATACCCGCGCGGGGCCGGGCTGCGCGGCATCGGAAGTTGGGCTTGAAGCGGTAGCGGAACCACGCTCGGAATCCATACCGGCAGTCGCACCAGCAGTCGGGGCGGAAGCCGAGGCGGTGAGCGCGCCGAGATCAGCGGGCCAGCCGTCTCCGGGGCCGGTTTCGCGAAAACTAAGATGGGCGCGAGCTGCCGGATCAAGGGCGTATACCCGCGCCCGAGCGCTGTGCTCGGAGAGCCGGTACAGGTGGAACGCGGTGGGGGAGAGCGGTTCGAGCACCCCGCCCGAACTGATGTGGAACCAGGTGCGGGTGCCATCACTTCCAGCAAAAACAACCAGGTCACCAACCCGGGCCTCCCCGATGCCAGGAAGATACCCGGCCGACTCGCCAGCAGCGGGAACGCTGAGCGGGGTGAGGGCCCGGCCTTCTGACCAGAGTTCCACCCACGCCGGTGGCGCCTCAAGCACCGGTAAGCCCGGAAACTCACTACGGAAAGCGGCTTCCGGTATATCCACCCGGTAGCGTTGCTCAGCAGCAACCAGCCACAAACCACTTGTTGTTCGCACCAGCACCGCCCCACCGAATTCAGGGAGTGGGGCTGAGGCCGCCAGGGATAACGGCGCGGCCGTGCCCTGCATATTTTCTTTGTTGCCCTCCCGTGAATCTGTAACAGTCACGGGGCAGGCCACCAGCCACGGGTCACGCAGCTCGGCTGCGCTTGGTAGAGAATCGGGAGCACCCGGAATTCCCACGGGCGCCCCGCGCGGTACATCTGCGAGCCGGGCAGCCGGGAGCACATGGGTCGCCACGCCTTCCGGATACAAAAGATAAGCGCCAGCCAGGGTGGTGAGGGGATGGAGAATTCCACCGGAACTGAGATAGCGCGCCCCGCTCTCCGCAGCGATGAGAACAGCGCCATCTTCCCAGCCGTCGGGAAGTTGCGGTGAGAGCGCTCGCGCTGCCCCGGTACCGGCCGCAGTCACCAGGGCAAGCCCAAGGGCTCCGGCCAGCCCTGCTAATCCCGGGCGGGGAGCTTCCTCATGAGCCGGCAGCCCCCACCACAACGCGCCCGCAATACTGCGGCGCCGAAAACGGCGGGAGCTCATAATCGTGCGCGCGTTTACCATGGGCTGATCGCAATAACTATCCCGGCGCCAAGCAGCGCGGTAAGAATCTGCTCGGCGATCTCCATCCGCCGGATGAGAAGAAGCTGGGCCTCAGAGTGCTCGCCGCGGCCCCGATGCTCGGTAGCCCCCAGGCTCTCCAGTGTCTCCAATGTTTCCCGAGGGCTCCGATATCCGAGGAACAGAGCGGGAATACTCACCAGCGCCGGAGCGGCCAGGCAAGCAAGAAGGCCCGGTGCTGCGTGCGCTGCCGGATTCCGCATGGCCAGCACGCAGAGCTCCACATCAAGAAGAAGGAAGAAGACAAGCCGAAGTACAAACGCGGCGTCGGCGCGCATACTTATGGCACGCAGCCCGAGCACAGTTACTGCCGTGCCGCATATGGCCGCGCTGAGGATATCCGGGCGGTAGGCCAGCGGTAGCAGCGCGGCGATCACGAAGACCGTGCCGGCTTCGCCGCCCAGGGCGCGGAGGATGAGAATGCGGGCCCAGTTTTCCGGGCTGTGCTCCGCCGGTAAATCCGCTATTTCGGCGGCGGACACCTCCGGCGGGGGCGCGCTCAACCGCAAGATAATCGGCGCAATCAGGCGGGCCGTGCACACCAGGGCCACCACGATCACGAGGGCAGCCGGCTCGGCAAGTCGGGCGTGAAGCAAGGCGCTGCCGCCCCAGCCCGCCAAACAAAGTGCCCAGCTCAGCAGCATACTGCGGCCGCCCGGCACGGGAACTATCGCCCGGGCTAGCAGCGCGATGATAAGGAGAAGGCTCCCGGCTGCAATCCCACGCGGTCCCGCACCTGGTAAAACCAGCGGGGCCGCGCGCCATCCGCAGGCTGCCCCCGTCCAGCCACTGGCCGCGAGTAGAGCTAACACCACCAGCTGCGCCCGCGTGCTCCCACCTGGGCCTTCCCACCGGCGAGCATGCGCCCAATTCACGCGGGCAAGACCGAGGAAAACAAGCGCGAGCCCGGCCAGTACGGGAAGGGCGAGCATGTGGGGGAGCGCGGCCCGCGCGGTATATCCGGCCAGGCCCAGCCCGCATACCACCACCAGCACCGTGGCACAGTTGCGGAGTGTGGCTGAGGAAAGTTCGCCGCGCTCCTTCAGAGTGGAATGGCGGATGCGGCTGAGAACCGGGTCGCTGCGCGGGGGCGTGGGCGGTGCAGGTCTGTCAATAAAAAGGCAGATTCCGGGGGAGAGCTGGCCGCCTGCCGGCAAGCTTGGATCTAGCCGTTGCCCGGTGGCGGTACGAACCGTCCAGGTGGGAGCCGCAAAATCCGGGGCGAGGAGGCGCAGCACCTCGGGAATAAGCGCCGTTAGTGAGAGCGAACTGGCCAGCTCGAATTCGCCGCGCTGCCCCGCGCAATGCACGCAGACGGGAATCGCAATATCCGCCGGCTGCGCGCCGCGCGATTCTGCTAGTTCTTCGGCCATATGCCCTCCTTTCTGCGTTCTTAGGTGACCGCGCCCGCCTACCCGAGCACTCGCTTACCCGAGCACTCGTCCGCCCGGCGCGCGGCATACCGCTCGGCATACCCGCCCGCTCATGTCGCCGCAGCCGCGGGGTGAGGGCACGGTATCAAGAAGGCCGCAACCTGACCAGGGCTCATCCACAGGCCAGAGAGTTATCCACAAGCCCAGCTGGCTCTTTGCGAGAGAAATGCGTCGTCGTACCGAAGCTGTGGATAACGGTTCGCCAAGAAACCGGACCCCCGCTAGGGTGTGCCGCAAGGAGAGCGCGCTCGCGAAAGGAGGAAGCCATGGAGGCCCTGTGCATTCCCGCGCCGCCCGCGTGTTATCGCGGCAGTGGGCAGAAAATGAGCGCCGTCATGTTCCTTCCCGCGCTGCTATCCGTGGTGATGCTCGTGATTCTCACGTCCACCACCCGGCGCTCTCCCCATCTGCTTCTCCTCATGGGAACGCTCGGGGTTCTCATGCTCGCGCTCGCGCTCCTCAACGTGGGCGTGGGGCTGCGGCGTAACGCCGGGGAACGCGACGGCGCGCGGCGCGACTACCTCGCCGCCCTGACCAGGTGCGAAGCCGAAGCTGCCCGCATACTGGAGGCCTGTGCTCGCGAGGAAGCGCAACGTTATCCGGCCCCGCTCGTGCTCCCGCTGCGCCTGGGCCGCGGCACGCCACCGCCACCGGGCCCGATCCGGGTGGGGCAGGCGCTGCTCGCGCCGCCGTATACTGTCACGCTCGCGGAGGATCCTCCGGGGGAGCGCGACGACGCCGCCCGCCGGGCGCGGGACCGCTGTGCCACGGAGGTGCAGTGCCCGATCCCCGGACCTGCACTCCTCGACCTGCCTTCGTATTCCACTGTGACGGTGAGTGGGGAGGCGGCCTGGGCCTGGGTGCGGGCCCTCCTCTGCCAGCTCGCGGCGAGTTTTTCGCCTGGTGATCTCGCTATTATCCCGGGCGATCATGTGCCTGAGGCCGAGGCGGGCTGGCTCAGTTGGCTGCCCCCGTACGCCGTCTCGGAACCGGGGCTCGGAAAGGCCATACACCTTATTATTAAGGGGCCTTCCGGGGAGCCTGATTGCCCAGGCTCCTCTTCCCACCTCGCTTTGCATGTCCGGGAAAAATCAGAGCGCGAAAATCGGCCCTCGGAAGAAGCTGGCCCGGCTGATCAACCCCGCGCGCTCGCACGCGACTGGCCTGCCCAGCATGAAGCGGGCCCGCTTCCCGAACCCGGCAGTCTCGTCGCGCTTGTGGATTATTCGGATGGTGCCGAGCCCGCGCATCTCAGCCTCGCCGATAGTACCGGGGTACGCTCGGGGATTCCCGATTTGCTTGACCTGGACGGGGCGGCTTATTGTGCCCGGGCGCTCTACCGGGCTCACGGTTCGGCTTCGCAGGATTCCACCGGCGTGCAGGGTTTTGCGAAGTTGCTCGGATTGCCATCCCTCACGCCGTCGCCCGTTTCGTCACCCGTTCTACAGTCCTCCGCTCCGCAGCTCCCCGGCTCGCTTTCTCCAACTCACCGCCCGGCCGCCACCTTGCGCGTGCCGCTCGGGCTCGATCCGCAAGGCACCCTGGTGTGGCTCGATCTCAACGAGGCCGCGGCCGGTGGGATGGGCCCGCACGGGCTGCTCGTGGGCGCCACCGGCTCCGGGAAATCGGAGCTGCTGCGCACGCTCCTCCTCGGGCTCTGCCTCACCCATTCACCCGAACAGCTCAACCTGGTCCTGATCGATTACAAGGGCGGGGCGAGTTTCCATCCTTTCGCCGAGCTGCCCCACACCGCGGCCCTGGTCACCAACCTGGAACGCGATAGCTCCCTGAGCGAGCGCATGGAGGAAACCCTGCGCGGGGAAATGAACCGCCGCCAACACCTGCTCGCCGAGCACGGCCAGCACTCTCACCTGGGAGAATACGAGGCAGCGCGCGCTCGCGGCGCCCATGACGGCCCGCTTCTCGCGCCACTCCTTATTATTATTGACGAATTCGCCGAGCTCCTGACCGACCACCCCGATCTCATCGACACCATCGTCGCCATCGGCCGCCTGGGCCGCTCGCTCGGCATCCACCTGCTGCTCGCCACCCAGCGCCTGGACGAAGGCCGGTTGCGCGGCCTGGATTCCCACCTGTCCTACCGCATCGCGCTGCGCACTTTTTCCGAGCACGAATCTCGCGCGGTCATCGGCACCCCGCAGGCCGCCCACCTCCCACCCCAGCCCGGTTGCGGTTTCCTTGCCTGCGGCGGTGCGCCGCATCGCTTCACCGGGTTTTATGTTTCTGCGCCGCTCGCGGCCCGCCCGGCTCAGGTTCCCGCGGTACGACGACGCAGCTCCGGGCCACCAGCCACCCCGCTCACTCATGCAGCTTCCGGGGCGGGCACGGTTCAGACCGGGCCATCCACACTCACTGCGGCACTCGCACCGCTGCGGGGGACCGGGCCGCGGGCCCACCCGATCTGGTTGGAGCCGCTCACCCGCCCGCGCCACCTCACCGAGCTCATCGCGGTGCGTACTTCAGCCCGGTTTGGGATATATGCGCCGAGCCAGCGCGCCGCCCCGCTCCGGCTCACGCTCGGCGAGCGCGATCTTCCCCTGCTCCAACGCCGCGAAGCGCTCCATATTGATCTCGCGGATTCTCACCTCCTGGTGCTCGGTGCTCCGGGAGCCGGATGCGATGAAGCCCTGCGGACTATTGCCGGGGCGTTGGCGCTGGGATATACCCCGGCCGAAGCGCAGTACGCGCTGTGCGATGCTTCAGGGGCCGAGCTCGCAGCCCTTATTAATGTGCCGCATATTTGTTTCCGGGTCGATTATTCCGAGCCGGAGCGGATGCGCGCCGGATTGGTTGAGCTGAGGAATATGCTTCGCGCTCGCGAAGCCGCACGCAGCGGGGAATCGCCCAGCCCCGATCCTTTCGGAGAAATATTTATTTTCCTGCGCGGTTGGTCGGTGCTGCGGGCACGCCCCGAACTGGACGAGCCACTCACGGAACTTATTGAGCGTGGCCCTGCTAGCCGCATCCACATTATTACCACGGCCGGGCGCCCCACCGATATTCCCGCGCACCTGCGCGATTTTTTCACCACCCGACTGGAGCTGCGCCTGGCTGATCCCTATGATTCCCATGCCCCGCACCGGCGCGCGGCCACCGTGCCGGTGGACTGCCCGGGCCGGGGGATAACTCCGGCCGGGGAACATTTTTTACTCGCCACCACCGAGCCGTACTCCGCTCACTCAGAGGCAGCGAGCCTGCCCGCATATTCAACCGCGCCGCCCGTATATTCAACCGCGCCGCCCGCGCATCCACCCGGCTCGGGCCCGGACTCACCCGGTCTCGACCGGGGTGATCTCCTCGCCAATATCCGCGTGGCCTGGTCCGGGCCACCCGCACCCCAGCTGTGGGAACTTCCCACCCACCTCACCTACCAGGACCTACTCACGGGAGGCGGCCTCCACAAGCCCGCGCTACATTCGTTGCACCTGGGAATGAGCGCTCGCCATCGCGGGCCAGCCACTCTTGATCTTGCCGCTACCGGGCATGCTCTTGTTATTGGGGAAGCAGGTTCGGGGAAAACCGCGGCGCTGCGCCTCCTCGCCCGGCAATTAACGCATATATCCCCGCTCCCGCGGCTCTTCCTTATTGACCCGCATGGCCATCTGCGCACGTACCTCCCGCCGGAACTCATCGCGGGAAGTTACCGAAGCACCACGCAGGCCCGGGCGGATATGGAAGCCCTCGCCCAGGTACTCGCCGCCCGCCGCACCCAAACGCACAGCACGGCGGACCGTGCCCATACTCCAGATACAACCCGCCGCACCGAGCCCGCCCCGCCACAATCCCCGTCACCCGCACCGATTATTGTCATGGTGGATGATGCCGAACTTCTTGATCCGCAAAGTTCTCCGCTCGCACCCCTCGCCGAGGTACTCGTCGATGCCGCAGAACTCGGGTGGCACCTGATCCTCGCCACCGCAGAGCCCTCGCACCTCAGCCACCTCCCGCTGTGGCGGCGGCTCCTGGCTACCTCCCCGGCGGTCGTCCTGTTCTCCGGAGATTTTCGCTATCGCGGCGTGAGTGCCCGCCGTGATATTCCGGGCCGAGCCCAGCTTATTATCGGCCCGGTAGCAGATACCGTGCAGGTCGCATGGTCCCCGCCCGCCGCGGCGAACCTCGAAGAAAGCAATCGGGTGAACCCCGCCCGCCGCGGTACGGCCCCAGAAAACCCGCGGGTTAACGCTGGCAGCCCGGGCACCAGAAGAGGCGCCGCCCCGCCATGAGTTCCTCCCGGATAATTGCGCCGCAGCGCACGCACGGGCGGCCGGTGCGGTGATACACCGCGAAGCGTGAGAGCTCCGGATCCCCCTCGGGAATCGGATCGGGCTGGAATTCGGGCGGGATCGTCACAATAATCCCGGAATCCACATCGCGGCCCATGCACAGCACCAGATCATCCCACAGCTCGCGATACCGGGATTCGGAAACTTTATTAGCCGGCCGCAGCGGGGAAATCCCGGTGCGCCACAAACAATCAGCCCGATAAATATTGCCCGGGCCCGCCACAACAGCCTGATCCATCACCACCTGGCCGGCCGGGATCTTCCGGCGGCGCGCCCCGGCCACGAATCGCTGCCGGTCACCCTCCTCATTACGAATAGGATCGGGGCCGAGCCGCGCAATCACCCCCAGGACTTCCTCCCCGCTGAGAATCTCGCAGCGGGCAGGGCCGGTGAGCTGGGCAACCGCCTCCGGCCCGGCGAGGCGCAAGCGAGTTGTCGGCGTCGTCGCCAATTCTCCCAGGACTTGAATATTGTCTTCCGGTAGACCATCGCGACCACCCGTCGGCGCCTCGACCAGGCGCGTTGTGCCATCTTGCCCGCCGTCGATGGTTTTGCGCATCCCCGAATCTTCGGTGGGGCTCACCCGAATCCCGGCGCCGTGCAAACCGGCTACTCCCGGCCCCGCAAAAGCCCATTTTCCGTAAAGGCCTAGATGAATATGGAGCCAGGTGGCCTGCGGGTCGCCAAGCTCAACGGTAGGAATACCACCCGCCGCGGCTTGTTCGGAAGTGGAAAGGAAAGGCCAGAAAAGATGCTTGCCCCAGGCGTGGGCCCGCCCGGCGCGCAATCCGTCCAGCAGGGCCGCACCTTCAGCGAAACGCCCCTGCGGGGAACTGGCCGCCACGGCGTCCCCACCGAAAAGCGCCGTGAGAATACGTCCGTGACGATGAATAGCGTGACCTTCCGGCACCGCTCCTCCTCCATTCGGTATGCAATTCATCCAGTATAGGCGGGCGGGTTCGGGTGCGCCCCGCGGGGCGGCTCCGCGCGGCCCCGCAATATGCGACGCGGCACGCGGCCGCTAGGATAGCGGGTATGGAGCCGAACGCAGCAGTACGTCTTTTCTCTCGCGCAATCGAGGGGCGCCTGACCGCCACCGATGAGGGCGAGCTGGCTCGGCTGGAGGAAACCGGGCGCGTCCATGATCGCGCGTCGTTGCTGGCCGCGTGTGGGCCGGCCGCGCCGCTGCGGGAACGGGGCGGGCAACTGCTCTACAGCGATAAAACCGGCAAAGATTTATTGCGCAACCTCGCGCTCATCACAAAAACTTATTGGATTTCTGGGGCTCTTGCGCTGTCGGCGAGCCTGGATCACGCGGTGAGCGGCACACCTATTTTTTATATTCCGCAAGCCGATATTGATCGTCTGGATAAAACGGCTGCCACCTGGGGCGGCATGCAGCCCCTGTGGGTGCTCCCGATTGACGAGGATGTGAGCGCGGGAGCGCAGTGGATCGATTTCTTCAAACATTACGTGGGGGTCGGGCGCGCGGTTGTAGATACGTACGCGGTTGGTGACGTTCCTGCGGCGCTCACCTGGATTAAGGAAAAAGAAGATGATGTCGCGGTATAGCCTCGGGTCGCGGCAGTATCACGGGTACGACGACGCAGCTACCGGGCGGCCGGCCTCTGTAGGCGATGGCATTGGCGCTTTTCTGTTGCCCGCTCCTGCCGCACCCGCGATTGCACCCCGCACGCCAGAAAAAGCGGTTGAGCGCTTCGCCTTTCTTACCTCGGGGCACGTGTGGTCCATGGCCACGCTGGAAGGTAAAACTATGACCCTCCCTGAGGTTGTGACCCTGATCGAAGAACGCCCGCTACCCGGCCACAAGCGCAGCGATGAGGATGTGGCGGCGATGGTTTCCGCCCATGAGTTGGTCGCAAATCTAGTGCGGGCAGGTTTGTTCCGGATGGATGAGGACACCCAGAACCGCATCCATCGCACCCTCACCTACCACTCTCTCATTGATTCCGGCGTATTTCGGGGAGAAGGTGCGGTCCGCGGGCAGCACGGGAATGTGGACGTGGCGGGTACGCACTACCAAGCACCCCAGGATCCGGCTGCGCTGCACGCGATTTTCACGGCTTCGCTGGCGCGCCTGGATGAGAGCGATCCGCTGCGGAGCGCGGTGCAATTTTTCGCTACCTCCACGCTGGCACAGTATTACTTTGATGGTAATAAGCGCACCGCGCGGCTCATGGCTTCCGGGTATCTCATGACCCACGGATACGATGCCATAGCTATTCCGGCAGCGTATTTCGAGGAATTCCAGGATGCGCTGCGCGAGCTTTTCTTGAATCGGGATATTGCTCCGATTGCGGAGTTGATCTATCGCGGCGCCCAAGAATTAGGGTTGCGCGCGTTTCAGTGGCTTGGTACCCGCAACTGCTACATCTTCTAACTTGAGTGGAATAGACTCAAGAAAGCTTGCGTTGCTATGAGTGGATCGGCGAAGTGGTGAACAGGTAGCCGCCGCCGATGTAAGGAGTTGTCATGGATAAACTAACAACGAAGTCGCAGGAAGCTTTGGCGCAGGCCATTCGCACGGCGACGGATGCGGGCAATCCCCAGGTGGAGCCGGTGCATCTTCTCAGCGCGCTGCTCGCCCAGGAAGGCGGAATTGCTCTTGCCCTGCTCGAAGCGGTGGGGGCTAATCGGGTGGAGATCGCGGAGCGAGTATCCGGGGCGCTGGCTTCGTTGCCGCGTTCGGCGGGGGATTCGGTGCAAAATCCCGGGGCGTCGCGCCCGCTCTCGCGGGTGATTTCGGAGGCCGGCAAGGAAGCAACCAGTTTGGGTGATGCCTATATTTCTACCGAGCATCTCCTCATGGCGATTGCGGCTTCGCAGTCCCAGGCGGGGGAGATCCTCCGGAACGCCGGTGCCTCGCATGAGGCGCTGCGTGCTACCCTGCCGCGCGTGCGCACCTCGAAGGTGGATAGCGCGGATCCGGAAGGCACATTCCAGGCACTGGAGAAATACGGTCAGGATCTCACCGCGATGGCTCGGGAAGGGAAAATGGATCCGGTGATCGGCCGCGATAGCGAAATCCGCCGCGTGGTCCAGGTCCTTTCCCGGCGTACCAAGAATAATCCGGTGCTCATCGGGGAACCGGGTGTTGGGAAAACCGCCGTTGTGGAGGGGCTGGCGCAGCGCATGGTCAATGGCGATGTGCCGGAATCTTTGCGCGGTAAGCGGCTCATCCAATTGGATGTGGCTGCAATGGTGGCCGGTGCAAAATACCGCGGTGAATTCGAGGAACGCTTCAAGGCTGTCCTGAATGAAATCAGAGAGGCAGCGGGTGAAATCGTTACCTTTATTGATGAGATCCATACCATCGTGGGGGCCGGTGGCGGTTCCGAAGGCGCCATGGATGCTGGAAATATGCTCAAGCCGATGCTCGCGCGCGGGGAATTGCGGTTGATCGGTGCTACCACCTTGGATGAGTACCGCGAAAATATTGAGAAGGACCCGGCTTTGGAGCGCCGTTTCCAGCAGATTTTCGTGGGTGAACCCTCGGTGGAAGATACCATCACAATTTTGCGTGGCATCGCCCCGAAATACGAAGCGCACCATAAAGTAACAATTACGGACGGTGCTCTTGTTGCCGCGGCGCAGCTCTCGAATCGGTATATTACCGGCCGTCAGCTTCCCGATAAGGCCATTGATCTTATTGACGAAGCGGCCTCCCGCCTGCGCATGGAATTGGATTCTTCCCCGGAGGAAATCGATGTTTTGCAGCGCCAGGTGGATCGCCTCACCATGGAGGAGTCCTATCTTTCTGAAACTCAGGACGACGACGCAGCTACCGCCGACCGCCTAGAAACCATCCGTGCGGAATTGGCGGATCGCAAAGAAGAATTAGCTGCCCTGACCGCTCGGTGGGAAAATGAGAAGGCCGGGCGTAACCGGGTGGGTGATTTGCGGGTCAAGCTTGATGAGTTGCGCACCGAGTTTGAGTTAGCGGTTCGCGAGGGCCGGTATGAGGATGCCGGGCGGCTCCAAAACGGTGATATTCCTGATGTAGAACGCCAGATTGCCGCGGCGGAAGCGGCCGAAGCGGATGGCCAGGCTCGCGATCATGAACCGATGATTGCTGAGCGGGTGGATTCTGAGGAAGTTGCCGAAGTGGTGGCGGCCTGGACGGGCGTGCCGGTGGGTAAACTCATGCAGGGCGAAACGGAGAAACTCCTCCATATGGAGGAGGAAATCGGGCATCGCCTTATTGGCCAGCAGGATGCGGTGCGGGCGGTTTCTGATGCGGTGCGCCGTTCGCGCGCCGGCGTGCAGGATCCGAACCGGCCCGATGGTTCCTTCCTCTTCCTCGGGCCTACGGGTGTGGGGAAAACGGAGTTGGCGAAGTCGCTGGCGGACTTTATGTTCGACGACGAGCGCGCCATGGTGCGTATCGATATGTCGGAGTACGCCGAAAAGCACTCGGTTTCGCGGCTGGTCGGGGCACCTCCGGGATACGTGGGCTATGAGGAAGGCGGCCAGCTCACCGAAGCGGTGCGGCGGCGGCCTTACTCGGTGATTCTGCTTGACGAAGTGGAAAAGGCCCACCCGGATGTGTTCGATATTCTGCTCCAGGTTTTGGACGACGGGCGCCTCACGGACGGCCAGGGCCGCACCGTGGACTTCCGCAATACCCTCCTTATTCTGACCTCGAATTTGGGTTCTCAGGCTTTGGCTGATCCCACGATGGATGCGGCGGCCCAATATGACACGGTCATGGCGGCGGTGCGTGCGCACTTCAAGCCGGAGTTCCTCAACCGCTTGGATGACGTGATTGTTTTCCATCCGCTGAGCATGGAGGAAATCGGCAAGATTGTGGATCTGCAAATCACGCAGTTGGAGCAACGGCTGGGTGAGCGGCGGATGCATCTGGATGTGAGTCCGGCGGCGCGCGATTACCTGACGATGGATGGATACGATCCGGCTTACGGGGCTCGCCCGCTACGTCGGCTTATCCAGCGGGAGATCGGTGACCAGCTGGCCCGCATGATCCTCGCAGGTGACGCTCATGACGGGGATACCATCCGGGTGGATACCCGGGAAAATGCCACGGCCAGTGGTGGGACTTCGGGCCGTAGCTATGCCCTGCGGCTCAGCACTGAATCCTAATAACTAAATTGCCCTATCTACGTCCGGGGTGTGCCGACGCGGCACACCCCGGACGTTCGTTTCCGTGAAGCGTGTTAGTCGCAACGCTATTGAGCGCGATATTGCGACAGGTGTGCCGTTAAATGCGATGCCGGTGCACGCGATGTGGTTGCCGAAATTAAGTGGCACCAAGGTATTGACAGATGGTTAAGACGTCCTTTAGCGTAGCGTTAACGGCGCTTATCCGAGCGTCGTTAAGGGTCACAAGTCCCAACCGTTCAACGATGAACAGGAGGCAGATCATGAAGACTATCCGAAAAGTAGGTGCTGCATTCGCAGCAACACTGCTATCAATCGTGGCGTTTATGCCATCAGCCAGTGCTATCCAGGTGGGTGGCTACAAGAAATGTAACTTCAACCAGGCTCATGTTGGCGTATATGCGCAACAGCAGACGTATGAATTGATGACGATTGCGGTGCGTGGGGAGACGCTTTATTCTCGGAGCGATAGATTGAGGGCCAGCGTCGTTTCGCGTTATTTCGATGGGAACTGGAGGGCCTCGGCGGAAGAACTACTTCGTGCGCCTACCCATGCTACCTGTACCCCGATTGACTGGTAGATGGTTCTGAATCCTGTAGTGGGTGGCGGGGGAGGTCCCCTCGCCACCCACTCGATTTAGCGGGGGAGGGAAGCTCAATGAAGAGATTTTTTCTTTGTTTAGTGGTTGCTGTGGTGATCCCGATTAGCGGCTGCACAGGTGAAGGCTCCGGAGGAGCCGAAAATGCTCAAACATCGGCTTCCTCCGAATGGGATCCGAAGTCTTGGAAGTCTGATATAGAGATTTCTCCTAAGTTTACAAGTGAGGAAGATAAGCTAGCTTTCCGGAAACGCTGGCTGGAGCGTAATACTCGGACGATGGGTGTGGTGGATCCACCTGATATTGCTTTAGTTGAGTGGATGGATTCTCCGCATGCGGCCGATGAAAAGCAGGCGGAATGTTTGCGGAGTAAAGGGTTTTCCGCTGAGGTTGCTCCGCAAGGGGGAATCATGTATGACCCTCCGATCCCTGAATCGCAGCAGGAGGCTTTCGGTATGGCTCTCTATGAGTGCCATTCGATGTACTTCCTTAACCCAGAGTTTCTTGCGAATTTGACAGAGGATCAGTTACGGGTGCAGTGGGATTACTGGGATGAATACTATATTCCCTGCCTGGCGGCACATGGATTTACCGTTGATACTTCCGAGCGTCCGGGGCGGGAAACCTATGTTGCTAAGTTCCATACTGATCCGGAGCATCGCTGGTGGCCGGATAATCACGGTGAGCTTTCTTTCCGAATCACGCCGGAAGTTATGAAGGTGTGTCCGGAAACGCCACCAATTACAGAGTTTTACGGGATCGATTGATGCGTAGCGGATAGAGGTGTCGCATGAAGCATAGGATTGTACCGGTCTTCAGTTCGCTACTCATGGCAGTGGGTGGTTGCGCCCAGGCTGGTTCTGATTCGGGAAGTACCGGCGAAACTGGAAGTAAAACAGCTGTAACTTCAGCATCCGAGTGGGATCCAAATAGTTGGAAGGCGAAGATAAAGATTTCGCCGCGTTACAAGACGGAAGAGGAGAAACTCGCTTTCCGTGCGCAATGGTTGAAACGTGATGCGGAATTTTTGGAATTGGAGACTCCGCCGGATGTTCCGCTTGTGGAATGGCAAGGGTCTCTGGAATTGATGGATAATAAGAATGCCGAATGCTTCAAGGAAAGAGGTTTTAGCGCTCATGCGATACCGCAGGGCGGAGTTATTTTTAACCCAGCTATTCCGGAGTCTCAATATGAGGCGTATAAAATTGCTGCGTACGAGTGCCAAGCGATGTATTTTCCTAATCCGGAATTTCTTACTGACTGGTCGGAAGATCAATTGCGAGTGATATGGGATTACTGGGACGAGTACTATATTCCCTGCTTGGCGGCGCACGGGTTTACCGTCGATACTTCCGAGCGGCCTGCCCGAGAAACATATGTTGCAACATTTCACACTGATGCCGTAAACCGATGGTTCCCCAGCAACGACGGAGCTCTCCTGACCCAGATTCCACCTGAGGTATGGAAAAAGTGCCCTAATATCCCTCCAGAATCAGAGCTTTACGGCTTGGAATGAGGCGTGAGAGATGAGAAACAGGATTCTATGTACCTTAAGTTCCTTATTTATTGCGGTGGGTGGTTGTGCAAGCGGTAATTCTGACTCGGGAAGCGCCGGCGAAACTGGAAGTGAAACAGCTGTAGCTTCACCGTCCGAATGGGATCCGAATACCTGGAAAGCGAAAATCAAGATTTCGCCGCGCTATCACACGGAGGAAGAGAAACTAGCATTCCGCGCGCAGTGGCTGAAACGTAATGCAGAATATTCTGGGATTGAAGCTCCTCCGGATGTCGCTCTTGTTGAATGGCAAAACTCTGTGGAATTGATGGATACCAAGCACGCCGAATGTTACAGAGAAAAGGGTTTTAGTGCCTATGTGCCACCTCAGGGCGGAGTCGCTTTTGACCCGGGTATTCCAGAATCGCAAGAAGAGGCGTACGACCTTGCCTGGTACGAGTGTTATGCGAAGTATTTTCCGAATCCGGAATTTCTCACCAATTGGTCAGAAGATCAATTGAGGGTGATATGGGATTACTGGGATGAGTATTACATTCCTTGTTTGGCCGCGCATGGATTCAAAGTAGATACTTCCAAGCGCCCGGTTCGGGAAACCTATGCCACGACGTTTTACAGTGATGCTGAGCATCGTTGGTGGCCAAACAATGGAGGATCTCTTGAATTCGAAATCCCTCCAGAGGTGTTAAAGGTTTGTCCGGAGATTCCTCCAGCTTCCCAGTTTTATGGCGTGGAATGAGGTACGGCCATGAAACATAAGATTGGATCTACTCTCTGGTTTGTCCTTACAGTGCTGACTGGCTGTGCTGCTGGCGGTTCTGATTCCGGAACTGCTGGCAATGCTGACAGTGAATTGGCAGCGTCCGCTGCATCTGAATGGGATCCGGATTCTTGGAAAACTGATATAGAGATTTCTCCTAAGTTTACAAGTGAGGAAGAGAAGTTAGCTTTCCGGAAACGCTGGCTGGAGCGTAATGCCGAGACGATCGGAGTTATGAACCCACCTGATATTGCTTTAGTTGAGTGGATGGATTCTCCGCGCGCGGACAATGAAAAGAATGCGGAGTGTTTGCGGAGTAAAGGGTTCTCCGCTGAGGTTCCCCCGCAGGGGGGAATTCTGTTTGATCCTCCGATCCCTGAATCGCAGCAGGAGGCTTTAGGTATGGCAGCCTATGAATGTAAATCGATGTACTTCCTTAACCCAGAGTTTCTTGCGAATTTGACAGAGGATCAGTTGCGGATGCAGTGGGATTACTGGGATGAATACTATATCCCCTGCCTTGCGGCACATGGCTTCACAGTTGATACTTCCGAGCGTCCGGGGCGGGAAGCTTACGCGACGACGTTTTACTCTGATGCTGAGCATCGGTGGTGGCCGGATAATAAGGGTGAGCTTTCTTTCCGAATCACGCCGGAAGTTATGAAGGTGTGCCCGGAAACGCCGCCAATTACAGAGTTTTATGGGATTGACTGATCTGCTGGCGATAGGGGTGTTGCATGAAGCATAGAGTTCTACCGGTTTTTAGTTCGTTACTCATAGTGGTGGGCGGTTGCGCCGCGGGTGGTTCCGATCCTGGAAGTGCCGGTGCAACCAGTCACGGCACCGCTGCGGCTTCAGCATCCGAATGGGATCCGAATACCTGGAAAGCGAAGATTAAAATCTCGCCGCGCTATCACACGGAGGAAGAGAAACTCGCATTCCGCGCGCAGTGGCTGAAACGTGATGCGGAGTTTTTGGAAATTGAGGATCCGCCGGATGTTCCGCTCGTGGAGTGGCAAGAATCATTGGAACAGTCGAATATCAAAATGGCTGAGTGTTTGACCGGCAAGGGTTTTGGATCCCATGTCAATCCCAAAGGTGGGGTCGCTTCCAATGGGAGTATTCCAGAATCGCAAGAGGCGGCATATAACTTGGCTAGTTACGAATGCTATGCGATGTATTTCCTCAATCCAGAATTTCTTACCGACTGGTCGGAGGATCAATTGCGGGTGGTCTGGGACTACTGGGATGAATACTATATTCCATGCCTCGCCGCGCATGGTTATAAGGTTGATACCTCCAAACGTCCCGCTCGGGAAACTTATGTTGCTAAGTTCCATACCGATCCGGAGCACCGCTGGTGGCCTAATAATGGGGGATCTCTTGAATTCCAGATCCCCGTGGAAGTGTGGAAAGTTTGCCCCAGTGACCCTCCTGCCACAGAGCTCTATGGCATAAAATAACCCCATGATGTTTACCATTCACGTGTGATCGCGTGGCTACCACGAAAGGCGTGCTGCCATGAACAAGAAAATAATTCAGATCCTCGCAGGTGTGATAACACTCCTCCTCGTGGCGGCACTGGCATTCTGGGCGGGCCGCACCACCCTGAAACCCCCGGAGCGGATCACCCAAACGGGAGCGGAGACAATGACCGTCACCGTAACCGAGCAAAATATTGGCCGCACCCTCACACTCTCCACTACGGTAGAACGCGCGGCACAACCAGTTGCCGTGAACCAGCTCAACGGCACCATCACCTCCGTTGCCGCGGACGGAGAATTCCACGCTGGCGACACCCTCTACACCGTCGGAAATACCGAGGTAATCGCGGCAGAAGGTTCCACCCCCTTCTGGCGGCCCCTCGCCGAAGGAACCGAAGGTGAGGATGTCTCCCAATACCAGCGGCTCCTCGCCACCCTCGGTTATTCACAAACCGTGGCAGATGGGAAATTTGGCCCCGCCACCACCGCGGCAACGAAAGCGTGGCAAAAAGCGCGCGGGCAGGAACAGAGCGGCGTCGTCGGCCTGGGAGAACTTGTGGCAGTGCCGCAACTACCAGCTGCGCTCACCCTGGACCGCAGTATTGCATGGCCCGGTGCGGCCCTGAACGGAAGTGAAAATATTATTAACTCGGTGTCAGGAACGCCCAGTTTTTATATGGAAATCACGCGCGAACAGCAAGCCATGATTCAGCCGGGAATGGGTATTCGCGTCAAGCTGGGTGAACAGCCCCTCATCGGTATTACCGGTGAGCCGGAGGAAACAGAAGGGGGCCAGGTCAAGGTCCCTGTTACCGCGGAAGATGGCGGGCTGCTGTGCGGCACTCGGTGCGGGGAATTGCCGGCCAGCCAAAAAGCCTATCTCCTTACAGATATTGAGATCGTGCCCGCGGTGACCGGGCCTACCGTGCCGGTCTCCGCGCTTTCTACGATGCCGGATGGGACCGTGAGCGTGAGGGTCGTGGGGGAGGCCGCGCCCCGCACCGTCACGGTTCAGACTGTGGCCGGCGGCCTGGCGGTAGTTGAGGGAGTGCGGGCTGGGGAAAGCGTGTATGCGTTGGCCGACGCGAAGAAGGCCGGCGCGCCCGGTGGGTCCGGCGCGCCTAGCGGCTCCGGAGCGCCCGGCGGTTCCGGCGCGGATACAGGTTCCCGCGAAGGCTCAGGAACCGGCCCCGGTGCAGATTCAGGCACGGGCACTAGCGAAGGCTCAGAAACCGGCCCCGGCGCAGATGCAGAAACCGAAGCCACCCCGAGTCCGGAAAGCACGAAGTAATGGACGCGCCCGGCATCGCCACCCGTGAGCTGCGCTTCCGCTACCGGAAAGGCGCCGAAGAACTCTTCGACGGCCTCACCCACGTTTTCGCCCCCGCCGCCATTACCGCGGTGACCGGGGCCTCGGGGCGCGGCAAATCCACCCTGCTCTACCTCCTCGGGCTCACCCTCACGCCCAGCTCCGGGCAGGTCCTTATCGACGGCGCCGCAGCCAGCGAGCTCACCGACCGGGAACGCTCGCGCCTGCGCGCCCGCCGCATCGGCTTCGTTTTTCAAGATTCCGAACTTGACCCCACCCGCCCCGTTCTCGATTCCGTGATGGAACCCGGGCTTTACGCGGGACATTCGCTGGCAGCCACCCGCACCCGCGCCCGCGAACTCCTGGCCGGCCTGGGCCTGGAACACCGCGCCGACCACCGGCCCGGGCAAATCTCCGGCGGGCAGGCCCAGCGGGTGGCGGTCTGCCGCGCCCTCGTCAATTCCCCCACCTTTATCCTGGCCGACGAACCAACCGGAAACCTCGACCCGGATAATGCCAACCTCGTGCTCGGCGCCCTGCGCGAAGCCGCGGAATCCGGATGCAGTGTCATTATTGCCACCCACGATCCCACGGTGGTCAATGCGGCAGATGAGGTGGTGCGGCTATGAAATTCGCTGTTCTGCTACGCGAAGGCGCGAAAAATGCGCGCGGGGCCCTGGTCACCACCATCCTGGTGGCCCTGGTGCTCGGAGTGATGTGCGCGGCGTCGCTCGTGACGGTGGGCCGCCAGGCCGCCACCGAAGCCGAGCTGCACCGCCAGCTCACCGGCCCGCAAGCCCGCCAGCTCACCCTCATCGATCAACAAAACGCTGGGCTGCTCCCCGAAGCATTCCTGGAAACCCTGCACGGCACCTCCGGGGTGGCCGGGGTAGTGGGATACCGGAGCACGGTGGACGTGGTCAATGGGCCGCTCGGCCCGGCCTCCCAGCTGTTCGCCCTGGTGGAAACCGGTGGCGACATCTCCAAAATAATTACATTAACAGCCGGGCGTTATCCCGGTCCGGGAGAAGCCATCGTGCCCGAAGCCATGCTGCCGCAGCTGCGCCTGGCCTTCCCCAGCGGGTACGTGGAATCGCGCGGCGGGCGGCAGTGGGCCGTGGTCGGCTCCTTCACCCCCAGCGGCGGATTCGAGGACCTCGATAATTACCTCCTGGCCGGGGGCGGCTCGGGCGCCTACGTGCGGGTGACCGCACTGGCCAACGACGCCGAAAATATTGCCGCGGTCACCGATGTTGCCCTCGCGGCCCTCGGGGATTTCGACCCCGCCAAACTCATTATCCGCAGCTCCGTCAGCCAGGCGAAACAGGGCGTGGCCGTGACCGGGCAGGTCGCGGGCATGGGCCGCGCGCTCCTCATCCTCATTCTCGGGGTGGGGGCGCTCTTTATCGCCGCGGTGGTGCTGGCCGACGTGCTTATCCGCCGCCGCGACCTGGGCCGGCGCCGCACCCTCGGTATCACCCGCGGCGGGCTGGTGGCCTTGGTAATCGCGCGCATTGCCTACCCGGCCGTGGGCGGCACCGCGCTGGGCATCGCCGCGGCCTGGGGTTATTGCCGGCTGAGCGGCAATCCGGTTGCCCTCGATTTCTCGGTGGCGGTGGGGGTGCTCGCGGTGCTCGTGGCGCTGCTCGCCTGCATTCCCCCGGCGATTTTCGCGGCCTACCGTGACCCGGTGGAGGTCATGCGCACGCCGTAGCCGCGCGCATTACACTGGCTGTCATGTACGTGGCGAGTCGTTTTGCGTTGGAACCGGAACGCGCGGTGGAACTAGCTGCCCAAATCGGGGTGGGAGAATTAATAACGGCCGGCCCGCGCGGCCTGGACGCCACCCTCCTTCCTTTTAATATTAAGTACGACGACGCCGGCACTCTCCACCTCCACAGCCATATGGCACGTATTAATCCCCAGGCGGGTGATAGCGGACCCTGCCTCATGGTGGTCACCGGCCCGAATACCTATATATCACCCTCCGATATGCCACCCGGCCCGGCAGATGCGCCGTTGGCCCGGGTTCCCACCTGGAATTACCTCACCGTGCACCTGCGCGGCGAGCTCACTATCCACGAGGACCCCGCCTGGCTCATCCCCACCCTGCGGGAATTAGTAGACGCCCACGAAATTGCCCACCACGGAGGTACCTGGCGCCCCGATACCCACGCGCGGCCTGACCAGCTGCGCCGCATGCTGCGCGCCATCGTGGGCGTGGATATTAAAGTCACGGAGATTATTGGCAAGGCCAAGCTATCCCAGAACTTATCCACGGAAGAGATTGCCGCCACCGCCGCCAGCTTGCGGCGTCGTCGTGAAAATAATGCCGCCACACAGATAGCCGAGCTGATGGAAAACCTGGCCATCCCCACCGCCGCGGCGCGCGAAGAAGCCGTGGAACGGGCGAAACACGGCCCCTGGGCCGCCCGCGCCGGCACGGAAACCGCAGAGAAGCGCACCGAAACCGAATAGCGGCGCGCGGAACGCGAAGAGAATTGCACCGAAACTTAATATGCCACCGGCGGCAAACGTGCCCTATCTCACGTACACTGTGAACATGGAATTTCTTGAGGAGAACGTCGACCCCCTGGATCTTTCTGCCATGCAGCTGGCGCGGCGCATGCGCACCGGCCGTGTGGACCCCGTCGTGCATACCGAGCGGGTGCTGGAACGGGCCCGCAGCCGCGGCGCCGCGGTGGGCGCATTCACGCATATCGCAGAAGAATTCTCGCTGCGGCAGGCCCACGCCGCCGCCGCGCAACTGAAAGAGGGCAGGGGAGGGCCGCTCACCGGGGTGCCTTTCCCCATCAAAGACCTCGACGACGTGGCCGGCCTGCCCACCGAATACGGCTCGCGGGCCATGCGCGGAAATGTCGCCACCACCACCGGCGGGGTCGCCCAGTCCATCCTGGACGCCGGCACCGTGACCATCGGAAAAACCACCACCCCGGAATTCGGTTTCGTCGGCTACACCGAACCGGCCGGCCTTACCCCGGCGCGCACCCCCTGGGACCTGGCCCGCAGCGCCGGCGGATCCTCCGGGGGAGCGGCCGCGGCGGTTGCGGCCGGCGTAGTCCCCATCGCGCACGGGAACGACGGCGGCGGCTCGGTCCGCATTCCCGCCGCGCACTGCGGGGTACTCGGCATCAAACCCAGCCGCGGGCTGGTCTCACCCGGACCCGGATCCTCCTTCTTCTCCGATAGCGGGCTGGCCACCGCCGGGGTGCTGGCTCGTACCGCCCGCGATTTGGCGGCCGGGCTCGATATTATTGCGCGGCGCCGGCCCGGGGATTGGAGCCCCTACCCGGGAGCGGGGGACTACCTGGCCACCCTGGATGCGGAATTCGGGTGCGGGCCGCAATCGCGCAGCCGGGCGCTGGCCTTGGCTGACCTGCGGGTGGGGGTGCTCACCGAACCGCTCAATGTTGATACCGAGATCCACCCCGCCTGCCTGGACGCGGTGGCGCGGGCCGCGGAAGATTTCCGTGCTATGGGTGCGCGGGTGGAGCAGATTGCGCGGCCCTTCGGGCCGGAAGCCTGGCAATCCTTTATGCCGATCTGGCAGGCGGGCGCGGCTGCCATTCCGCTCCCGCCCGAACGCGAGGAGCTCCTCACCCCGATGAGTCGGTGGCTGCGCGCTCGCGGGCGGGAGGCATCCGCGCCGCAGCTTATGGCCGGCTTGCAGGGAATGTACGCCATTGCCCGGCGCATGGGGGAGGCTTTCGCGGATTATGACGTGATTGTGAGTCCGGCGCTCGGTACTCCGCCGGCCGACCCGGCCTGGGTGTGCTGCCCGGATGATCCGGCTGAAGATTTCCGGCGCCAGTGCATTGTGAGCCCGTGGACCAGCTCCTGGAATATGTTTGGACCGGCCGCGGTCGCCATCCCGATCCACCGCGCGGAAGTCGATGGCACGGAGTTGCCCTTCGGGGTGCACGTGGGCGCCACCCGCTTCGGGGAAGAACAGCTGCTGCTTTCTATTGTTGCGGCCTTGGAAACTCTGGATCCCTGGCCGCTGATCCGGCAGCCGCGCCAGTAACGGGCGCGCCGAATTTTAAGCGCATAAATATCAATGGCCTAACGGAAGTGTTCACGTTGTGGACGCTCTGGACGGATGCGCACCATTCTTTGCGATGATAGCCCGCATCCGGTATTCCCACGCGTCACGCACTGCCGGTCTATCGCTCAAGGGTGAGAGGCTGAGCGGGAGGGGTGCATAACTTCTCCACTGGTTGGTAGATATGCGCGGCGGGGTGGGGAGGCTGCGCCGCGTGCGCCGTCGCCCTACCTCTCCCGATCCCTGGCCTCCGTGCAGGAATGACAACACCGGATTCCCCGACGGGATCCCTCCCGTCACGAAGTTAGGAGAAGGTGTGACAGGTTTTAACTGGCGCCGCCTGGGCGGATTATCCGTCACGGCTGCGCTCGCCTTAAGCGTACTCACTACTCCGGCGCTCGCTGCGGATCAGCCAGCGCCGTCGAATCCCGCCGGCGCTTTTGCCGGTCTCTTCTCTCCCGATAACCCCGAGCTGGCTGCCTTCCAGGATCTGCAGGGCTCCAATGAGCGGGTGCGGGTTATTGTGCTCCTCAAGGACCAGTCTCGCCTAGGCAGCGATACCGGTGAGGCGCAGAGCCTGGCCACGCAGGAAGACCTGGTGGCACAGTGGTCGGAGAAGTACGGTCTGCAGCTTGAGCGCCAGTTCGGCTACCTCGTCAATGGTTTCGCCGCGACGATGCCGGCGGATAAGATGGCGGCTCTGGAAGCGGAAGCTGCGGTGGCCTCGGTCAAGCGTGAGCGCGTCTACCAGACAACAGACGTGGCCGCGACCGAGCGCGCTGCGGATATTTCCCGCGCCGTCGCCCAAAGCGCGCTCGCCCAGAACGCGGGTGCCACGCAGGCGCTCGCCCAGGGCGCCCTCGCAACGCAGCCGCAGGAAAATGTGCCCCTCGAAGATGCCTCGCGCGATATGCAGGGCGCGCCCGCGGCCCTGGCTGATGCCGGCGCGGATGGCACCGGCATGGTTATTGCGATTGTGGACACGGGTATCGACCCGACTCACCGTGATATGCGCATCGATAATTGCGATACCGCGAAGATTAAGAATATTAATACCGCTGCGAATCCCGCTTTCACGTGCAAGGTTCCCAACGGCTACAACTACGCCGATGATAATTTCGAGATCGTCGATACCACCTCGTCCATGCACGGCATGCACGTGGCGGGTATTGCCGCGGCAAACGGCCTGGATGAAGGCCAAACCTTCGCGACCACCGGCCGGGTGGAAGGCATGGCCCCCAATGCCCAGCTGCTGGCAATGAAGGTCTTCTCCAATGACCCGGCACGTGCCGGCGGCGCGGCTGACGGCGATATTATTGCCGCCATTGAAGATTCCGTGAAGCTGGGCGCCGACGTTATTAACCTCTCGCTGGGCTCCGATAACGGCTTCGGATACTCCAACGGCGCGGGCCTGGCCATTGAAGAAGCGCGCGCTAAGGGCGTGCTCCCGGTGATTTCCGCCGGTAACTCCGGGCTCAATTTCTCGCCGAGCGGCGGGGAAGACGATATGTTCGGTAAATGGGACGACGGCGTTATTGGCTCGCCCTCGGCTCACGATGCCACGCTTTCGGTTGCCTCGATTGATAATAATTTCGAAACCCGCTCGGTCGCCCGCGTGACCGTGGGGGACAAGTCTGAAGATATTTTCTACGAACTTGCCACCGGTAAGCCGGATAATGTGGCCCGCGAAGCGGTAGCCGCCGGCACCGGTAAGCCGGAAGAATTCCCGGAAAACACCGCCGGTAAATATGCTCTTATTGAGCGTGGCGGCATCACCTTCGGGGAAAAGTTCGGTAATGCGCAAAAAGCCGGTGCGGCCGGTGTGATTATTTACAACCACGAAGCCGGCGGGGATTCCATGATCTCCATGGGCGGTATTGACGAATACACCTTCCCCGGTGGCGTGATGTTCCGCTCCGATGCGCTGCGCCTCGTGGAGGCGATCAAGGCCGGAACAACGGTCACCATCGCCCTCACGGATGAAGCTCGGACCACGCCCTCGGCCACGGCCGGCGCGCCCTCCAACTTCACCTCCTGGGGCCCGACCTCCAACCTGGACTTCAAGCCGAATATTTCGGGTGTGGGCGGCAACGTCTACTCCACGCTGAATTCCAATACCTACGGCTCAATGTCCGGTACTTCCATGGCCGCCCCGAACGTGGCCGGCTCCATGGCCAGCGTGCTCCAGGTGCTCGGTGAGCGCTTCCCGGAGATGTCTCGGGCGGATCGCCTCAGCCTGGCGGAAACGCTGCTCATGAACACCGCGGAGATTCCGCGGCACGACGGCGTTCCTTACGCTCCGCGCCAGATCGGCGCCGGTTTGGTGCGCGTGGATCACGCCCTGGCTTCCCAGGTGCACGCCCGCGTGGACGGCGCCAATTCGGTGGCCCTGGGTCAGGTGAACGGGCCGGTGTCCTTCACCGTGACCCTCACCAACCACGGCGATAAGGAAGCCGCCTACGCGATTCCGCGCCAGGAAGTCGTGAATGAAACGAATAACGCGAACGACACCACCTCCACCTTCATTTCCAAGGAAACGCTGACGGCGGACCGCAAGGTCCTCACCGTGGCGCCCGGGGAAACCACGCAGGTCACCTTCACGCTCACCCCGAGCAAGGGTAACCACTTCGTGGAAGGCTGGGCGGTCCTCGAAGGCGTGCAGGAAACCCCGGATATTAAGGTGCCCTACCTGGGCTTCGCCGGGGACTGGAACGCCGAACCCATTTTCGTGGCTCCGGGCCAGACCTGGGGTGAGGGAAATACCTCCACCTCCCAGCTGACCACCACGATCTTCGGGATGACCCTGCCCATGAAGAACAATATCTTCGGGGAATTCTGGCTCTCGCCCAATAAGGACAATAACGTTGATGCGGTTGTCCCGAACCTGACGCAGCTGCGTAACGCGGAAGAAGCCCAGTTCGAAATCTACGATGCGGCCGGCAAGCTCGTGACGCGCGTGGGTGAGGAACAGGAACTTTCCCGCCAGATCGCCGGTACTGCCCTGGGCACGAAGAATATTGCGCAGGCCTACCGCACCCATGCTTTCGATGGCACGGTGTGGGATGCGGCCAGCGCGAGCTTCAAGGCGATTCCGGACGGGCGCTACACCTACCGCGTCAAGGCGCGCCTGGGTGATCGTTTCGACTGGCAGACCCTCGATATGCCCTTCGGTGTGGATACCGTTGCCCCCGAAGTTTCCGTGGGTGAACCCTTCGAGCGTGACGGCCAGAAGATCCTGCCCTTCACCGTGACTGAAACCGGATCGGGGATTTTCTCCTCGCCGATGGTGGAAACGGATAAGGGCACCCAGATCAAGCCGGTTACCAAGAATTCCGATTCTTCCTTCGAAGTGGTGCTCCCCGAAGGCGTTTCCTACGTGATCGTTACCGTGGCTGACCAGGGCATGAATAACACCATGGTCACCAAGGTGCTGGGCGCGAACGCCATCGAGATCCCGAGCCTGAACACCTACAACACCCAGGTCTTCACCCCGAATCACCGCCTCGTCAAGGACGGCAAGCTGACCGTCTTCGGCCTGGCCTCCGATGCGGTGGCCCGCGTGAGCGTGGCCGGCACCGATGCGGAGCTCGGTGGTGGATTCTTCGCCGCTCAGGTCCCGCTCACCGCGGGTACCCAGGAGATCCCCGTGGTTGCCTACGGTGATAACGGCCGCGAAATCACCCGCACGGTGCTCACCGTCACCTACGATACGGTGGCCCCGAGCGTGGCGATTACCTCCCTTAATGCCGGCGGTAAGCAGCCGGTGGCTGAGGATGGTTCGGTTACGATCACCGGTAATGTGCGCGATGAGCGCGCCGGCGCCACCCTCACCGTCAAGGTGAATGGCAAGGATGTCACGGTGGATGCCAGCGGCGGATTCACCACGACCTTCACCCCGGAAGCTGACGCCGTCAGCGCCACCGTGGTGGCCTCCGATGGTGGGAATACCACCACCGAAACGGTCACCTACGAAGGCCGGGAGGTCGTGGCGGAAGATACGTCGTCGTACCAAGCACCCACCTTCACGAATGTGCAGTGCTTCGGCACCACCTGCCTGCCGGATATGTCCACCGCGGAAACCACGGCGGACGGCAAGCTGGTGCTGCGCGGTAAGGCGCAGGGCGTGTCCGCCTTTGTGCTCCAGCCGCGCGTGACCGTGAACGAGGCCGGCGCCTACGTGGTTCCGGACCCGATTAACGTGAGCGTGCAGGCCGATGGCACCTTCGAAACCGCGGTGCCGGTGACCACCGGTATTAACGCCTTCCACATGAAGGTGACCGATACCGAAGGTAAGGTCCGCATGGATAGCATCCTGCGCGTGTTCTGGGATACCGGGTACCCCAAGGTGTCCTTCACGGAACCGACCCTGTACAACGGCGTGCTCTACGCGAATTCGGATGAGGTCACCTTCGCGGGTACCGCTTCCGATGACGCCTGGGGCTACGAACTCAAGATCAACGGTTCGGTGGTGCGCAGCATTATCGACCACACCGTGGGCGGCACCAAGACCAATACCCGCAGCTTCAACCAGGCATTCCCGGTTGCGGACGGCGATACGGTCCTTGTGCAATTCGGTGACAGCATGGGCAATACCCTGCTCAACACCATCCCCGTGGTGGTGGATAAGGAAGGCCCGGCGGTGAGCATCGACGGCACGGACGGCGCGGTTATTCGCGACGGCGCTGCCATTGCCACCAGCGTGACCGACCCCAACCTCAAGGCCGCGCGCGTTCTCCTCAACGGGAACGTGCTCAGCGAGCAGAGCACCGATGCGGGCCTGCTCGGCCAGACCGTTGAGGACAGCCTCGTGGACGTCAAGACCTACTTCGGTGGAGGAAACGATGCCGGTGCGAACGGTGCGGATGCCGCGAAGGCCGTCAAGACCGATGCGAACGGCGTGGCGGATAAGGACGACGCCGCACGCGTGGTTGCGGGCGTGAAGGATGCGGCTGGACTTATGGCTGAGGCCGATGCTCCGGTTGCCGACGACGCCGCAGCTGGCGATACCACCGGTGATGCCGCGACCGCTCTCAACTACACCGTGGAAACCGCGGAGCTGGCGGCCGGTACCTACACCCTCACGGTGGAAGGTACCGACCTGGCCGGTAACTCCACCGCGCAGTCCATCTCCTTCACGAAGGACAGCCTGCCCGTGATCGAGGGCCCGGACACCGTGGAACTCACGGCGCCCGCCGGCGCTCTTGACCGGCAGGCCCTGGCCGCCGAGGTACTCGCCAAGTACACGGTGAAGGACGACGGCGCAGCTGGGGCCGCGGGCGATACCGCTCTCACCCTGGCATCGGGCACAGTGCTCAACCCGGGCGAGAATACGGTGACCCTCATTGCCACCGATGCTGCCGGGGCTGCCGTGACCAAGACCGTTAAGGTTACGGTGACTCAGGAGAGCGCTCCGGCGCCGTCTCCCACTCCGGGTGAGCCGGGCACACCGGGTACTCCGGATCCGACGCCGGGCCAGCCGGAGCCGAACCCGACTCCTGCGCCGAACCCGACGCCGGGTACGCCTGGTACGCCGGGTACTCCGGCGCCCGAACCGGGCACGCCGAGCAAGCCGGGTGATACCGGGAACGTGTTCTACCTGTCCAACGATTGGGTCTCCACGGTTGCTCAGCAGGTCTTCTCCTACGGGCGAGCCGCAGACCAAGTGTTGATCGGTGACTGGGATGGAGACGGCAAGGAAACCTTGGCGGTGCGCCGCGGTAACCAGATCTTCATTCAGAACAGCCTCACCGGAGGCGTGGCTGATGAAGTGATTTCCTTCGGGCGCGCCGATGACACCATCGTGGTTGGTGACTGGGACGGAGACGGTAAGGATACCTTCGCGGTACGCCGCGGCAACCAGGTATTCGTCCTCAACTCGATCCGCTCGGGGGATGCCGACCAGGTATTCAGCTTCGGGCGCGAGGCCGACGTGCTGCTCGCCGGTGATTTCGACGGGGATGGCAAGGATACCTTCGCGGTGCAGCGTGGGAATGTGTTCTTCGTGAATAACACCCTCACGGGCGGCAAGGCTGAAACATCCTTCTCCTACGGCCGGGCCGGTGACCAGATCTTTGTTGGTGACTGGGATGGCGATGGTAAGGATACCTTCGCTGTTCGGCGTGGTAACCAGGTGTTTGTGGCGAACTCGCTCAAGAGCGGGAACGCTGATATCACCTTGCATTATGGCCGGGCTGGTGACCAGATGCTGGTTGGTGACTGGGACGGGGATGGTGTTGATACCCCCATCGTCCGCCGCTAACAACTAGCAGCACCTAGTGCAAGAGAAAGGGGAGGCCCCGGATTTTCCGGGAGCCTCCCCTTTTCATATGCTGCCTTTAGCGCGCCCGCTGCTCCCGCCGCACCTGCCGCTGGCAAAACTCCCGAATCTCCGCGAATCCGGCTTCGCGCACCGGCGCGCGGGAGAGCAGTACGTCATGCACGGCATGATCCAATTTCAGGATATGCACATCGCTGGCAATTTCCGCGGCCCGCGCCCACATCTGCTCAACGTCCAAAACCGTATCGGCCCCGCGCAGTTCCTCGCTCCACGCGGTGGCCACGATGCTGCGCGCAGCGGTGAGCATGAGCACCGGCAGCCGCAGCCGCACATTCCGCGCCACGTACCGCTGCGCCCGGATAACCGCGTGCAGCCAGCCGCCGCGAATCGGCGCGGGATCCGGGCGCATATCCCAGGCCGGCGTCCACCCGGTGGTCCAAAACGGATCGCTGGTGCCTTCCGGTGCCCCGGGCACCCGCGTCATTCCTTCCGGGCGCCACGCGTCGAGCACCATCCCGTAAAAGCCCGGGTCGTGTACGGGCAGCGGTTTTTTCGGTGCGGTACGCGCCGCCAGTTCCGCCACAGGTACGACGACGGCGCTCCCGGCCGCACCCACCTGCAAATCCAACCACGGTGAATTAAGCACCAGGCCAGCCAGATCTTTCCCGCGGCGCGAGCCGGCGTAGAGGGTGGCGGTGAGGCCGCCGGTGGAATGCCCGTACAGGATAGTAGGGAGTTGGGCTGCGGCAGGGCCGAAGCGCGCGGGGAGGTCGGTTCGCATGGCGGCCAGGGCCGCATCAATATCGGCAAAATACACCCGCATGCTATCCGTGTAGCCGTAGCTTTGCCGCTGCGGATCCCAGGAGCGGCCATATTTACGCAGGTCGATTGCGTAGAAAGCTCCGCCGGCAGCTGTGACCGCTTCGGCAAGGGCCCACTGGTAGAACATGTCATTCCAGCCGTGAATGGCGAGGAAAGCGAAGCTCGGGGTAGGCGCGCCCGCGGGTGGCAGTGCGCGGATAAGGGTGGCGATGACGGCACCTTCGTCGTCGTCGGGAAGAGGAAGGGTGAGGCGTTCGTAACCGGCGCCGAGGAGATCGGGTTCCCACGCGAGCGCGGGGTGGTGGGGTGCGGCGGCTCGAGTCACGTTCATCCTTTCGGCTTTTCCTCGATTTTACCGCCCGCGTGGTGTTCTTCGGGTCTTTCGCAAGGTCAGGATCGCGGTCACCAGCGTGACCAGGAGAAATGGGGCTAGGGCAATAGCTGTTTCCGGGATTGTATTGACGCTACGGTAGAACACCGGGAAATCGGTATAGCCGCGCAGCGTATCCATCCATTCCGGCCCCCACCGGAAAATCACGAAGCCCGAGATTCCAAGAATCATACATCCGATTGCGCCGAGTGCTTTCTTTGCCGTGGATGTTTGTGGCATCGTCGCCCACAGCGCCGAGGCGAGCAGCGGAAGCAGGAGGAATCCTCCGAAGAAAACCAGGGCGATCAGATCGGAGCGTGTTGAGGGATATTCATCGGCAACCTTGGGCCAGTAAAGCTGGGAGGCGTAGAGAATTGTACCGATAACAATCGCGATTCCGATGAGGATAATAATCGCAAGAACACGGTTGAGTTTCATGATTCTTCGCAATCTCGAGGAAAGTGATGAGAACCCCGGTGTTCTCAGGGACAACCTATCACGCCCGATTACCCCGCGGCAGCGGTAGTACGTGCGTTCTTTAGCTCGGCGTTCGGCGGGAGGATCGGCTGGAGGATGAGGGTGCGGTCGGTGCGGGCGGCGATGCTCGGGTCGTGGGTGACGAGCAGCAGGGCGCAATCGCGTTCGCGCACGGTATCGAGGATGAGGCTGAGGACTTCATCGCGCAGCTCGGTATCCAGCGCTCCGGTCGGTTCATCAGCCACCAGCAGGCGCGGGTGATTAATGAGCGCCCGGGCCAGCGCTACCCGCTGGCGTTCCCCGCCGGAGAGGTTTTCAGCCATCGTTTGGGGGAGGACACCTAGGGTGCCGAGGAGCTCGCTGGCCTCGGTGGCGACGTCGCCATCATGACGGTTCCACAGCAGGCGCGGAAGCATCACGTTATCGAGGGCGGTGTATCCGGCCATGAGTTCGCCGTGCTGGAAAACGGTGCCGATGGTTGTGGAACGCAGGCGCGCGAGGCGGTTGAAGGGGAGGCGGTGAATATTGGTGTCGGTTAGCTCGATGGTGCCGGAGATGGGTTTGTGCATCCCCAGAATCGTGGTGAGGAGGGTTGTTTTCCCCACGCCCGAGCGGCCCATGACGGTGAGGGTGTCCCCGCCGTTGAGGGTGAACGTGATCGGGCTGAACAGCGGGTGGGTGTAGCCGCAGACCAGGTTGTCACAGTGCAGAATACTCATGGTGATCCTTTCCCGGGCGCCACGCGCGGGCCCGTGCGGTTAGCCGGCGATACACAAGAATGGATTGCGCGGCGATGAAACAGCCGTAAATCGCGGCGATGGTGAGGATGAACTCCCAGGGGATAAATCCGGTTCCGGGCAGTAAGAATTGGCGTGCCAGGAAGGTGCCGACCGCGAGGGCCGCGATCCCGGTCACGATATTGGTGGCGAGGGTGCGCCGGGCGAGGATACGGGCAACCGTGCGGGTTTGCCCGGTGAGTGCCGTGATAGCGGCGGCGTCGCGCGCCCGGGCTTCGGCTTCGCGGGAGAAATTCAGCCACACCACCAGCAGCCCGCAGATGAAAGCAAAGGTGGTAAAGAGACTGAGCCAGGTGGAATGTTGGCGGTAGATCTGCGCCAGGGCGCGGGTATTTTCACCCAGTGGTGTGGATAGCGCGGGGATCGGGGTGCCCAGATCCAAGCTGTGAATCTGGCTGAGGAGTTTTTCTCCAGAATCTGGGTCATCGGATTCGACGAGGGTGACGAGCCAGCCGCGGTCTAGGTTCTCAGGGAGGTTTGGCTGTGGAGCTCCGTATAGCGGCGCCAGGTAATCAGAAAGCACCAGCTCTAGATTCTCTGGAGTAACCCGCCCGGTTTCCAGCGGGACCACTCCGATTCCGTGGCCAGCGGCGATAATGGCTGCGTCAGGGCGGGCCGCGTGAATCTGAGCGGCGGAATTTTCGAGGCAGCCCGGAGTATTGGGGCGGCACACAAGAGAGGAATCAACTGCACTGAGGTTCTCAGGAAGTGGCGGCATCTCGTTATCGGTATCCGCGACCGCGTTGAAGCAGGCGATTAATAGGGTTCCGATAATGAGGGAACAGCCCGCGAGGGTGCCGGAGCGGGAAGCTACCTCGGGATGGCGCATAACCCAGCGGGTGGTGAGATCAGTGAGGTGATCCCGGCGGGATCTGGTGGCGAGGCTTGCCGCGGCACGGGTAAGCAGTGTGAAAGTTGCTGGTAGGCCGAGTAGAACTAGAACAATTCCTATAGGGATGGCGGCAGAAGCGATTTCCAAGGGAACCCATCGGATATACCACTGGAATCCTGCTGCCAAGAGAATCCCGATAGTGAAGAGAGCTAGGCCAAGCCGAGGATGCTTTCTTTTTTGCCGTGCTGGTCGCATCGAAAGTGTGAGGCGGGGCCAGGCGAAAAACAGCACGAGTGCCGAGAGCGCACATAGTAGGGCGAGGATGATCCAGCCTAACTGGGGGAGAAATGCCTGCGGGTGGAAGCGGAATCCGGTGAAAGGCAGGCGAATAACCCCACTGATGAGAACGGCAACCACGGCGCTGCTCGCGAGGCCACCGAGTAATACTGGGGGAATGACCCGCCTACTGGCGTGCCGAATGAGATGACTGCGCTGCGCTCCCACGCATTGCAGAATGAATTGCTCCTGCGCGATGTTGCTTTGAAAATTCTTACGACAGGTCAATATGTAAAGAAAAACAGGGAGAACGATGACAGCTAGCACCAGAGGTAAAAGGTGCTCGGCCCAACGCTCGTACAGCACGCTACCGATAGGCATGGTGTCTGGATTATCTTTGCCCGCTGCGAATCCTGAAGCGAAATATACGCGGGACTCCATCCGAGCTTGTTCTAGAAAATCACCGGCATTCGCCGGGCGTGCGTAAACCAATAGATCATCATCAAGAGCTACGCGGTCATCAATAACAGTCGCGATGGGACCAAATTGCTGTTCAATGGCTTCGCGGTAGCAGAGAGCGGTGCGGGTGACCGCCGCGCTCCCCGCTGCTGGCCAAGCACTGAGTCCAGGAGGTGGGGGATTATCTGGCCGTAAAGGTTCAAGATACAGGACACTTACGAGTTGAGAATCGACAAAAGTATTATCGATTCGGTAAGCGAAAGTGGCTTTGTCTTCGCTCGTCGCGTAGATAGGACCACTTGTCTGAGCCACCTTGTTCCGATAGGGGAGCTCAACACCTATGGAAGCCAGTGAAAAAACCGCGATGACGCTCAATAAGGCCGCAATGAACAGGGCCGAGAATGATCGCCGAGATTCGGGGGACTTCATGAGCGGTTGGGGGTTGTTGTTTTCCGTTTCATGATGGAACCTCCGTCTCGGTTGTTACCACCCAATGAAGCCAGTTTGCCCAGATGGGTAGCGTGCGCTCCGTTGCGCGGTGGGGAGAGCTAGAATCTTTCCCCATTTAGGATTTTACGGGCAGAGGGGCTTCAAGGGAAATGTGTCCCAATATGTAAATAGCGAAATAGATTCTCGATTTGGGTTTTCGTTATATAAAATTATTGGTTATTTTGGGTGGGGGAGTTCTGTAGAATCCCCCTAACAGCCCATCGCATAGGGAGGAGCCGCCCGTGCCCACAACCCAAAGCCAGCCCAGTTTGCGGGAAACAGCCACCCGGCTGCTCCCCGCGCTCGGCTTCGGGCTCATCCTCGGCGCCCTCCCCCTGCTCTGGATGAACGACTGGCACGGCACCCTCTACATCAGCCTCATCGTGACCGGTGCCCTCACCGTGCTGGTTGGCATTATTTATTTACGCTACCGCTACCTACACACCGCTGCCGCGCACGACCACTCACTCCGTCCCCTCACCGCCACGCTCACGTGCATCGCATTATTTCTTGGTGGCACTCTGCTGCCCACCCTCCTCAACCCGCCACAAGCCGTCCGCATCGTCACCACCCAAATCAAAGACTGGGGCGGCGGCCCACTGCGCTCCTATTTCGCGGGTGGGGCTGAAGACCTGAGTGTCGCCGTCGTCGATATTGAAAAAGAAGCCGGGACCACGCAAGCGTTCCGGGCCCTCGTGCGCGAACGCCGCCTCGAAATTGACGTTCCCGTGGGCGAAGGCAATAACGCCGCGGTCACCTACTCCTGGGCGCTGCCGCGCGATACCACGCCCTACGGATTCGCGGCCTCGCAGCCCTTCCGCTTCGAACGCATCCCCACCTTCGACTACACCCAGCTCGACGCCGCGCTCTTCACCCGCGCTACCGCCCTCGTGCGCGACCGCGGCGCGCAGATCGGATTGACGCCTGAGCAGCTGGAAAGCGCGGAAGTATTCGTGCGAGTGAAAGCCGCGGCCGCCGAACTGCCCGAATGCGAAGGCACCTGCCCTGCGCCCGAGGACCTCATCTACACCGGGTGGTTGCACGCGGGCGGCAAAGCCGGGCACGTGATGATCGACGCGCGCGGCACCGTGCTCGGCGAAGACTGGTCGCAATTCGGCGAGTAACGGGCCGAGTAACGGGCGGCGCGGTGGTTAAAGGGTAGCGCCCTCCCGGGCGGTTGCAAGCGGCGCGATTTCCGCCGGTGCGACCTCGGCGAGGAAATCCGCAATAATCGCGGACACCTCATTATTTTCGATAAGGAAACCATCGTGGCCGTGCGCGGAATGCACGGTCTGGAGCGGGTGCGCCCCGGGCAAAGCCGCGGCCAAGTCCGCCATATGCTGCGGATAAAAAAGCCGATCCGAATCAACGGCGACGACGAGCGCCGGCTGCTGCAGCCCCGCCACGACCTGCGCGGTGCCGCCCCGCCCGCGCCCAATATCATGAGTAATAAATGCCTGGCTGATTGTCAGGTAGGAATTCGCATCGAAACGCGCCACTAATTTCGCGCCGTGATAATCCAAATAAGATTGGACCGCGTAACGGCCCCCGCGTAGTGGGTCTTCGCCCTCCTGCGGGGTACGTCCGAAACGCGCCGCTAGCTCCGGGGCGCAGCGATAAGTTAAATGCGCTATTTCACGAGCCAGGCCGAGCCCGGCATCCGGGCCGCTCACCCCGCTCTCATCGGGCGCGGCATCGTAATAATGCCCGCCGCGCCAGCGCGGATCCAAGCGAATCGCCAGATTTTGTAGATGAGCGTACGCAATATGTTCCGCGGTGCTGGCCGGGCCCGCCACGAGCACCGCAAAAGCACCCACCCGCTCCGGGAAAGACGCTGCCCATTCCATGGTGCGGCAGCCGCCGAAGGAGGCGCCCGCCACCAGGGCCCAGCGCTCCACCCCGAGCAGATCGGCGAGCCGGGCCTCCGCGGCGGCCATATCCCGCATGGTAATTTCCGGGAAACGCGGGCCCCAGGGCTGGCCATCGGGAGCCGGGGAAGCCGGACCGGTACTTCCCTGGCAGCCACCCAACACATTCGGGCACACCACGTAATACCGCTCGGTATCAATGGCCAGGCCCGGGCCCACAATATCTTTCCACCAGCCGCTCTTCCCATCGCGCGCCGCGGCATGGGAATCCCCGGTGAGCGCGTGGCACAGCAGCACCGCATTGGAGCGGTCCGCATTGAGCTGCCCCCACGTTTCGTAGGCGAGCCGAACCTGCGGCAGGCGGCCGCCCAGCTCCAGTTCCAGGGGGCCAAGATCCGCGAAGCGGCGCTCACCCGGGTCATCCCCCTCCAGCCAGGCGCCGGTAGGGCGCTCGGTGAGGCGAGGGGCGGGGGTGTAGCCGGTATCGAAATCACCGATAGGTTCGGCATCGGTGACCGGGTCTAGGGGAGCGTGTCCCACGAGGAACTGGGGGCTGGGCGTCATGATAATCCTTGATCTTCTGGCTCTAGGCGATGGACTCGAGGCCCTGGCGAATATCGGCAATAAGATCGCGCGGATCTTCGATACCGATGGAGAGGCGCACGGTGGCCGGGCTAATACCATTGGCCGCCAGCTCTTCCTCGGTCAGCTGCGAATGCGTGGTCGAAGCCGGGTGCACCACCAGCGACTTCGCATCCCCAATATTCGCGAGATTGGAGAAGAGATGGAGGGACTCCACGAAAGCCGCGGCCTTCTCAAATCCGCCGGCAACTTCCACCGTGAACACCGAACCGGGACCCTTCGGGGCATACTTGGCGGCCAGCTCGTGGTAGGGATTACCCGGCAGACCAGCCCAGTTCACCGAGTCAATCCCGGGGTGCTCGGCCAGGAATTCCGCCACCGCGCGGGTATTGGAAAGATGGCGGTCGATACGCAGGGAAAGGGTCTCCAGGCCCAGCCCGATAAGGAAGGCATTGAAGGGAGAAATCGCGGCGCCGGTATCACGCAGCAAGGTGGCGCGGATACGGGTTGTGAAAGGAGCTCCGGGAAGATCACCCCAGACGATGCCGTGGTAGGACTCGTCCACCTCGTGGAAACCGGGGAACTTGCCGTTCTTCCAGTTGAAGCCCGCGCGTTCCACCACGGAACCGGCAATGGAGGTGCCGTGCCCGCCCAGGAACTTGGTGGCCGAATCCACCACCACGTCCGCCCCGAAATCAAAGGGATTCACATTGGCGGGAGTGCCGATCGTATTATCCACAATGAGCGGAATATCGTGGGAATGGGCGAGCTTGGCCAGCGCCTCAATATCGAGAATATCCTGCTTCGGGTTCGGGATCGTTTCCCCGTAGAGAGCCTTGGTGTTCTCATCAATCAGGGCTTCCCAATTGGCCGGATCCGCAGGATTCTCCACGAAACGAGCCTCGATACCGAAGTTCTTGAGCACGTGCTTGAACTGGTTGTAGGTCCCGCCGTAGAGCGAATCGGAGGACACAATATTATCCCCGGCCTGCGCCACATTCGTGACCGCGTAGAAAATAGCAGCCGAACCGGAAGCGAGGAGCAGCCCTCCCGTGCCGCCGTACAGCGCGGAAATACGTTCTTCGATAGCGCCCTGGGTGGGGTTGGTGATGCGAGTGTAAATCATGCCCGGATCGGTGAGCGCGAAACGCCCGCGCGCCTGCTCATTATCCTTGAATACATAGGACGTGGTCTGGAAAATCGGCAGCGCCCGGGCGCCGTGATCGGAATCGAGGACCTGGCCGGCATGCACCTGAAGGGTATCGAAGTGCAAAGCCTCCGGGGTGGCTGCGGTGTGCTGGGAATTCTGATTTTCTGACATGGTGCTCTCCTTCAAAAATGTGATGGGGAGCGGGCGGCAGATAACGCCCCGGCATAAACCTAGGAAAATATTCTTTTTCTCAGGCGCAGCAATATCCATTCTGGATAAACCAGAGGTGTGACATATGAGGAATGGAATTGTGCGATGCGGCGAATGCGCTCTGACCAGCCCGCTTATTTTTCTACTTGGTGTTCTTTTCCAAAATCAGCAGGGCTGATAGCGCACGTTAGGGCGGCTGGGCCGCGGAACGTGCGCTAGTTGGGCATTCGCATGACGAACATGATGCAAGCATAGGCAGGTGGGGGCGGTATTCGTCAAGTTCACGACGTGAATCACATTCTTGGTTGAGTGTGCGGTGGCGGAGCTGCGCCGTCGTGCTTGTATGCCCTTCGGGGGCTCGCAACCCTGCGCAGGCGCGTGAGCACCCGGGCCGGCCTCCATCGCGGTTTCGTGACAGGTGCGGTTCTGGACGTGTGGCAATTTCGGCTCTGGACGTGTGACGATTGTGGTTTCTGATAAATACAGGTGAGTGATGTGACGAAAAAGAACAGAATTACACCTGTGAAATTTTGGGGCAGATGTTTCGTTTTGGACTGGTGTGAGGTATGTTCTTAGTGTTTATATCGAATTGTGGGCTCAGTCTGCGCGCACCCGTCCGGGGCGCGGGAAAGCCCGCCCTCTGGAGGTCGTGTGGAGAATCGTTCTCGGCGCCTAACGGCTGTGCTGGCCGCCTGCGCCCTCGCTCTCTCAGTGCTACCCGGCGCCCGCGCGGATAACGTTGATCGCGATATTGATCGCTCGCGGGCCGCGGAAAAGCAAACAGCCCAAAGCATCGGGCAGATTGAAGCTTCGCTGGCCGGGCTCGCCTCCCAGGCCGAAGCGGCGCGTACCGATGTGGTGCTCAAGGCTGCCGAAGCCCAGCGCGCCCAGCGTAACCTGGAAGATTCGGTCAATACCGCGATGGATGCCCAGGTGGTGGCCAATAGTGCCCGGGCGGAAGCCGATGCGGCGCGCGGGGAACTCGGCTCGATTTCCTCGGCGATGTACCGGGATTCTTCCACCACGCTCACCGCTGCGAACGCACTGCTCGGGGCGCAATCCCTGCGCGATGCCGATGACCGCCAGCGCGCTTTCCGTACCGCAGGCCACGCCACGGACCAAAAGCTGCAGCGCTACCAGGCCGCCCGCGATATTGCCGATACCCTCCAGGGTGAAGCGGATCGCAAGGCCAATGAGCAGGCCACGATTGCCGCGCGCGCCGAGGGCGCCGCGAAGGACGCCAGCTCGGCCGCCTCCCAATTGGATAGCCAACTGGCCTCCATCGAAGCGCAACGCGACCAACTTTTCGAAACCCTCGCCCGGCAAAAGGGTACGACGGCGGCACTGGAACGCGCCCAGCAAGAACAGAAAGAAGCCGCGGCACGCGCCCAGGCCGAAGCTGAACGCCAGCGCATCGCGGCCGAAGCGGCAGCCCAGGAGCAGGCCGCCCGTGAGGCAGCGGCTCGGGAAGCGGCGGCCCGCCAGGCGGCCGCGGAAGAAGCGGCTCGGCGCCAGGCTGAAGCTCAGCCCGCCCCCGCGCCGGCACCTGCCCCTGCTCCCGCGCCGGAACCTGATCCGGAACCTGCGCCCGCACCGGCGCCAGCCCCGGATCCCGAACCTGAACCGGAACCCGAACCGGCCCCGGCGCCTTCGGGTGACGGCTGGGCGATTGTCAGCTTCGCGCGGCAATTCGTGGGCGTGCCCTATGTGTGGGGCGGCAATACTCCCTCGGGTTGGGATTGCTCCGGTTTCACCCGCTATGTATACGGGCACTTCGGGTATTCCCTGCCGCGTACCTCCGGGGCGCAGCGTTCGGCCGGCTACGAGATTTCCCCCTCCCAAGCCCAACCCGGCGACCTGCTGTGGTGGCCCGGGCACGTGGGAATTTACACTGGAAACGGCATGCATATTGCGGCCACCAATCCGGAAGGCGGCACGCGCGAAGGCCCGATTTGGGGCAGCCCCACCTACGTGCGAATTATTGACTAGGTTGCGCTGCGTGAGCTCAGTGTGAGTTTAGCGTGAGCTCAGCAAGGTACCTAAAAGCGGGAGCTGTGCATCATCTGCATAGCTCCCGCTTTTTGTGCTTTTACTCGGGGTGTCGGTGGTTTTCGCTTGGGCTGCGCCGGCTACCGGGGCTCTTGCCCGGTGCCGGCTACCCGCCTACTGTTGGCCGGCCGCCCGCTTAGTGCTGGCTGGGCGGCTGCGCCTCGTGCGCGGTGTAATAACCTTCGTCAATGGCCCGCTGGAAGGAAGCCCGGATTTCCTCTTCCGCGGCTTCGCGGCCCACCCAGTGGGCGCCTTCCACGGACTTGCCCGGTTCCAGATCCTTATAGACCTCGAAGAAGTGCTGGATTTCCAGGCGGTGGAATTCCGAAACATCCTCAATTTCGGTACGCCAGGAGGCCCGCTGATCCGAGGCCGGCACGCACAGCACCTTATCGTCGCCACCCTTTTCATCACGCATGCGGAACATGCCCAGCGCGCGGCACCGAATCACACAACCCGGGAACGTGGGCTCTTCCAGGAGCACCAGGGCGTCCAGCGGGTCGCCGTCCTCACCGAGGGTGTCATCAATAAATCCGTAATCATCGGGGTACCGGGTGGATGTGAAAAGCATGCGGTCCAGGCGAATCCGCCCGGTTTCGTGATCTACTTCGTACTTATTTCGATTTCCCTTGGGGATTTCGATGGTGACATCGAATTCCATCATGTGAAGCTCTCCTCGCTGACGGCTGGCACATAAGAACACCTAAGAATACGAGCTGCGTTCCGTGCAAGAATAGGCCCGTGAAAGGAAAAGCTCAGATCGCTTTGTCCCTGGTGCTCCTTCTTGCGGGCGGGTACGCATTCGCTGATGCCTTTGATCTTACCCCCGGATTGCTCACCCTGGGACCTAGGGCCGATGCCGCCGCGCCGTATCCGCATCCCACCCCCGTGCCGGCCGTGACCGTTCCGGCCGCTCCCGAACCCGCGGAACTCGAGGATGCCAGCGCCGCCAAGGTGGCCGCCCTCGGCCAGGAATTCGCCGCCCGCCTGGCCCCCACGGGCCAGGTATCCTACGAAATTCGCGAGGCCGCCACCGGGCGGGTACTGGCCAGCAAAGACGCAAAAGCCCCGCGGGTACCGGCCTCCAATATGAAACTGGTGACCGCCCGGGTGGCCCTGGAAACCCTGGGCCCTGACCGCCGCTTCGCTACCAGCGTGGCCGCTTCCGGCTCCACCATCCACCTCATCGGTGGGGGCGATGTATTCCTAGCTCTCGATACCGCCGCCACCCAGGTCCCGGGCACCATTGCCCGCGGCGATCTCTCGGAATTGGCCGCGGCCGCCGCCACCTACGCGCGCGAGCACCCGGGTGGCCCGGTGAGCGTCGTCGTTGATACCTCTCTTTTCGCGGGGCCGGAGTACGCGCCCACCCTCGACCCGGTCAATCACGATTATGTGGCACCCATCACGCCGATTGCCGTGAACGGCGGGGCGGTGGGCTACCACTACAGCGCCACGCCCGCACTCGACGCTGGGAACGCGCTGGCTGAGCAGCTGCGCGGGGCCGGCGTGGAAGTGGCGGAGGTGCGCGCGGGGCAGGCCCCCAAGGAAGCGGCGGCCCACCCGCTTGCTACGGTGCATTCGGCGAGCGTGCGCGAGCTGGTGGACCGCATGCTCACCGAATCGGATAACACCCTGGCGGAAACCCTCGGGCATCTGGTGGCGCGCGAGCGCGGGGAAAGTGCGGATTTCGCGGGGGCGGCGCGGGCCACGCGCGCGGCCCTGGAGGAGCTTGGCTACCCGCTGGAGGGCGTGGTCATTTCCGATAATTCCGGGCTTTCCGAAACGAATCGGCTCACCTGCGCGTTCCAGCTCGCGATCCTGGAGGACGCGGTGAATCTGAGCGATGGCACGGTGGGGGCGCTGGGGGCGGGGCTGCCGGTGGCTGCGCTCAACGGCACGCTCGCGGATCGCCTCACCGAAGGCGCCGCGCCCGGGATGATCCGCGGGAAAACAGGCACGCTCGCCGATGTGGTTTCCCTCAGCGGGGTGCTGCGCACGCGTTCGGGGGCGCTGCTGACCTTCTCCATCCTCACCGATTCCCACCACGACGTTTCGTTGTTGGATGTGCGGGCCGCCGAGGATGCTTTCCTCACCGCGGTGGCGGAGCTGTAATGGCCGGACCCCATCCCGCGTATGCGGCCGGGCGGCGCCGCCTGCGCGCACTGCTGAAGAGCTGCGGTTACGGGCCGGGGACCCGCCTGACGGTAGCGGTATCCGGCGGCTCGGATTCCCTGGCGCTGGCCCGCATCGCGCTCTTCGTGGCGCGCCGTGACGGCTACCTGCTGCGCGCGGTGACCGTGAACCACGGGATTCGCCCGGAGGCGGGGCGCGAAGCCGCGCAGGTTGCGGCCCGCCTGCGTTCGTGGGGGTACGACGACGCCGCAACGGTCAGTGTGGACCTTGGCGATGGATCGAGCCCGGAAGGGCAGGCGCGGGCGGCCCGGTACGCGGCGCTGGCCGAGGCGGCAGGCGCGGCGGCCGAGATGGCTGGTGCAGGCAAAGCGGCTGGCGGCGCAAGTGAGGTGCCGGGCGGGGCAGGCGAGCTTGCAGCTAGTTGCGGTCCGGTGCTGCTGGGCCACACCGTGGACGACCAGGCCGAAACCGTGCTTCTGGGCCTGGGCCGGGGTTCGGGAGCGCGTTCCCTGGCGGGTATGCCGGAAGCGGGTCCGCTGCCAGGCCACCCGGAGATCACTGCGTTACGCCCGCTGCTGGGGCTGCGGCGCGCGGCGCTTCGCGCCGCGCTGCAAGAGGAGGGCATTGCCTGGGTGGAGGACCCTTCCAATGAGCCCGATGGCCCGTGGCGGGCGGCGGGCGGTGGCCCGCTCACCCGCGCCGCGCTGCGCTCACGCGCCCTGCCGGCCCTAAAAGAGGCGCTCGGGCCGGGCACGGTGGAAGCCCTGGCACGCACCGCCTACCTGCTGCGCCGCGATAACGAAGCGCTCGATAGTTGGGCGGCCCGGGAGCTAGCCACCTGGGAAGAACACGGTGTGGTGAAAGAGGCGGGGGAGCCAGCTGGCGGCGTCGTCGTACCTATTGCGCCACTGCGCGAACTTCCCACGGCCGTACGCACCCGGATTCTGCGTGCCCTTGCCCTGCGCGCCGGAGCGCGTGGCGGGGAGGTGAACGCGGGGCATATCGAGGCCCTCGACGCGCTGGTGACCGGGCCGGGCGGCGTGCGCCACTGCGACCTGCCCGGGGCGCGAGCGCTTCGGCGCGATAATATTGTCGTCTTCGCGCGTTAGGCTTAGATGCACAGCGGAACTGCTCAAGGAGATGGTGATGGACCACACCGATATGGGTGATAAATTGGAAAAAATCCTCGTCACAAATGAGGAAATCCAAGCGAAGCTTGAGGACATGGCGCGCCAGATTGACGCCGATTACGATGGTGATCTGCTCGTGGTGGGCGTGCTCAAGGGCGCCGTCATGGTCATGGCGGATCTGGTGCGGAAAATCCACTCTCCGCTGAATATGGATTGGATGGCGGTCTCCTCCTACGGGATGGGTACCAAATCCTCCGGCGTGGTGCGGATTTTGAAAGACCTGGATGCTGATGTGACCGGCCGGCACGTCCTCATCGTGGAAGATATTATCGATTCCGGCCTTACCCTCGCGTGGCTGAAGAAGAATCTGCTGGATCGCGGGGCGCAATCGGTGCGGATCGCGGCTATTCTGCGAAAACCCGAGGCGGCTAAAGTTGACGTTCAGGTTGACTATCTAGGCTTTGATATTCCCGATGAGTTCGTGGTGGGGTACGGACTCGACTATGCCGAACAATTCCGGCATCTGCCTTTTGTGGGCACCCTGGCCCCGCACGTTTACGGAGGATAAGTGGACGAACAGCAAGAACCTCGCGGTACGGAACCGGGCGGCACCGCGCCGGGCGGAAGTGACGCTCGCGGCGGTGAGGCACGCGGTAGTGACGCTCGCGGTAGCGAAGCGAATCGCGCCGAACCCAGCGCGTATGAGCGCAAGCGCCGGGCACGCCGGGCCCACCCGCCCCAGCCGGACAACTCGGGCAGTGATACCGGTACGGAAGGTGGCGCCGGGAAGAACAAGAAATCCCGCGGCTCCGGCTCCGGCCACAAGCTCAGCGAAGAAGAACGCACCAGCCGGCGGCGCTGGCGCGTTATCTCCGGCATCGTCATCGCGGCGCTTCTTGCTTTTATCGGGACCAACCAATTCATGGCCATGCAGTGGTCCAATATCTCCACCTCGGAAGGTATCGCGCTGTTGGAAGGCACCACCGTACAGCGCGTGCAGATCACAGACGGCACCAACCGGGTACGCCTGTGGCTGACCGAGCCAACGCAAACCATGGATGGTGACGGCGATAAGCACGACGCCGGGAAGAAAGTCACCTTCCAATACGCTGACCCGCAGGGCCAGCACATCACCTCCCTGGTGGAACGGGCCAATCCGGAGCGCGGGCATAACTCAATCGTTCCCTCCCAGAACGTGTTTGTGTCCATGCTCTTTACCTTCCTGCCCATGATCCTCATCTTCGCGGTGTTCATCTGGTTCATGCGCAGCCAGATGGGGCGCGGCTTCGGGGCGAAAGATGCCAATGCGGACGGGGAAGTCTCCGAAGTGCGCTTCTCCGACGTGGCCGGGGAAGATGAAGCCGTGGAAGAAGTGAAGGAAGTGGTGGACTTCCTCAAGAACCCGGACCGCTACCAGGCCCTCGGGGCCCGCATCCCGCGCGGGGTGCTCCTCTACGGCCCGCCCGGAACGGGTAAAACCCTGCTGGCCAAGGCCATCGCCGGGGAAGCACAAGTGCCCTTCTTCTCCATCGCCGCCTCGGAATTCGTGGAACTCTACGTAGGCATGGGTGCTTCGCGCGTGCGCGAGCTGTTCAAAACTGCGAAGAAAAAAGCCCCGGCCATTATTTTTGTGGACGAAATTGACGCGGTGGGCCGCGGGCGCAGCAGCGGCGCCCTCAGCCACGGCGAACAGGAACAAACCCTCAACCAGCTCCTCGTGGAAATGGACGGCTTCTCCACTGACGAAGCGGTGGTTCTTATTGCCGCCACCAACCGCCCGGACGTGCTGGACCCGGCGCTGCTGCGCCCCGGGCGTTTCGACCGGCAGGTCGCGGTAGATGCCCCCGATATTCGCGGGCGCGAAGCAATTTTGCGGGTGCACGCGCGCGGTAAGCCGCTCGCGGACGACGTAGACCTGGCCGGGGTCGCCAAGCGCACCCCCGGTTTCACGGGCGCGGATCTGGCCAATATCCTCAACGAAGCCGCGCTCTTGGCGGCGCGCCGCCACGCCCACGTCATCACCAATGCGGATGTGGATGAAGCCTCGGATCGCGTGATGGCTGGCCCGCAGCGCTCCAGCCGGGTGATGAGCCCGGAGGATCGGCGCATGACGGCCTATCACGAGGGCGGGCACGCGCTCGCGGCCGCGGCGCTGCGCTATACCGACCCGGTCACCAAGGTGACCATTTTGCCGCGCGGGCGGGCCCTGGGTTACACGATGGTTATGCCCACCGAGGATCGCTATTCGGTTACCCGCAACCAGCTCCTCGACCAGCTCACCTACGCGCTGGGCGGGCGCGCCGCGGAAGAAATTATTTTCCGGGATCCCTCCACCGGCGCCTCCAATGACATCCAGAAAGCCACCGAAACCGCGCGCAAGATCGTGACCGAATACGGGATGACCACCGCGGTGGGGGCGGTGCGGGTGGCTCCCACGGCCCAGGAAGAAGCGAGCTTCGGGGCGGCTTCGCGCACCTCGGATTCTCTGGCTGCCACCGTGGATGAAAATGTGCGGGCCCTCCTCGACCAGGCTCTCACCGAAGCGTGGACGATCATCACCGAAAACCGGGATATCCTCGACCACCTGGCCGCGGTGCTCCTAGATAAGGAAACCGTGCTGGAAAACGAACTCGCGGAGATTTTCAAGGATGTTGTCAAAGCCCCGGAGCGGGAAGTGTGGCTTTCCGCCCCGGATCGCCCGGTCTCGCAGCGCCCGCCCATCCCGCTCCCGGAAGGGAAAACCGAGGCGGAAGCGGCAGCGGATTCGCGCCTTGCCGCCCCGGAACTCCCCGATGCTGCCACCGGGCCGCTCGGCCCGCGCGGCCGGCACGGCGCGGAAAATGAGGATGCCTAAACTTTCGTGGTTATGAGCGCGAAAAATACGGGGCGTGAGCGGGGAAAGGACGGATGCATGAGCGCAGTGGAATCAGCGGGAAGCGGCCAGGTGGATTGCCAGGGTGTGGACACGCAGCGCCGCGGCGCGCGGCAGGTCGATACCGCGCAGCAGGTCGATACCGCGCGGGTGGAGCGGGCCGTGCGGGAACTCCTCAGCGCTATCGGTGAGGACCCGGACCGCCCCGGCCTGGTGGATACCCCCGCGCGGGTAGCCCGCGCCTGCGCCGAAATTTTTTCCGGGGTGGGCAAGGATCCCGACGCGGTGCTCGACGCCCAATTCGCGGAGGACTTCCACGAAATGGTGGTGGTACGGGATATCACCTTCTATTCCATGTGCGAACACCACCTGCTGCCCTTCTTCGGGGCGGCCCATATCGTCTATATTCCCGGGGCGGAAGGGAAAGTCACCGGCCTATCCAAACTGGCCCGACTGGTGGAAGGCTACGCGCGCCGCCCCCAGGTGCAAGAGCGCCTGACCACCCAGATTGCCAATGCGCTGCGTGACCGTTTGGGCGCGGCCGGAGTGCTCGTAGTGGTGGAAGCCGAACATATGTGCATGACCATGCGCGGGGTGCGCAATTCCGGTTCGCGTACCGTCACCTCGGCGGTGCGCGGCATGCTACGCAAACCGAGCACCCGCGCCGAAGCCATGAGTCTCATCGAACGGGGAGCCTAAAATGCCAACACCACAACCGGAAGCAACCGCAAACACATACACGGCCGCGAATACCCCGGCGCCCGCGCCGCTGCGCGATCCGGAACTCCTGGGGGGACCCCGCACCCGCGTCATGGGAATCCTCAACGTCACCCCCGATTCTTTTTCCGACGGCGGACGCTGGGCCACGGTCGATACCGCCATCGCCCACGGCCATGAACTCATCGCCGCCGGGGCAGATATCATCGACATCGGCGGGGAATCCACCCGCCCGGGAGCCACCCTCCTCAGCCCCGCGGAAGAATGGGAGCGCATCGGGCCGGTGGTACGCGAACTAGCCGCGCATATCCCCATCTCGGTCGATACCTACCACGCCGAAACCGCGGCGCGAGCCTGCGCGGCCGGCGCCCGCATTATCAACGACGTGACCGGCGGGCGCGCAGACAGCTCCATGTGGGAAACCGTGGCCGAATCCGGGGCCTACTATGTGCTCCAGCACGGGCGCGGCGACGCACAAACCATGAATTCCCTGGCCGGCTATCGCGCTATCGGCCGCGAAGTCAGCACGGAAGTCCTTGAGCGCGTGGCGGGCGCCGTTGCCGCCGGAATTGCCCCCACCCGGATCATCATCGACCCGGGCTTCGGCTTCGCAAAAATGGGCGACGACGATTGGCGCTTGGCGGCCCATATTGACGAATTCCTGTGGGCCGGCATGCCGGTCCTCATCGGAGTTTCCCGCAAACGCTTCCTCGCCGAAGTAACCCCGGAAGGCCTACCTGCCAGCGGGCGAGACGGCGCCACCGCGGCACTGAGCACCTATTTCGCCGAAAAAGGCGTGTGGGCGGTGCGGGTCCACGACGTCGCATCATCGCGGATCGCGGTGGATACCGTGGCGAAACTGCGCGAATGCGGACTGGTATCCACCTCCCAACCCGGAGTGGCCCGCCCCGAAAACGCGGGAGCTGTGGAGGCCGCGCGGTCATGATGGGACTACCCCCGCGTATTCACGATGCCCTCGCCATGCTCGGATGCTGCCTGGATACCGTGAGCATCACCGGCGTGGAAGTATCCGCCCGGCACGGCGTCTACGCGGAAGAACGCGAAGCCGATCACCCTTTTATTTTCGACATCGCAGCCCTCGTGGACACCAGCGCGGCAGGCCACGCAGATGACCTCGCGGCCACCATCTCCTACGCGGATCTGGCAGAGGACGCCCGCACGGTCGGGGAAAGTGCTCCCGTGAGCTTGCTTGAAACACTGGGGGAGCGGGTAGCCAGCCGGGTCCTCGCGCGCGGGGCCCTGGCGGTGGAAGTTACCGTGCACAAACCCGAAGCCCCCGTGCCGGGCCGCTTCGCGGACGCTCGGGTGACCGTGCGGCGCCTGGCAGCTATTGCGCGCGGGGGAACCATGCGGGAGATGGTGATCGGGATGGGCGCGAATCTGGGGGAACGCGAAGAAACATTGCGTGCTGCCCTCACCCAGATTGCCGCGCTCCCCGTTCATATTGACGCGGTCTCCTCATTTCATAGCACCGCGCCCGTGCTTGCCCCCGGGCAGGAGCCGCAACCCGATTACCTCAACGCGGTACTGCGCCTGACCACCGAGCTGGCTCCCCTTGAGGTGCTGGCCGCCCTCCGCGCTATTGAGGCGAGGGCCGGGCGCCAGCGCCGCATCCACTGGGGGGCCCGCACCCTCGACCTCGATATCGAATGGGTGGAAGGAGTGCGCAGCACCAACCCGTTTCTCACCTTGCCCCACCCGCGTGCCCATAGCCGTGCATTCGTGATGGAACCCTGGCAAGAAATCGATCCGGATGCCACCGCAAAACTGGAACGCGCCCGGCTAAGCGAGCACGCGGGTGCCGGCGGCGGCGTCGGCCCCGATACGGGCGGCCGCTGTGCGTAATCTACGAGCCTTCCTGGGGTGGGGCGCGGCCGGTGCCTTAGCGGGTGAAGCGCTGCGGCGCCTCCTCGCCGCGCAACCGGTCGCGGTGCCCGCCTTCGCCGGGCTGCCACTACTCCTCATCGCCGCGGTGCTGCTCTGGTACGGCTGGCGGGTGCGGCGCCTACGCCGTGGGCGTGCTGAATCCCTTTCGCGGCTGGCCGCGCTGCGGGTGGCAGCAGGCGCGGCAGCGGGGCTGCGCAGCGGCGCACTCCTGGCCGGTGCCGGGGGAGTGCTCGCGATCATGAGTGCGCTGGGCTCCACCTCCTTTACCCGGGCGAGTGCGCGGGCCTGGGGGATCCTCACCGCCGCGGCGCTGGTGCTCGCGGTGGTCGGGTGGATCGTGGATACCTGGTGCCGTATTGAGCGGCGGTAGCGGGGCGTCGGATTCATTGCGCCGCGGCAAGCGCGGGTGTTTTTCCGGGCCAATTTTTATGTCGTAGCCCTTTGGTAGCGTTAAGCCATGGTGACTACCCCTCTTGATCCTGGGCGGAACTACCGCGCGGTGTCGCGCAAACTCTTCACGGTGCGGTGGATTATCGCCGCGTGCTTCTGGCTCGTGCTCCTCATCGCGCTCGCGGTGGCCGGATTTATTGCGCGCCCCGAACCGCTCGCTTATTATGCGCCCCTGCTGGGGCTGCCCATCCTCGGTTTCCTCATTCACCTGCGCATCGTGTCCCGGCAGGTGAATCACCTCGGTTACGCCATGGATGATATTGCGCTGCGCCTGTGCCGCGGGATTATGTTCCGCCGCATTGACGTGGTGCCCTACGGGCGTATCCAAACGGTGGATGTGCAATCCGGGCCGCTGCTGCGCCGCTTCGGGCTCGCGAAAGTCACCCTCCACACCGCCTCCATGGAAACGGATGCGGTCATCACCGGCCTGCCTACCGCGGAAGCGGATGAGGTGCGCGAACGTCTCCTTCACCTCGGCGTAGCCGAAATGGAAGGGGTCTAAATGGCGGGCACCGAAATATCCCAGGAAGCGGGAAGTGCGCTGCCCGCAGCTCCGGGCGCGTTACCGATTGCGCCCGGAGTGAGTAGCACCGCGATCTCGGGCACCTGGCAGCCGGTCTCGAAATGGACGCCGTGGAGTTCGCTGCTCTCGTTGTGGTTCTTCGTGCTGGTCGCGGGTGGCTGGATTATTATTCAACGCCTGGAGGATACCGATTCGCCCGGAATAGTCTGGCGTGATGTTGTTTATCTGCTGCGTTCCTTCTGGCTGATCGCGGTGGGTATCGCGGTGGTAGTCACCCTCGTGACCGGGATCATCGCGGCCATCCAATGGCGGCATATGGCCTGGATGTTCGATGCGTCCGGGGTGCATATGCGCAGCGGTGTGCTGTTCAAACAGCACCGCCACGTGCGCTGGGATCGTATCCAAAGCGTGGATGTCACCCAAAAACTCCTCGCGCGGTTGGTGCGCCAAGCCAGCCTCACTATTACCTCCGGTGGAGAAAAAGTAGAGATAGGGTGGTTGGCGCTGCCCCACGCTGAAAAACTGCGGCCCCTCGTGCTCTCGCTCGCGGATAAAATGCGCAGCGGGGATAGCTCGGAAGTTCCCGATCTTGCCACGGTGAGCGCTCCGGAAGTGCGCCCGCACCTGTATGCTATGTCCGCGCGGCGGTTCCTCGCCTCCCTCGTGCTGTCCCCGCGAATCTTCCTCGCTATTATCACGGTGGCCGGATCGGTCACCACCTATCTGCTTACCGATGAAGGCGGCTCCTTCGCCCTCCTCTTCCTCATCATCGCGCTGATATGGCAGCCCGTGAGCTCCCTGCAAGCCAATTGGGGAGCCCGCATCTCACCCACGGCCGAAGGCGTGGAAAAACAAGAAGGGCTCCTATCCCGGCGCACCCTCGGGTTACCTTCCTATCGCGTCCACGCGCTGGCCTTCAAAAAACCGAATTTGTGGCCCGGATGGTGGAAAGTAGAAAGCTGCGTTATTTCCGGCTCGATTTCCGAAGCGATGGAAGCAGCCAAGACCGCGAATGATGCCCTGGTCCCGGTAGGAACGGTCGAGGATGTCCTCGCCGTTGCGCGTGAACTCGGCTTCGCGAAAGACGCCGACGCTGACGTGCTTCCCGAGGCCGATGCCGCATCCGAGGCTACTACCGCTGCCGCTAGTGGCGCCGATGCTGCTGGAACTGCCGATGCTTTGGCGCGCCCACCTCACACCGGGGTGCCCAGCCTGGTCCAGCTACGCAGCTATCTTCTTGATGACAGTGCCCTCCCCGGATTCATTCCCAACCCGCGCTCCTCACGCTGGTTGGATCCCATCGGGTGGAAACGCTCGGGTATTTTCGTGGGGGAGGATGTCATTATTATGCGGCACGGCTGGTTCTGGTACCGCAAAGTAACAATTTTGCTGCGCGAACACTATCAATCCGCCATTATCAGCCAGGGCCCGCTTGAGCGCCGCTTCCAGCTCGGCACCCTGCGCTGGGCAACCGTGGGGCTTTCGGTAGATGCCCACGCCAAACACATGGATGCTGCTACCGCCAGCCGTGTCCTCACCGCCACCGTCCGCGAACGCGGGAACGGCCCACGCGGCTGGCACCCCGAATTACCTCCGACCGGGCCCACCGCGCCATCAGCCGTGCGGCCCTCCGCGCAGCCAGCGGCACCCACTCAGCCGGGCGCGCCTACGGCGCCGTCGTACCCCCAAGGGAATGACAATAGTCCCGGGTCGGGCCGCAGCCAGGTTCCTGAAAGTGATTTCGGCCCGATACAAGAGTGAAACACGTCGCGTAGCCGCACTTTTACATTTTTCTACATCTAGGATTATTCCCATGCTTAATATCTACGGCCCGGGTGGTATTGGTGGGCTCATCGCGGGAGTTCTCGCGCACAACGGTCAAAAAGTCGCGGTTGTTGCTACTGAGCGCACCGCAGATGTTATTAACCGCAACGGAATTATCATTAAATCCAAGCGGTTCGGTAATTTCACCGCGCAGGTGCCGGCAATAACCAGCCCGGCCCGCGGCAGTGAAATCCTCCTGTGCACCAAGGCATACACCCTCCCCAGCATCGAAAAGTCGATTCGCTCGGCCCGCCCCAAAGAAGTGGGGGCGCTCTTCAACGGCTTCGATCATGCTCGTGCCATCCACACCCTCACCGAAGGGGAATCCTGGTCCGGCTCCGTCTACACCATCAGCGAACGCACCGCGCCCGGAGTTATCGAACACACCTCCCAATTCCTCAAAGTGGAAATGCCCGATACCGCCATGGACGGCGAAATCGCGCGCGTACTCCTCAACGGTGGAATTGACGTGTTCTTCCGCGGCACCGAAAACCAGGTACTGTGGCGCAAACTCCGCAACCAATGCGCCATGGCCCTGCTGACCGGCGCCACCGGGCTACCCATCGGCCGCGCCATGGAACGCGCCCCGGAACTCACCGACGCGATGTGCACCGAACTGGCCCGCATCGCCACCATGGAGAAAGTTCCCACCCGCCCCGCGGAAATCCACGCGTGGCTGCGCCGCCTCGCGCCCGATGCACACTCCTCGCTCTCCCGCGACCTGCGTGACGGCAACCGCACCGAAATCCACTCCCTGGGCACCGCGGTCCTCGAAGAAGCCGCCCGCCTCGGAGTCCCCGCGCCGGCCATCACCGCCGCGCTCTCCGCCATCGACGATCGGTTGCGGGGCCGCAAGTGACACCGGGCCGGATGACCATAGGGATCATCTCGGCCGGAAAAGTCGGAAGCGTCCTCGGCGCAGCCCTGCGGGCCGCCGGCCACACCATCATCGGTGCGGTGGCCCGCAGCAGCGCCAGCCGCGAACGCCTCGACGCACTCCTCCCCGGAGTACCCGCGCGCGAAACCAAAGACCTCCTCGCCCGCGCAGACCTCATCCTCCTCGCTTTGCCCGACGCCGCCCTGCCCGGCGTCGTGGAACACGCCGCCGGGCAGGGATGGTGGCGCCCCGGCCAGCTCGTCATCCATACCAGCGCGCGCTTTGGCACGGGCGTACTCCGGGATGCGGCCGCCGCCGGTGCACTCACCCTCGCCCTCCACCCGGCCCTCACCTTCACCGGGACCTCCCTCGATATGCGCCAACTCATCGGCGCCACCTGGGCAGTCACCAGCTCCGCGCCGCTCCTCCCCATCGGCATGGCCCTCGTGAGCGAACTCGGGGGAGAACCCTCCGTCCTCGCCGAAGAAAACCGCGGACTCTACGCTGCCGCCCTCACCCACGCCTCCCGGCACACCGCACTCCTCGCCGGCCAGGTCCAGCGCATGCTCGCCGCCGCCGGCCTGGACAGCACCTACGCCCGCGGACTCCAAGAACAAGCACTCGCCATGGCCGATGCCGGTATCGAACTTATTGACCCGCCAGCTAGCGGCGTCGTCGCCGAAAAAAATGAAGACGCACCCGCCGCAAGCGCTAGCACCCCGGACGATATCGCCGCGGTGGAAGCCCTGGCAGCAACCGGGAATTATCCTGATATTCCGCCTGTCTATCGGGTGATACGGGCCGCGTCACGTGACCGGGCGGCGCGGCGTCGTCTACCATGACCATGTGAGTGAATTTCTTGATAGTGAAACCCCGGAACAGATGCGTATCCGGCTGGACAAGCGCGCCCGCCTGCTCGCGGAAGGAACCGAAGCCTACCCGGCCGAACTTCCTATCACCGCCACCATCCCGGAGATCCGGGAACAATACAGTGATATCGAAGCTGGTGAAGAACTAACCGAGACCTCGGTGGGCATCGCCGGGCGTGTCATGCTTTCCCGTACCGGCGGCAAAATTGCTTTCGCCACCCTCCAAGACGGGCGCGGCAACCGCCTCCAGGTGATTCTCTCCCTCGCGCACGTGGGCGAAGAACGCCTGGCCGCCTACAAACAGGATGTTGACCTGGGCGATTTCATTTTCGTGTCCGGGCACGTGGGGGCCTCCAAGCGCGGCGAACTTTCCGTTTTCGCCCACGAATGGCAGATGGCCTCCAAGGCCCTGCGCCCGCTGCCGAAGATTTACCAGAACGAAGCCGGCGAAGACGTTGCCCTCAACGAAGAATCGCGGGTGCGGATGCGCCACCTCGACCTCATCACCCGCCCGGCCGCCCGTGATATGGTGCGGCTGCGCGCCGGGGTCATGAAATCGCTGCGCGCCAATTTTGACCGCCGCAGCTACGTGGAAATCGAAACCCCGATCCTCCAGCCCATCCACGGCGGCGCCGCGGCCCGGCCCTTCCAAACGCATATTAATGCCTACGATGAGGACCTCTACCTGCGCATTGCCACCGAGCTCTACCTCAAGCGCGCGGTGGTGGGCGGCGTGGATCGCGTCTTCGAAATCGGGCGGAACTTCCGCAACGAAGGCGCCGATTCCACCCACTCCCCGGAATTCACTGCCCTGGAGGCCTACCAGGCCTACGCCACCTACGATACGATGGCCGAACTTACCCGGGACCTCGTCCAGCGGGCCTGCCTGGATACCCTGGGCACCACCACCGTCACCCTGAATGACGGCACCGAATATGATCTGGGCGGCGAATGGCAGAAACTTGATTTGTACGAATCGGTTTCCGCGGCCGTGGGTGAAGAAATCACCGTGGATACCCCGCGCGAACGCCTCGAAGCCCTCGCGGAAGCCCGCGATATCGCGATCGCGCCCTTCTGGGTGAACGGCAAAATCGTGGAAGAACTCTTCGAAGAACTGTGCGGGGACCAGCTCTACGCACCCACCTTCGTGTACGACTTCCCCGAGGACACCTCCCCGCTCACCCGCCCGCACCGCACCAAGAAGGGCCTGACCGAAAAGTGGGACCTGTACGTGCGGGGCATGGAACTGGGCACCGCCTACTCCGAGCTGGCCGACCCGGTTATCCAGCGCGAACGTCTCACCCAGCAATCCATCGAAGCCGCCAACGGCGATCCGGAAGCCATGCAGCTGGACGAAGACTTCCTCGCCGCCATGGAACAGGGCTTCCCGCCCACCGGTGGCATGGGCATGGGCATCGACCGCCTCCTCACCGCCATGACCGGCCTGGGGATCCGTGAAACGATCACCTTCCCCTTCATTAAACCCGGGAAGTAACCCGGCCCGAAAACAATTTTTCGGTACGACGACGCCCGCGCCGCGGAGGCTCAGCCCCCGCGGCGCGGTTGCGTATCTGGCGGAAGGTAAGTTGCCAACTAAAAGAAACGTGATGAATTTTCCTATTTATTTTTCGGCCTCTTCACGGTAATCTTCCAAGTAGTTCGGTGCCACGCCCGGCTTCCCGAATCCTATTTCCCGTGTGCAAAGGTGCCCGTCCATGAAGAAAACTGACACCATTTTCCAGGTCATCAAGCTCCTGCTCGGCCTCGTCATCGCCGCAGCCCTCGTCAAGTTCGCATTTTTCCCGAACCAACGCACCTCCACGGAACTCGTGGCCCAGGGGGATTTCACCATCCCCACCGTGGTGGCTATGCCGGGGGATATCGATAATTCCCTCACGCTCGATGCCACCGTCATGCGCAATCCGGCCACTCCCGTGCGGGCCACCGCCAACGGCACCGTGGACGTGGTCGATGTCAAAGCGGGCGCCGTCGTCAATGAAGGTGACCGGCTGCTGCGGATCCGCCACGAAGAAGAAAAAACCACCGCCGCCACCGTGGAAACTTTTGAGGACGGCACCGAAGTGGAAGTGCCCGGCGAACCCTATATCGAAGTGAGTTACGTAAATGTGCTTGCCCCGGTGAGCGGCACCGTGGCGGTGGATGTGCTCGTGGGCCAGCCGGTCTCCATCGGGGAAAGCATCGGCTCGATCACCCCGGCCACCTACCACGCCCGGGTGAGCGTGAAACCCGAACAGCTCTATTCGCTCGCCTCGCTGCCGCCGGCCGGGCAACTCGCGGTTACGAACGGCCCGGCGCCTTTCGACTGCACCAATCTGCGCACGGTCACGGAAAAAACCGGCGCGGGCGCGGGTCTGGGCGCTAAAGAAGCCGAGGCGCGCGGCCTGGATGGGGTGTCTGGAAGCGTGCAACCCGCCCTCATCTGCGATATTCCCGCCGAACAGCAGGTCTATGACGGTTCGGCCGCGAAACTCACCATTCCGGGGAGCAATACCACCGGGGTGCTCACGGTACCGGTGAGTGCGGTGGAAGGGCGCTTCCGCGAGGGCGTGGTCTACCTGCCCGCGGCGGACGGCGCGCAACCCACCAAACGCACCGTGCAACTCGGGGTCACGGACGGGCGCCAGATCCAAATCACCGGCGGACTGGAAGAAGGCGAAGAAATCCTCCAGTACGTGCCGAGCGCGCAGCCCACGCCCGACCCGATGATGGGGATGTGATGTTAGAGCTTGAGCAGGTGACCCGCACCGTCACCCTCCCGAACGGCCGCCCGCTGCCGATCCTGCGCGGGGTGGACCTGCGCATCGAGCGCGGGGAGTACGTGGCGATTATGGGCCAGTCCGGAACGGGGAAATCCACCCTCCTCAATATCATCGGGATGCTCGACCTGCCCGATACCGGCTCCTACCGTTTTGAGGGCCGCGACGTGGCGGACTTGAGCGAATCGGCGCGCGCCCACCTGCGCGGCTCCCTTTTCGGTTTCGTTTTCCAGCAGTTCAATCTTTTCCGCGGCCGCACCGCCGTGCAAAACGTCGAAGTTCCCCTGCTGTATTCGGATACCGCCACTATTTTTCGACGCCGCAGCTTAGCTGCCCAGATGTTGGATCGGGTGGGATTAGGGGACCGCCTGGATGCGATGCCCTCCCAGCTCTCGGGCGGGGAACAGCAGCGGGTGGCCCTCGCCCGGGCGCTCGTGCGCCGCCCCCAGGTGCTCCTCGCGGATGAACCAACCGGCGCCCTCGACGTGGATACCGCGGGGCGGGTCATGGATCTTATGGAAAGCATGGCGCGGGAAAATAACGCCACTTTCATTATGATCACCCACGATCCGAAAGTGGCCGCCCGCGCGGATCGCCGTTTCACCATCCACGATGGGCTCGTCTGGCCGGAGGAAAAATGACACGCATTTTCGGGGCTGTTCTCGAAGCCTGGGAAGAAATTCGAGTGGATCGCGGGCGAGTTATCCTCTCCCTCGTGGGGGTGGCGGCCGCGGTATGGGCAATGGCAACCGTGCTCGCCCTGGGCCAGCTCATTAGCGCCGCCGGGGAACACCAGCTCGCCCAATGGGAGGGCAAACCCGGCACCGTCAATATCGGGGTGTATAACACCGGCGGGGAGGGCGGCGCTGACCCGTACGCCAACCCTTATGCCGATCCTTACGCGAATCCCGTGGCTCCGCCCACCGGCGCGCAGCTCGGCACCCTAGCCGGCGCCCAAGCCAGCGAGGATGTTTTCGGCACCACCGTGGCCGAATACATGGAGAAGGCCGGTGCGAATTATTGGACGCGCTCGCGTACCTCCTATGTCTCCCTCGCCTTCCCGCCGGTGCTACCCGGAGCGGGTGGCGCCGGTGATATTCAGGACCTGGAGGGGTGGGAATCTGAAAGCATGGCCGGGGCGGAAGCCAGCGGCGAGATGGAAAGCGCCGGCGAGCTGGAAAGCGGCGGCGCGGTAGAAGGTGCCGAACCGGTGGGGGATGGTTCTGCCAGTACCGAGTTCGGTGAAGGCGGCGGCCCCGGATTCGGGATGATGGAACCGAATTACGAAATGCTCGCCGTGGACCCGGCCTACGGCCCGCTCTTCGATGTGCAGCTCACCCGCGGGCGGTGGCTCACCGAAGCGGATGGCGAGCGCCTCATGAACCCCGCCGTCGTCAATGAAATGCTCTACAAGGAAATGGGCGAGCCTTCGCTGGCCAGCTACCCGCAGATCGCGCTATCCGGACCCACCGGGGTGCGGATGACGGTAGTCGGGGTGGTCGCGGACCGCTCGCGCTGGGATAGCCCGCGCCTGCACGTGCCCTACCAGAGCATGGCCGCCGCCGCGATGGCTCAGCTTTCCCCTATGAATTCCTCCACCGTTTCGGTGCTGGTGCCGCGCGGGGAAGAAGCGGAAGCCCAGAAGGTCCTCGTTTCCGTACTCCAGGGCCGCCTGGGGAAGAACTACCAGGTGGAAGGCCAGTTCATCGAAAGTCAGATGCGCGGCCAGGAATCCACCGAACGCCAGGTCACCGCGATTATCGCGGCCATTGGCGGGATCGTGATCCTGGTGGGCGCCCTGGGCCTTCTCACCGTTTCCATCGTCACGATGAAGCAGCGGGTGCGGGAAATGGGGATCCGCCGCGCGATGGGCGCCTCCGCGCGCCGTATCTTCACCTCGGTATTCCTGGAATCCGTGGTGGCGACGACGGCGGCCGGTTTCATCGGGGTCATCGCCTCGATTATCACCATCCGCACCGCGCCCCTAGCCCGGTGGCTCGACCTGCCCTTCTCGGTGGATAGCGTGGGATACCCGGTCCTGGCCGCCTTTATTGGCCTGGCGATCTCCGCCGGAGTGGGCGCACTTTGCGGAATTATCCCGGCCACCATGGCGCTGCGCATCAAACCGATTGACGCCATCCGCTTCTAGGTGGGAGCGCGGAGAGTTAGGCTAAAGCCATGAAAGTACTGCTCCCCAATAGCTTTGACCTCTCCCTCCCGCCCGAAGCGGGCGTCACCTGGGTGACCTTCGATGTGAACGCACCCATCCCGGAAGAATACCGCGATGCCGAAGCCCTCGTGGTCTGGCTCGATCCGAATGCGACCGAACACGTGGCCCAGCTTCCCCAACTCAAACTCATCCAGGGCATGATGGCCGGCGCGGAAAGCTTGCACGCCACCAACCCGCCCGCCGGAGTCATCCTCGCCACCGCGAACGGCCTGCATGACGCTACCGTATCCGAACACGCCATCGCGCTCGCGCTCTACCTGGTGCGCGACCTGCGCGTCGCCACCGAAGAACAGCACAACCACCGCTGGTCCCGCGATCGCATCTTCTTCACCGAGCTGCGCCCGGGCGGGCGCCTGACCAGCCTGCTCGGCGCGAACGTCACTATCTGGGGCTACGGGCATATCGGGCGCCACCTGGCCGGGATGCTCAAAGTTTTCGGGGCGCAGGTGCGCGGCCTGGCCACCTCCCGGCGCACCGAAGGTGATATTGAGGTGTACGACGGCGCCAACCTCGCCCAGCGCGATGGCATCCTGGCCGATACCGATGTCCTCATTCTCATCCTCCCCGCCACCGAGGCCACCGCCAACGTGGTGGATGCGAGCGTCTTTGCGGCCCTGCCCAGTCGCGCCGTCGTCGTTAATGTGGGGCGCGGAAAAACGGTGAACGAAGAAGACCTGGCCACCGCGCTGCGCGAAGGAAAAATCGCGGGCGCCGGCCTGGACGTAACCGCCACCGAGCCGCTCCCCGCGGATTCACCGCTGTGGGATCTGGCCACGATTATTACCCCGCATACCGCCGGCGGGCGGCCCGTGGGTGCCGAAGAGCTTATCCTCGCCAATGTGCGGGCGCTGCGCGATGGAGGGGAGTTTATCAACCGCGAAGCCTAAGCGCGGAACGAAGCCTCTAGCGGCCGCGATTCCGCACCCAACCACCCGCCCGGGACTACCACCCTGCGGCAATAGTGCGCTACACTCCTTAAACTGACATACAGTTCAGCTCAAGGAGGAGTAGTGATGTCATCGAGTGACGATAAGCGGCCGGCCACGCCCGCCGCGGAATCCGAGGACACCAGCGCGCAATTCGCCGCCGCGCACCCGGACACTTTCGCGCAGTACCTCAGGCGGCGCGGCATGGTGTTCTTCGTGGCCTACCTCGGCTACGTATGCGCGTACCTGGTCCGCAATAATTTCAAACTCCGCTCCGAAGCCCTGCGCCTGGAGAACGACTGGAGCCTGCCGCAAATCGGCCTGGTGCTCACCATGTTCACCATCACCTACGGCTTCGGGAAATTCTTCATGGGGATGCTGTCCGACCGTGTTTCCCTGCGCCGCATTTTCGCCGGCTGCCTGGGGCTTTCCGCGGTGCTCTGCGTTGCCATCGGTTTTACCACGAACTTCTACCTGCTCGCGGTGCTCATGTTCCTGCTCGGCTGCGCGCAGGGGGCGCTCGCGCCTTCGTCCATGGCGATGATCGCGAATTGGTACCCGAATAAAACCCGCGGTTCCGGTATCGCGATCTGGAATACCTCGCAGAACCTGGGCGGGGCGCTGCTGCCCCTCATGATCACCTGGCTGCTGGCCCTGGGCGGACCCAGCGGCGGCGCGATTGCCTTCTGGGGCCCGGGCCTGGTGGTCTTCGGCCTCTCGATCTTCTTCTGGAAGTACGGCGGGGACCGCCCCGAAGCTGAAGGCATGCCCACCCTGCGCCAAATCTACGGGAAGGCCGGCGAACCGAATACCGACGAAACCCCCGACGAAAGCTACTGGCATATCCTGGTGCGTTTCGTTTTCACCTCCCCGCTGGTCCTCACCGTGGCCTTCATCAACGCCGCGCTCTACTTCCTGCGTTTCGGGGTGCTCAACTGGATGCCGGCCTTCCTCGGCACCGAAATGGGCTTCACGGAAGCGCAGTACTCCACGGCTTTCTCGGTGCTGGAATGGATCGCGATTCCCGGTTCCTTCCTCTTCGCCTGGATTTCCGTCAAGCTCCCCAACCGCCAGTCTGTGGTGGGCTTCCTCGGCTTGCTGTGCCTGGCCGGCCTCATCTGGGTCTACATGGGCAACGACAATTACGTGGTGCTCCTTATCGTTTCCGGGCTTATGGGCGCGCTGATTTACGGCCCGCAGCTCATCGTCAATATCCTCACCCTCAACTTCGTTCCGCTCAAAGCGGCCGGAGTGGCGGTCGGTTTCGTGGGGCTCTTCGGCTACATCGTCGGCGAAATGGGCGCGAACCTCATTATGCCGATCCTCGCCGAGCGCTTCTCCTGGGCGGCCTCCTTCACGCTGCTCGCCGGCATCGCGGTGGCGGCCGGGGTTATGTACCTTTCGCTCTCGCGGCGCGAACAGGCTGTGGTGCAGGCCTAATAGTTGCCGCAGCATAATGTACGACGACGCCGGCGCGGGGCCCGAGGATTCGGGCCCCGCGCGGGTGTGCTGGCGGCCAGCTAGCGGCGTCGTCGTTCTTAATACCGCAGGCTGCGCATTTCCGGGCCGCGCAGGCTCGCGTAACCGGCCGCGCAGATGAGGGCGGTGAGGGCGAGGCTGGTGTAGGCCACCGTCCAGCCGTAGCCGGTGACCAGGTGGGGGATGAGGAAATTCGCGAGGGTTTCGCCGGCGAGGTAGCCGGCCGCGCCCACCACCCCGGTGGCAGCCCCCGCCACATTATCGGGAACCAGGGAGAGGGTGAGCATATTAATACTCACCTGAGGTCCGTAAATGAGGGCACCGAGCAGCAGCGCGCCGGCCGCCGAAGAACTGCTAAAAGCCAGGTGGGGCCAGGCGGCGAGTGCCACGGCCAGGGCCAGCATCGCTTTCATGGCGGCCGACGAAGCCCGGTTGGGGTAGCGTGCCGCGTAGGCCCCGAAGGCGAAAGAGGCCGGAATCGCCGCCAATTCCGCGCCGGCCAGCGCGATTTCGCCGTCGCGCCCGGTGGTGTGGGCGGCGGCGAAAATAACCACCCAGTTGATGACCCCGAAACGAATGCAATACAGCAGCGTATTAATGCCGACTAGGGTGAGGATCCAGCGGTTGGTGAGCACCGCCCGCACTACCGTGGGCCAGTAGCCGTCCGCGCGGGTGCTCAGCTGCGGGGTGCCGGCCGGGCCGAATAGCATGGTGAGGGTGGGTAGGCCCTGGCGCCAGGGGCGGTCCGCGCCGGTGCGGTAAGCCCAGATGCCCACCGCGACAGTGGCCAGGCCCGGGATGAGGAAAATATGGAAATGGGCCAGGCTCCAGCCGGTGAACGCCCCGGCCAGCAGCGGGAGGAGCGCGGCGCCCAGGTTTTGGGAGGTATTCCAGATCGCCACCCGCGAACCGCGCGAAGAATTGGGGTACCAGGCCCCCAGGAGGACCAGGGCGGCCGGGGCGAGGGCCGATTGCACCAGCCCGTTCGCGAAGGTCAGGGCCGCGATAGCTTGAGGGGAGCTGGGGAAGCCGGTGAGGATGCACAGGATTCCGGAAATAATGAGTGCCCCGCCGAAGAGCCGGCGCAGGGAGACGCGGTCGGCCACCATGCCGAAAATGATTTTCCCGAACCCGTAGGCGAGGGTGAAGGCGCTGAGCACGAAACCGACCTGGTAGAGGGACCAGCCTTCTTCCTCCACGAAGCGGGCGGAGACTACTTTGAGGTTATTGCGGGTGGTGTAGGCGAATACATAGCCGATATAGACAACGAGGAAGACGTGGGCGCGCCAGCGGTAATAATCCGGGGCGGGGGTGCAGCCCGGTGGGAACCGCGTGGCGGCCATAACCCCTCCTTTCGTGCGTGCGGCGCGCGGGCGTAAAATCACAGTGGAAACTGACAGTCAGTTTACCTAGGATAAGGCGGGAGCGGGTACTCACCCAGCTCGTTATCCCGCGGAGGAAAGGAGTGCTCATGGCTCGCCGGCTTGCCGATGATCTGGCTGACCACCTGCGTGAACGCATCCTTTCCGGAAATATTGCGCCGGGGGAGCGCCTGGCCGAAGCCGCGATCGCGGAGGAATACTCGGTGGCGCGTTCCACCGCCCGCATCGCGGTGGAATCCTTGATTGCGGACGGTTTGGTCGAGCGCGAAGCACGTAAACACCCGCGGGTGGTCACCGTGGACGGCTCGGAAATCCCGGAGATCGTGGCGCTGCTGGAGATTAGTGAATCCCTGGCGCTGGCGCGGATTATGGCCGGCCATCCGGATCTGCGCCCGCTGCGCGCGGCCCGTGGGGAGCAACCCAGCCGGGTGCTCCACACCCTCGTGGAGGTCTCCGGCTCGAAGCGCCTGGAAGCACTCCACCGCCCGCTCACCTTCCACACCATGCTGTACGCGGCCAGCCGGGCGGAGGCCAGCAGCGCTGATGCCAGCCGCATCGGGGCAGCCCGCGCCGGTGCCGGCCGCACAAACTCTAGCCGCGCCGATGCCAGCCACATAGATAGCGCGCTGGAGCAAGCGCAGGAACAACTCATTGACGCTGTTTTGCTGGGGCAGGAGAGCGCCTGGGAGGCACTGCGTGCCTTACAGCGGGCACGCCAGGCCCGGCTCGGGGTGGACGCGGGCGCGGTGCTCTCGCATGCCGGCGGCGTCACCCCGCAAAAGGCAAGGTAGGCTGGCCGGCCACCGGCCCGTCCATCCACCACAGCGCCCCGGCGCCCCGCGAATCGTCATTTTCGCGCGAGACGGTCACGAAAACATCCTTACCGTCCGCCCCGCCCAGGGTCACCGCGGTGGTCCCGGTTACCGGGAGCTGGTATTCCTGCACGATCTGCCCGCTCGGATCGAGGACCCGGATGATGCCGGCCCGGTTGAGGGCCACCCACACATTCCCTTCGCTGTCGACGGTCAGCCCGTCCGGGCTCGCACCTTCCACGCGGTGGAAGTCGCTGCGGTGCTGAAGTGCGCCTGCGTCGTCGACCTCAAAAACAGAAATCGCGCGCGTGGAGGTGTCGATGTAGTAGGCACGGGTGCGGTCGGGCGAAAAACCGATGCCGTTCGAAGTGGTGACATCGTTCAAAATCACGCTGACCTCGAGGGTGGGGGAGATGCGGTAGAGGCGCGCGGTGCCGCGGGTGGTGGCGTCGCGGGTGTAGGGCATGGAACCTGCGTAGAGGTAGCCCCACGGGTCCGCGGTGCCTTCGTTCATGCGGTAGGCGGGGCTGTTCCACAGGGTTGCGGCCGGGCGCGGGGCGGCCGTGGCGGTATCGGCCAAGGCCAGCCCGCGTTCGGTGGCGACGACGTAACCTCCGCCAGTGCGCGGGCGCACAAATGCCGCGATTTTCGAGCCGGTGGCCAGGCGATCCACTCCGCCGTCGCTCCGCAGGGTGAGCAGGTCGCCGGCCAGCATATCCACGAAACGCAGCCCGCCCCAGCTTTCCGACCACACCGGGCCTTCGGCGTGGAAAGCAACAGCGTCGGTAATTTGTTCAAAAGCCATGCTCTCCAGGGTAGGCCAGTGCGCCCGGGCTGGCTAGCTGTACGGCGGGCGCGCCGGCGGGCTAGTTGCAGAGCAGGCGCCCCGGTTGGCGAGCCGCAGCGCCCGCGTCCGTTTACGCGGTGATGAAGCTCAGCACCCCGCTCGCGGCCAGCACGACGACGAGGGTCAGCAGGGCGAGCAACCCGAGCGAATAGGCAGCTCCGCGGCGCAGCAGTTCCGGTTCGCTGCCCGGGGCGCGTACCGCGGTGGCCGCAATCGCGAGGTTTTGCGGGCTGACGATTTTCCCGAGCCCGCCCCCGAGCTGGTTGGCAGCCAGGAGGAGATGCGGGTCGATGCCGGCCCCGGCGGCCGCGGTGGCTTGCAGGTTCCCGAAGAGCGCTGCCGAGGAAGTGGCCGATCCGGTGACCGCGGTGCCGATCCACCCGAGGAAGGCGGAAAGCGCCGCGAAAGCAGTGCCGGCCAAGGCCATGAAGGCCCCGATGGCCTGGGTTTGACCGGAGAAATTCATGACGTAGGCGAGGGCCATAATGGTGGCAATCGTTCCCACGGTCACGGCCAGGTTTGCCACGGTGGCCCCCAGGGTGGCCAGGCCGGTGCGGAAGGAATAGGGGTAGCGCCCGCCGGAGGAACACCGCGCGTACACCGCGGTGACCACCACTCCGGTGAGGAAGAGCATCGTCCCCGGGGAGGAGAGCCAGTTGAAAGTGAAGGTGGTGGTGGACAGGGCGTTACCGGCCTGGTCCACCAGGTGCCCGTGCAGGCCGGGCCAGCCGAAGCTGATATCGGTTTGGGCCAGGAATTCGATGCGGCGCGGGGCGGCGGCTCCGGCCGCTCCTCCCGCGCCGCCCGGGCCGGCGGTGCCCGGAACGGTAACCCGCCACAATTTGGTGACCGCGAGGACCACCACAACCAGCAGGTAGGGGAGCAGGCCCAGGAATACCCGGCTGGCGGAGATTTTCTCACCCGCGGGGGCGCTGGCGAATTCGGCCGGGGTGTGGGCCGGGCGCCAGCGGGTGAGCAGCACGGCGGTGAGCGCGAAGGAAAGAAGGGAGGCGATCACAGCGATGAGTTCGTGAGAAATGAAATTCGAGGCGATCACATGCCCGGCCACCATACCGATTCCGGCGGTGAGGGCCACCGGCCAGGTGTCTTTCACCCCGCGTTTGCCGTCCACGATAAAAACGAGGAGGAGGGGCACGCCCACGGCCACCACCGGGATAATCCGCCCGGCTACCGCGGCCACGTCCATGGGATCGGCCACCCCGCCCATGCGGGCCACGGTGGTGAGGGGGATACCCATGGCACCTAGGGCCACGTTGATGCCGTTGCCCACCATGGTGGCCAGCGCGGCCTTGACCGGGGGCAGGCCGATGGCCAGCAGCATGGCGCAGCTAATGGCCACCGGCGCGCCAAATCCGGCCAGCCCTTCGATGAGGCCGCAGAAAATAAAGCCGATGAGGATGGTCTGCACGCACATATCCCCGCGGCCCAGCGCCGCGAAAACCGCCTGGACGTCCTTACTACGCCCCGAACTTTCGGTGAGGTTGTAGAGCCACACCGCCATAATCACGATGTAGCAGATGGGGAAAAGCCCGAATGCCGCGCCTTGCAGGGCGGAGAGTCCGGCCAGGTCCGCCGGCATCCCGAAGCCGGTGACGGCGATGGCCAGGGCCAGGCCGAGGGAAATAAGGGAACACCAGTGCGTGGCAATGGAGAACACTCCGAGGAGCACGAAGAACACCAGGAGCGGAAGCGCCGCCAGGAGTGCGGAAAGCCACAGCTGGCCGCCGACCGCATCGGGCGCGGGCGTGAAGGTGGTGCCGGTGAGGAGAGAGGTATTCGCGAGGAGGGTTTTATTCGTGAGGACTGTGGAAAGCTGGCTCGGCACGGCGAGCAGCGCGGGGCTACAAGGCATTCCTTCATCGTACCGGGGCGGTTCGGGCCTTTATGATGACTTTATGTCTAGCTCGGACGTGAGATTATCGGCCTCGACGCGGGCGGCCCTGGCGCAGGACGCCCGGCCCGCCCTCCCGCATCACGGGCACGGGGAGCCCGCCGCCATGCAGGCGCGTTACGAAGCCGAGCACCGCTGGTGGAATGAGGGCGGGCCGCAGGTTGCGTGGCGTGCGGATACGCTTCCGACCCGGCACGGCCCGGTTCCGGTGCGTGTCTATTCGTCCGGGCAGGTTGCGCGGCTCGCGGGGTGCGGTTCGCTTTCGGCCACCGAATTAGGTACGACGGCGCAGTTCCCTGCAGGTGCCGCCCGGCCCATTATCGTGTATCTGCACGGCGGGAGTTACTGCGTGGGCAGCTCGGCTACTCATGACCGCCTCATACGCGAGCTTGCCGCCGCCACCGGCGCCGCGGTGGTGAGTGTGGATTACACTTTGGCGCCCGGGGCGCGCTACCCGCGCATATCCGAGGAATGCGAGGACACGGTCATCGAGCTGGCCCGCCGCTTTCCCAACTGTCCTATCGTGCTGGCGGGGGATTCTTGCGGGGCAACCCTGAGCTTAGGGACTTGGTGGCGGCTCGCACGGGGGCCGGTTGCCGAGCGGATAGCCGCGCTTGTTTTGTACTACGGCGAATACGGCCTGCCCGCTCCTCCCGCTGCCAACGCAGCCACTGCCGCTTGCGAATCGCTGGGCAAGCCCGCATGCAATACGGATGCTATGAGCGATATTGATACCGCCGATGGAATGAGCCCCGCGGATCGCGCCTACTACGACTCCCTCTATTTTTCTTCGCCCACCGAGCGGGCCACGGCCCCGGATACCGCGCTACTGCGCACCGAGCTGCGCGGCTGCCCGCCCGTTTTACTCGCGGTGGGGGAGTGCGATCCGCTGCTGGCCGATAGCCAGGCGCTGGCCACGTACCTCGAGGCGAGCGAGGTGCGCGTACGCCTCGAGGTTATCCCCGGGGTGATGCACGCTTTTCTCCAGCGAGTGCGGCTCCTGCCCGAAGCCGCCCGCGTCATCGCGGATACCGCGGTATTTCTAGCTGGCGTTCTGGGATACTCCGGTGTCCACGCTCTCAGCGATAGGTAGGTGGTAGCGGCCGTCGCTTTCCTGAGCAAGCCCGTCCTCTAGGAGTGAGGCGAGTGCGGGAGCGAATCGCTCTTCACTCAGGTGACTACCGTGCAGTAAGTCCGGACGGGCGCATCCGCCGCGGCGCTTGCGCAAGACCGCCATGATTTTTCCCCGAGCTTCGCGCTGGGTCCCGGTGAATTTCTGGGTGGTGCGCGGGGCGGCATTCTTTGGTTTCCCGGCAGATAACCAGCGGCACTCAGCGCGCAGCGGGCACCCCGAACAGGCAGGTTCACGCGCCGTACAGACCAGGGCGCCCAGCTCCATGAGGGCCGCGTTCCAGCGTGCCGCGCCCGGGCCATCCGCGGGAACAAGCGCAGCGGCCCGCTCGCGTTCCCGAACTGTTTGATGGGCGGGCGGCAAAGCGGCGCCGTCGTATACCCGAGCGAGGACCCGGCGAATATTCGTATCGAGGACGACCGAGCGTTCCTGGAAGGCGAAGGCGAGGAGCGCGTCGGCCGTATAGGGGCCGATGCCGGGTAGAGCGAGGAGTTCCTCGCGGGTGCGCGGGACGCGGCCGCCGTGCCGTTCCACCAGGGCAATAGCGCATTCACGCAGGCGCAGGGCTCGGCGCGGGTAACCGAGCCTGTCCCACATAATGAGCACGTCCGCGGGTGTGGCTGCGGCGAGGTCGGCCGGGGTGGGCCAGCGTTCCAGCCAGGCCCGCCAGGCGGGCGCGACCCGGGCGACGGGGGTTTGTTGGCTCATCACTTCGCATACCAGGATTGCCCACGGGGAGGTGCCGGGCGCGCGCCACGGTAGTGGCCGCGCTGCGCCGTCGTACCACCTTAAAAGATTCTTGAGCATTATCTGTAGTGTGCCGGAAACGCGGGCATTATGCACGTTTTGGTACCGTGGATCCGTGAAAGAAACGGGCGGAGAGCGCCGCGCGCATAAGCGGCCCACGGGTGGTGCGCCGCGGCGTGGCCGCGAGCGGCGCGAGGAGCAGGCTGGGCGAACCGCGCGAGTGAGGCGCGGGGAAAGCCAGCGTGAACGCCCGGTCCGCGGGAAAGAGCGCGGTTCGGAACGGGGCTCGGAGCGCGGGGCGCAGGCTGCGCGGCCGCGGCGCTCGGCACAATCGGCGCCTTCGGAACGCGGGCAGCGTAGCGGCCAGGCGCGTAGCGGTCAGCAACGTGCAGATAAGCAAGGTTCGGCCCAGCAGCGCGCAAATCGGCAACGCTCAGGCCGGGAACAAGTCAATCGGGAGCGCGGCGCGCGGGAACGGACTACTCGGGAGCGCACTACTCGTGAACGCTCCGGCCAGCGCTCTCCCCGCGAACGTGCAGGCCAACGTACCACTCGAGAGCGTTCACCTCGCGAACGTACTGGCCAGGAGCGTCGCCGTCAGCGCACCAGCCGGGAACGCCAGGCTTCTACTCGGCGGCGCCGCCCGGTACCGGCGGGCCCGCGCGGCCAGAGCCGGATCCCAGAAAAGACTTCGATTTTTGCGCGTTTGGAACCGAAGCATTGGCTGTGGATTTTTGCCGCGCTCGCGATTGTGATTGGCGCGGTGGTGACGTTTAAGTTTGCGGCCTCGCGTTCTCAGGAGCACGCGGAAGCCCAGGCTGCGGTTCCGACCGCTTTCTACGAGCCGGTGGCCTGCACTCCGGATATGCTGCGGATGCGGGTGACGAATAACGAACGTGGTGCGGGCGCGCCGGTATCTTTCTCCGTGGAATTGACGAATAAATCGACCACGAATCCGTGTTATGTGGATGCCGGGTGGGGCAATCTCAATGTGTCGATTACGTCCGGCGGGCACCAGGTGGCGAATACCGCGGCGTGCCAGGCCGGGGATGAACATCGCCGTCTGCTGCTGGATCGCGGGATGGACGCCGTGACCACGGTGACATGGCCGGGCGGGAACGAGGGCGTCGGGTGCGGCAGTTCGGGTTCGCTGTCCACACCGGGCACGTACAAGGCGGAAGCTATTTTTGCCGACGGCGCAGCTTCTCCCGCTACCGCCGTCTTTGAGCTGATTACCGGGGGCGGCAAGCAGCCCGCCCGCCCGGATGATGAGGCGAGTAGCGAACCGAGCACGGATGCTAGCCCGGCTCCCAGCGCGGATCCGAGCCCCGCGGCGAATAACGCGGAAGGTGAAAACCAAGAAGCAGCACCCGCCCCGGAAGCCGGCATTGGAGAAGGCGCCGAAGCACCCGCGCCGGAAGGGGATTCCGAGCCGGCGAACTAGCCGGGGCCCGCCGCGCAGGTACCACTTTCTTTCTGTGCCTACGCCATCTATGCCCGGCCTTAGCGGCTTACCCGGTGGGAAGCACCGCCTCCAGGGCCTGGCGGATATCCGCGCAGCGTTGCACCCGAATCCCCGCGGGGAGCTTCGAGCTATCGGTACGTTCGGGAACAATGGCAAGGGTGAAACCGAGCCGGGCAGCTTCGTTCAGGCGCTGGGGGAGGCCGGTAACCGGGCGGAGTTCCCCGGTAAGGGCCACTTCCCCGATGGCGATCACCCCGGGAGCAAGCGGCAGATCCATGTAGGCCGATGCCAGCGCCAAAGCAATCGCGGCGTCCGCGGCCGGTTCGCTGGCCTGCGCCCCACCCACCGTGGACACAAAAATATCTTTCTGATCCAAGCTCAAGCCCAGGCGCGATTGCAGCACCGCGACCATCATGGCCACCCGCGCGGAAAGCACCCCGGAATTGGTGCGCTGCGGCCGCCCGGAAGAAGGAACCACCAGGCCCTGGACTTCCACCGGCATGGGCCGCCGCCCTTCCAGAGTCATCGATACACAGGTGCCGGGCACCGTGTGATCCCGGGCGGAAAGGAACAACCCCGAGGGATCAGGTAGCCCCACAATCCCGCTTTCGGTGAGCTCAAAACACCCGACTTCATCGGTAGCCCCGTACCGATTCTTCACCGCGCGCACCAAACGCAGCCGCGAGTGTTTATCCCCTTCGAACTGGCAGACCACATCAACCAGGTGTTCCAGGACGCGCGGCCCGGCAATGGAACCATCTTTCGTAACGTGCCCGACCAACACCACCGGCAGGCCGTGCGTTTTGGCCACGCTCACGAGCGCCGCGGTCACGGCCCGCACCTGCGCCGGGCCGCCCGCAGTTCCCGCTACCTCAGCATCGGCCAAGGTCTGCACCGAGTCCACAATAAGAAGGGAAGGCCGGGCGTTTTCAATATGCCCGAGGGCCCGCCCGATATCGCTTTCCGAGGCAAGAAGCAGATGCTCATCCATCGCCCCGATGCGCTCCCCGCGCAAGCGCACCTGGGAGGCCGATTCCTCCCCGGAAATATAGAGGACCGGCGCCCGCCCCGAGCGCGCCGCAGCCCGCGCGGCCTTCGCCGCCACATCTAAGAGCAGGGTAGATTTGCCCACCCCCGGTTCCCCGGCAAGCAAAATTACCGCGCCGGGAACCAAACCGCCGCCCAGCACCCGGTCCAATTCAGATACCCCGGTGGGGATTTTCCGCGCGGCGGTAGCCGGCACCGAGGTGATGGGTTGCGCCGGTGAAGTTGGTGCTAAAGCGGCCGGAGCCGCGGAGGGTGCGGCCGGACTGTGTTGATCAAGCGTGCCCCACGAGCCGCACCGCGCGCAGCGGCCCATCCATTTGCCGGTGGACCACCCGCACTCGCTGCATTCGTACACGGTTGCCGGTTGTTTTGCCATGCCACCATCCTAGAGGGGGCCTACGACATAAAAATCGCGAGCTAAAAGTCGCTACCGAATCCCTACCGAATCTCTACCGAATCGCTACCGAGCCGAGCCCGTTACCGAGCCGAACCCACCGCCGGGATCCACCCCTGCCGGTTGGCGAACTCCTCCAATAGCTCGGTATCGCCGGACACAATAATCGTGTCATCTGCCCCGATGAGGGTGTCCTCGGTGGCGTATTCAAAGGGCTGATTCGGTGCCTTCACCCCGATAATCCGCACCCCGAAACGCTCACGGATACGCGATTTCGCGATGGTGAAACCGCGAATTTCCCGCGGCGGGCGCATCTTCACGATGGAGAAGCCGTCCTCCATCTCGATATAGTCGAGCATCCTTCCCGAGACCATATGCGCCACGCGCGTACCGGCGTCGTACTCCGGATAAATGACGTGGTGGGCGCCGATGCGTCGCAAAATACGGCCGTGCGCACGCGAAACCGCCTTCGCCCAAATCTGCGGAATCCCCAGATCAACCAGGTTCGCGGTCACCAGCACGGAAGCCTCCAGCGAAGTCCCTACGCCCACCACGGCCACGGTGAAATCCCCCGCGCCCACCTGGTCGAGCACCTCCATACTGGTGGCATCCCCTTCCACCACCCGCAAGCGATGGCTCCACCGCTGCGCGGTATCGGGATTCTTTTCGACGACGAGCACGTCACGCCCCAAATCATCGAGCGTGGTGGCGATGGCGGTCGAAAAACGCCCCAGCCCCACCACGAGGATGGCTTGTTCGTCGCGCGTATCCGGCATAGCCGCCCTTTCTCCGGTCACAATATCTCTGGCTCGTAGTCTAACGCTCCGTGCCAAAATTCATGTCGTAAGCCCGTGCGACCATGAAGGTACGCAGAAATCCTGCGTAAACGCACTCAACTGATATCGAAGAAAGGTAGGGCACCATGGATAGGCTTTCCGTGATACGTGAAAGATCTCGTCAGCAGGCCCGTCGAAGGCGGCAGATGCTGCGGGAGCTCACCGCTATACGCGTGAGTAAAGGTCTGACTCAAGAAACTGTGGCGCGGCGAATGTGCCTGGATGAGGAGGCGGTTGCGGAACTGGAGGCGGGCATAACTAATCCAACAATCCACGCGCTTCAGCTTTACGCTGTGGTGATCGGTGCTGGCCTTTTCTATACGGTGAAAGATCTCGATGTTGAGGAGGAGCGTTCGAAGCATGAGCACTCCTGATAGGAGGAGCACTCGTAACGGGCGGGGCGGACGGCTTAGGATAAAGGCATTCGCCGGTTAGCGGCCCGGGTAGGCAGGGGATGTTATGAAGGATTGGCGCGTGCTCGCGGTAGGCGTTCTTAAGGCGCTGGTGGTGGCTGCGATTGGCGGCGGGGTCGCTTTTCTTACGGTGACTCTCCTCAACCGTATTTTCCCGCCGGCAACCCCGAACGCTCTCGCCCCGGCCATAGTGGTTGCGGTGCTTTTGTTCCTCTCTTCTTTACGCAGCATTCTTCGGAACGACGGCGGCTCAGCCGGCACCAAGCGTCGAAGCTAGCGTAGGTAACCCCGGGATAAGCCATCTGCCCGCTTAGCCGATAATTGGCCGTTCTTCGGGCAGCCGGATGGTGCGGCGTCGTGAACGCAGCGCCAATGCAGCAGCGAGCGTCATCGTGCCCGTGCGCCCAAAGAACATGAGGAGTACCAGCACGAACTTCGCGCTGGCTGGTAGCGCCCCGGTGATCCCCGTGCTCAAACCGCAGGTAGCGAAAGCGGAAATCACCTCGACCAGAATCTCCGAGAAGGTGAAATTCGTGAGCTGAAGCAGCGCCACCGAACCGGTCACCACCATGATCCCGCCGGCGAACGTTGCCGCAATAGCCAAGCGCAACACCTCGGCCGGGATGCGCTTACCGAAAGCCTCGGTATCGCGATCACCGCGCGCCTCGGCGCGAATAGCCAGCAAGAGCACCGCGAAAGTCGTCACCTTAATGCCGCCCGCCGCGGAAGCTGAACCGCCACCAATGAACATGAGCGAATCAAGGAGGATCCACGATGTTTCACCCATCGCACCCACATCAATAGTGGTCAAACCCGTGGAACGCGCATCCACCGACAGCGTGAGCGCGGCGTTGATTTTATCGGCCACCGCCAAATTACCCAGGGTATTTGGGTTATTCCATTCCAACACCGCCAGGAAAACCGCGCCGAGCACCGCCAAGCTGATATAGGTGACCAGCGTGATCTTCGTGGTGACCGACCATTTACGCGGGCGTGAACGGTTACGCCACATATCCAAAACCACCGGGAAACCAATAGCCCCGGCAACAGTACCCAAAATAATCGGGATAGTCAGCGCCCACTGCCCCACATACGGGCTCACACCCTCCGGCATGATCACAAAGCCACCGTTATTAAAGATGGAAACCGCCATGAAATAGGAATGCGAGAGAGCATGAAGCAGGGCCTCGCCATTGCGCAAAAAGAAGGGCAGGAGGGCCAAGAACAAAATAGCCTGCGCCGTCGACGCCACAATAATCACCGCGCGGAGCAGCGTACCTACCTCGCCCAGGCTCGACTGATTCTCCTCCGCGGTAAGCATGCGCTGCGTGAGACCCACATGGCGGGAAACCGCCCGGCCCAGAATCGAGGCCAGCGTCATCACGCCTAGGCCACCCACAATGAGCCCGAAAGAAATAAAAAGCTGGCCCCATACCGACCAGTATGTCGCGGTATCAACCGTCACCAGGCCAGTCACGCACACGGATGACGTCGCGGTAAAAAGCGCATCAATGAACGGAGCACTCTTCCCCGTGGTGGTTGCCAACGGCAAAGAAAGCGCGGCAGTGAGGAACAAAATGATGAGCGCGAAAATAAGAAGCGCCAGGCGCGCGGGGCGATCCCGCGCCACCCGATCCACGCGTCCACCTACGGCCGCCAGCCGATCACGCCAGCTCGGGCGCGCGGATGCCACCTCAGGGTGTGCTGCCATGGGCGTCCTCCGGGTCCTCGAGCTAGCGGCTGCGGCCAGGAAAAACGCCGCGTACCTGTTCCGTAGTATATTCCCCTGCCACGTACCTCACGGAAAAGCGGCACATAACATGCAGAAAATGCTGTGAATGCTGAGAATATGGGATATCCTTGCTGTAGCTGTTGCCGATGTGGCAAAAAATTACTCCAGGATGATGGGATGAACCAGATGCAAATGCCTTCGTCTCCGCAGTTTTACACCGTCGCGGAAGTGGCTGAATTGACGCGTGTCTCGAAGATGACCGTCTACCGCATGGTTCACGCCGGCGATCTGCCGGCCGTGCGGGTGGGAAGCTCCTACCGGGTACCCGCCAGCGCTGTTGAAGCACTCCTGACTGGAAATAGCCTCCCGCAACAGCGCGCGGTTGGGGAATAGTGCGGCGCACGGCCGGTGCGTCGTCGCCCGAAAAGGGGCGCTAGAAACGGTGGCAGGCCCGGAGCGGTTGTGAATTTAACCGTGTTCTGATTCACGCGCTACGCATAGGCGGGCGCGGGCCGGTAAGATACTGTGATGTTCCATCGGGGCGATTCCCCGCGATCTAGTTTTGGAGGTGCCTGTGGGTTCCGTTATTAAGAAGCGCCGCAAGCGTATGTCGAAGAAAAAGCATCGTAAGCTGCTGCGTAAAACTCGCCACCAGCGTCGGAACAAGAAGTAGTTCCCCGCGTGCGGAAGGGCCCGGATGTCCGGGCCTTTTTGTTTTATCGTTTGTTTTAACGCCGTGGTATCGACACTTAGGAACAAGTGAAAGTGCTCACATATTCATGGGATGCTTATCGAGCAAACCTTGACAATTCGGGCAAAAATACTTATCAATATTACTACCTAGGTAAGGGGGTCCTTCCTAAAAAGAGAATGTAACTCTGAGTTACGTTCGTACAAAGGTATACTTCACGTGATGCTGTGGTCGACGGCGCTTCGCCAGGCACGGGCGTGCTGCGCGCGGTACCGCGCTACGAGCACCACTTAAGGCCTTTCGCTCCTGGGTTCCCGCGTGGGAAAATGGGGGAGAAGTGGCGTCATCGTTCATCCGGCGCAAGCTGGATGTGTTGCGTCCGGCGCGGGCGCAACGACGTAATGAAGACTCGCACACCCCGTGCGAGTTGCCGTTAATGTCACGACGTGACATCGTGCCTGACGAAGGGATGAATCTCATGGCCGCGGAAGTTCGCTGGCTTTCTGAAGAGGAACAATTTGCCTGGCGCGCGTATCTGCGCGCGACAGCCGTGACCTCAGAGGCGCTCAACCACGCACTCATGGTCAATCACAATCTGTCATTGAACGAATATGACGTTCTGGCCCGCCTTTCCGAGGCGGAAAATCGCTGCATGCGGATGTCGACTCTCGCCGATGTGATGGTACATTCTCGCTCGCGGCTCACCCACACCGTCCGCCGCCTGGAGGCGCGCGGTCTGGTGGCTCGCTCCGCCAACGCGCATGACCGGCGCGGGGTGGATTGCACGCTCACGGATGCAGGTTTCAAGCTGCTGCAAAAGGCGGCCATTACCCACGTGATCTCGGTTCGCGCTCACCTCGTGGACAAACTCGGTCATGATGACTTCCTCAAGATGGGCGAGCTGTGCACTCGCCTGGTGGGCAACGCCGCCGATATTTGGTAGGCGTTCGGGCACGTAGGTATTCGGGCACGCCGGTCGGATGGTGCTTTTCAAGCGAATTTCCCAAGCGAGGGGGCTTGGGGTCCGGCCGGCAGCTCCCGGTGCCGTAGACTGGCATCATGATTGACGTAACAGTTGTTCACCTGGTCCGCCACGGAGAGGTGGATAACCCCAGCGGCGAACTCTACGGCCGCCAACCCGGTTTTCACCTCACCGATCTGGGCCGGGAGATGGCCGGCAGTGTTCGGGATTTCTTCCGCGGTCGTGATGTGCGGGCGGTGATCTCTTCACCCCTGGAGCGGGCTATTGAAACTGCCACCCCCACCGCTGAGCTTTTCGATCTTGAGATTGGCACCGATGCCAACCTCATCGAAGCGGGTAATAATTTCGAGGGAATCAATGTTAACCGGAATCGCTGGATTCTGGCCTCCCCGAAATTCTGGCCGTGGTATATCAACCCCTTCCGGCCCTCCTGGGGGGAGCCCTATACGGATATTGCCGCGCGCATGACGAATGCGGTACGCCATGGGCTGGCAGCGGCCCGCGGTGGCGAGGCGGTGCTGGTTTCCCACCAGCTTCCCATTTGGACGCTGCGTTCCTTCGTGGAAGGCCGTTCCCTCGCTCACGATCCGCGCCGGCGCCAGTGCGCGCTGTGCTCGGTGACCTCGTTGACGTTCCAGGGCACCAGCCTGGTGGCGGTGGACTACGCCGAACCCGCGGCTGAGCTGCTGGCCCGGGCGCGTGATATTACCCCGGGAGTCTCCGCGGCGGACGAAAACCGCGGGGACTAAGCCAGACGCGCAGATAGAGACAGCCCCGCCGGACTGGCAGGGCTGAGCGACTCTCAGAAACTAGCGGGTTAATCCTGCGCGGGCGGCTGGGATGCCGGCCGGCCCCCAGGCTCCTCCGGATTATCCGGCTGCGCGCCGCCAGCTTCCGGGCTGCCCGCGTCTTTCGATTCACCGGCGCTGGGGGAGCCCGATGCGGCGTCGGGTGCGGCGTCGTTCTCCTTCTGTTGCCGTTCCCATTCGCGGAAACGGTTTTCCGCATCCAAGCGGGACAGGAAGTCCGGATCGTCGTCGGGCGCAACGGGGCGACGGCGCCGCTGCGACGAAGAGCGACCCCGCCCAAAAGAGCCGAGCGAAATATTTTGCTGCGGGAACTTGACCGGGAAAGAAAAAGCGATCCACAGCAGCGACCCGAGAACCGGCACCAGAACCGTGAGGGCGAGCCACGCCGGCTTACGCAGCCGGCCCGGCATGCGGGTGGTGTCCGTGCGGATGACGTCAATGATGCCGTAAATCCAGATGCTGACGGCAAGAAGTGCCATAATTACTCGGGCCATACCACCATCTTAGTCGTTAGCGCGCGGAGGCTGCAGGCGCCTAGACCAAGAGCGAACTGGCCCAGAACGAGACCAGCACCGCCAGCGCGAAAGCGAGCTCGGTAATACCGGTAGTTTTCAGGACCGGGATAAGAGCACGCCCCTGCGCGCGGGAAGGACCGCGGCTGAGCATCCGCCAACTATTGCGCGCAGCGATGGCGAAAGCGGGGAGGTAGAGGAGGAGGGACGCCTGGTGGGTGCTCGGCGTGAACGCCAGCACGACGCCGCAGCCCATCGCCACCGCGAGCATGAGCACATAGACGCGCCGCGCCCACGTATCACCCAGACGCACCGCGAGGGTACGTTTCCCGGTGACGGCGTCGGTGGGAATATCGCGGATATTGTTAGCCATGAGAATGGCGCAGGCAATAAGGCCGACGGCGCTGCCGGCCACCCAGGCTTGCCAGGGAACCGTGCCGCTCTGGATATAGACGGTGCCGGCGGTGGCGACCAAACCGAAGAAAATAAAAACAAAGACTTCGCCCAAGCCCATATAGCCGTAGGGGTGGCGCCCGCCGGTATAGAACCAGGCGGCCAGCAGTGCGCCCACGCCCACCGCGATGAGCCACCACTGCCCGCACCAGGCAATAATCACCAGCCCCACGAGCGCCGCGAGGCCAAAGCAGGTGAGTGCCACCGCGAGCACCACGCCCGGGCGCACGGTGCCGCCGCCGGTGAGGCGAGGCGGGCCGGTGCGGTGATCGTCGGTGCCGCGGATGCCGTCGGAATAGTCATTCGCGAAATTTACGCCGATCTGCAACAGCAGGGCGAGCACGAAAGCCAGGGCCAGAATCGGGCCGTACAGCGTCCCTTCCCACAGGGTGATCCCGGCCCCGGCGATAACGGGGGAGACACTCGCGGGAAGGGTGCGAACGCGCGCCCCTTCGAGCCAATCAGTAACAGTTGCCACGGCCGCCTATTCTATCGAGGGGAACGCTCCGAGCGCATCACCTAGACCGCGCTGGGGTTTAGGCCAGGTCTTCGGGGCGGGGCGCCGGTGCATGCGGCGGCTGGGCCTGCATCGGTGGCTGTACCGGCGGCCGGGCCTGCTGGGGAGCCGACGCAACCGGGGTTCCCGGATACTCCGGATGCAAGGGCATCCCGCCCGGGGCGCCGGGAACGGAAGGATGATGCGGGATATCCGAGGCGTGCGGGGTGAGGTAACCCGTGGCCATCGTTTCGGGCGGACGAGTGCGGAAGGGCCGCGAGAAAGCCTCCACCACCAGGCCCAGGCCAATCCCGATGAAAATGAGGTACCAATGCAGGTCGTAACTGGCGCTGGCCAGCTCCATGCCCTGCGCCGCCATCTTCGCGGAGCCGCGGGTAATACCCCAGATCACGGTGGTGGTGGCCCCGAAACCGAAGGGCATCACCGTCCAGGCAATAGCACCGAATTCCATACGCGGATCGCGCGAGCGGCCCCAGCGGTAGGCCGTCCACACCAGCACCAGCACCATGGAGATAAGCGCCACGATGGCCGGCGCGGTGGCCAGGTTATCCCAGAGCAGGAAGGTGGTATCACCCTGGGCGTTCACGCCCATGCCCAGGCCGGTGGCATCATATTCGGCGGCGAAGGACGCGCCCACCGCCCCGAACATGGTCATGACTCCGGTGGTGAGGAAGAAGGGGAAGGCCAAGAGGAGCCACGCGATCTTGGCATCCTGGCGCACCATGAGGTCAATACCGAAGGCGAGGGCGGAAACGCAGCTCACCAGGATAAAAGCGGTGAAGGCCAGGCGTACCGCGTGCGCGTAGGTGGGAATAGAGGAGGCCGCCGTGAGGGTGAAACGGTTACGCGGGGTGGATTTCACCGTGGTCATGCGCCCGAAGCCCGCGGCGAAAAGCCCGAGCGGGAGGCAGGTGAGCGCGGTGAAGAGGGGGCTAGCCTGCAAGGCCAGTGGCGGGATGGGCTGCCCCATGACGGCCCCGCCCGGGCTCAGATCCACCCGCATGAACGCGGCCAGCCCGGCACCGATCGCCGCGAGCACCCCGGCCGAAACCCAGGCCGGAATCCAGACCAGCAGGGTGGAATTGCGCTTACCGCGGCCCACCCACTGGTTGAGGAAGTAGATAATGAGGCCGATCAGGAGGGTGAGGGTGAGAGCGGGAACGAAGAAACTCATATCCACAAGATTCGGCTCGGCCACCACCCGCGCGGTGCCGCCCAGGGCCAGCAGCAGGGTGAGGGCCGCCCACTTCGGGGCGGTGAGCACATCACTAAGATTCACCCCGCCCATATCGAGCTCGCCCATGCCGCGCAGGCCGAGCCAGGCGAAGAAAAGCGTGACGAGGAAGGTGACCGCCACCGCGATCACGGGGCTCATAAGAGCCACAATCCAGGTGCGGGCGCCAAAATCGCGGCGCACATCGGCCAGCAGCGGCGGTGTCATAGCTGGCATGGGCGTGGGCAGGGACATAATGACTCCTCAATTCGTGACTTCTTTTTCAGTCTAGTCGCCGCCCGTTGGAAATTCGCCGGTTTGAGGTCCCGTGGGGCGCGTGCTGAACCCGGGCACTTTGTGCGGATGTGCACGCGGCTGCACGTGGCTGCGCCCCGGCTACGCAGCCAGATAGAATTCCACTCTTGCCAAATACGCCCAAGCTGGTTGAATAGAGGGCATGTCTGCACGTGCACAACTCAGCAAAGATCCGCGCGCCGTCGCCGGAATGTTCGACCAGGTCGCCCCGCGCTACGACCTGAGCAATGACCTGCTCAGTTTCGGGCAGGTGCGGCTGTGGCGCCGCTACGTTACCGAAGCCCTGCGCATTCGCGAGGGGATGGAGATCCTCGACCTGGCCTGCGGGACCGGCACCTCCACCGAGCATTTCGCCCGGGTGGGGGCGCGCGTGGTGGGCGCCGATTTTTCGGACGGGATGCTTGAGGTTGCGCGCCTGCGCCACCCGGACTTGCGTTTTGTGCAGGCCGATGCCTGCGATCTTCCTTTCGTGGATAATACGTTCGACGCCGTGACTATTTCCTACGGCCTGCGTAATATTCACGATCCCATGCGGGCCCTCCAAGAAATGGCCCGCGTGACGCGCCCGGGCGGGCACGTGGTGATCGCCGAATTTTCCACGCCCACCTGCGCGCCTTTCCGCACCCTCTACCACGGCTACCTGCGCCACGTGCTTCCTCGGGTCGCGGCCCTGGCCTCCTCGGATGGCCCGGCCTACGCCTACCTCATGGAATCGATTATCGACTGGCCCGATCAACGTACTCTGGCTGGCTGGCTGCACGCGGCAGGGTGGCGCGACGTTGAATACCGTAATATGTGCAACGGGATCGTTGCGCTGCACCGCGCTACCCTGCCGGCGGCGCATTGAGGCACCGGGCCGCGGGCCGGCGCACCATCGGAAAGCTAGGATTGGCTATCGTGAAAGACCTGACTGTCGAAGAGCTGCTCACCCGCGTGGGGGAGCGGCTCGGCGTCGTCGAAAAAAAGCTGGACGCGGCCACGCATTTTGGTGACCTGCGCGTGGACCCGATCACCACGTATCTTGCCGAGGCGGGCGGGAAACGGATGCGGCCGGCGCTGGCGCTGCTCTGCGGGTATCTGGGCCCGGAGCCGGAATCGGAGCGGGTCGAGCACGTGGCGGTGGCGATGGAGCTGACCCACCTGGCTTCCCTCTACCACGACGATGTTATGGACGAAGCCCCGCTGCGGCGCGGGGTTCCGGCCGCGCACCGCAGCTACGGGAATTCCGCGGCGATTATGGCCGGAGATATTCTTTTTTCGCGCGCCTCGTCAATGATGGCGGATCTGGGGCCGCGTGCCGTCAAGGATTACGCGGAAACGTTCCGGCGCCTGTGCACCGGGCAGCTCCTGGAAACCGTGGGCCGCACGAGCGGGGTGTCCCCGCGGGCGCACTACCTGGAAGTTCTGGCGGGGAAAACCGGCTCGCTTATTGCGGCTTCCGCGCGCGAAGGCGTGTATGCGGCGGCCGGGAGCCGGGAAGCCGAGTACGCGCACGTTGCCGCTCAGGTGCAAGAATTCGGCGAAAATGTGGGGATCGCTTTCCAGATCGCCGATGACTATATCGACGTTGTTTCTGAAGAAACAGGTAAAGAACAGGGAACGGACCTGCGCGAATCGGTGGACACCATGCCCACGATTTTGTTGCGGGAACGCGCCGCCGCGGGGATTTTGGACGACGCCGGGCTAGCGATCTTGGCGGAATTGGATCGCGGGGAGCTCGCCGGGCAGCGCCTTGATACCGTGCTCGGCGCGTTGCGCAAGCATTCGGTGATGGAAGAAACCCGCCAGCTTGCCGAAGAATGGGCCGGGCGCGCGGTGGCCGCCATTGCTGATCTGGAGAATGGGGCGGTGCGCGAAGCCCTCGCGGAATATGCGCGCTCGGTGGTGGCGCGCACGGTCTAGGCTGGTGAAAAACTGAGCGTAATGAAGAACGCAAAGCTAATGGTGAAAGAGGTGGGGCGGGGCGCGCTTCTACCCCGTACAATTGCATCCGTATGCCCACGGTAAGGAGCTCGACGAAGTGGCACGCTTGATTGATCGTATCCTTCGCGCCGGCGAAGGCCGCACGCTGAAGAAGCTGAAGAACATCACCGCGCAGGTCAATGCGCTTGAAAGTGATATCTCGGCGATGAGTGATGAGGAGTTGCGCGCGCAAACCGATAGCTTCAAGGAGCGCCTGAAAGAGGGCGAAACCCTCGATGCTATCCTTCCCGAAGCTTTTGCCACGGTGCGCGAAGCGGCGGTGCGGACCATCGGTCAGCGCCCCTATGATGTGCAGGTGATGGGCGGCGCGGCCCTCCACCTGGGCAATATTGCCGAAATGAAAACCGGTGAAGGTAAAACGCTCGTGGCAACCATGCCCGCCTACCTCAACTCGCTCACCGGTGAGGGCGTGCACGTGGTCACGGTTAATGATTACCTGGCTTCCTACCAGTCCGAACTTATGGGGCGCGTCTACCGCTTCCTCGGGGTGACCACCGGGTGTATTCTCACCGGGCAAACTCCCGAACAGCGCCGCGAACAATACAATGCGGATATTACTTACGGAACCAATAATGAATTTGGTTTCGATTACCTGCGTGACAATATGGCGTGGCGGACCAGTGAGCTGGTGCAGCGTGGGCATAATTTCGTTATCGTTGACGAAGTTGATTCCATTCTTATTGACGAAGCGCGTACTCCTCTGATTATTTCCGGCCCGGCCGAAGGTGATGCGAATAAGTGGTATCGCGAATTTGCGCGCCTGGTGCTGCGTATGCGCCGGGATACCGATTACGAAGTGGATGAGAAGAAGCGCACCGTGGGTGTGCTCGAAGCGGGAATTGACAAGGTGGAAGATGCCCTGGGTATCGATAACCTGTACGAATCCCTCAATACTCCGCTCATCGGCTACCTGAATAATGCAATTAAGGCCAAGGAGCTTTTCGAGCGAGACCGCGATTACGTGGTGCTCAACGGCGAAGTGCTGATCGTGGACGAACACACCGGGCGCGTGCTGCCCGGGCGGCGCTACAACGAAGGCATGCACCAGGCGATTGAAGCCAAGGAAGGCGTGGAGATCAAGGCGGAGAACCAGACTCTGGCCACGATCACCCTCCAGAACTACTTCCGCCTGTACAACAAGCTCTCTGGCATGACGGGTACGGCGGAAACCGAAGCTGAGGAATTCGCCTCGACGTATAAGCTCGGCGTCGTTCCCATCCCCACGAATAAGCCGATGATCCGCAAGGACGAACAGGATCTTATTTACCCCACCCGTGCCGCGAAGCTGCGCGCGGTTGTGGAAGATATTGTGGAACGCCACGAAAAGGGCCAGCCGGTGCTGGTGGGTACCGCCTCGGTGGAAGCTTCCGAAGAGCTCTCCGATTTGCTCGCGCGTGAAGGCATCGAGCATCAGGTTCTCAACGCGAAGCAGCACGAGCGGGAAGCGCGCGTGGTTGCGGAGGCCGGGCGTAAGGGCGCGGTCACGGTGGCCACCAATATGGCCGGCCGCGGTACTGACATTATGCTGGGCGGCAACCCCGAACATCGCGCGGTGGATGCGTTGGCTGCGCGCGGCCTGGATCCGGAAGAAACCCCGGAAGAATACGAAGCGGCCTGGCCGGAAGAACTGGCGCGCCAGCAGGAAGCCGTCAAGGCCGAACACGAAGAAGTGGCCGAATTGGGCGGCCTGTACGTGCTCGGTTCGGAGCGGCACGAATCCCGGCGTATCGATAACCAGCTGCGCGGGCGTAGCGGCCGCCAGGGTGACCCGGGTGAATCCCGTTTCTACCTTTCGCTGGAAGATGACCTGCTGCGCCTGTGGGGCCAGGGCATGGCCGGGCGGATGCTCAGCTACGCCATGGACGACGATGCTCCCATCGAAACGAAGCAGATGTCGAAGAACGTTTCGCGGGCGCAAACCGAAAATGAGGCGCGGAACGCGGAAATGCGGAAGAACGTCCTCAAGTACGACGACGTGATGAACGACCAGCGTACCGTGGTGTACACCGAGCGGCGTTCCATCCTCGAGGGCGAAAATATGGAGTCCATGGTGCAGGGCTTCCTCGACTTCGTGGTGGATGACGTGGTCAGCGCCCACACCGCCGATGATAACGAGGAAGCGTGGGATCTTTCCGCGCTGTGGACGGACCTCAAGGGCTACTACACTCCCGGGTTCACCGCGGAGGAATACCTTGATGAGATTGGCGGGCCCTCCCAGTTGGATCGCACCGCGCTCAAGCGCGAACTCACCGATGATATTCACGCCCATTACGAGGAGCGCGAAGCGGAAGTCGGCGAGGAAAATATGCGCGAACTGGAACGCCAGATCGTGCTATCCGTGCTGGACCGCAAGTGGCGCGAGCACCTCTACGAAATGGATTACCTCAAGGAAGGTATTGGCCTGCGCGCCATGGCGCAGCGCGATCCGCTCGTCGAATACAAGGACGAGGGCTACCGCATGTTCCAGGCGATGAATGACAATATCATGTCGGAAACCGTTCGGTACCTCTTCAAGTTCGAGCTTCCTTCTGAACGCGCGGCGCGCCTGGAGGCGGAAGCCCAGGCGACCGGCCCGGTGACCGTGGCGGGGAATACCGCGGCGGGTATGGCCGGCCCCGGAGTGGCGATTCGCACCAGCGGTGCGGGCAGTGCCGAGCAGGTGTCTGCTTCCCAGCAGGCGCTGCGTGCCGCCCAGGAACAGCAGCGCCAGTTGCTGGAGGAAAAGCAACGCCAGGTGCAGGCGGAACAGCAGCGGGCTTTGCAGGCCGCGGTGGGTGAAGGCGCCGAGGGTGCCTCGGGCCAGCGCGTGACGGCGGAATCCCTGGGTATTAAGCAGCCGAAGCGCCAGCAGAATGTTTCGTATTCCTCGGCGGCGAAGGACGGTTCCGGGGAGACGGAAACCACCGGTGCGCGCGGCGGTTCGCGCGGGGGCCGGGGCGGCGCGGGTGGCGCTGGCGGTGGTAACCGGGCGCAGCGCCGGGCCGCGGCCAAGCAGAATAAGAAGCGGCGGCGGTAGGCGGTTGCGAGGCCGTTAGTTAGTGGCTGCGAGACTACCGTAAACCGTTAGGCGAGAGACATACGGGTGCCGGCCGGTCACGTGCGTGATAGTGCGTGACCGGCCGGCGCTTGTTTTTGTTTCGGGTGCGTTGCGGCCTCATAGTCCTGCGTGCGGGTTTCGGGATAGTTTTTGTTGCCCTTGCGGCCTGTTCACCCAATTTCCAGGGCGACGACGCTCCAGCGCCCCGCGAGGAATTCCATGCGCATGGCAACCGCATGGGTCCGCTCACCCGAATATACGCAGGCGATGACCTCGGCCACGCGCGGGCGCGGATGCGTTATTTTGAGCGTGGAAATCCGCAGGTTTCCCAGCCAGGGCGCTTTCCCTTTAATACGCATAGCCAGGCCGGCCCGGCGCACGAGCGCGGCAAATACTTCCGGGCTGAGATGCGGGCGCACATATCCGGGTGCGCGGTGGCCCAGCAGTACCTCAATGGAGTAGATAATAATTCCGGCGGCGAAACGATGCGGTGGCCGGATCTCGGGCGGGAGTGGATCATCAAGGGTAGCCATCTCCTCACGCCACATATCACGGTAGGGCGCGGCGGATAGCGCGAGCCGGTTCCATTGGTGGAGTTTGGATTCGGTCGGTATGGCTGTGTAGGTATCGGTGCTGTTCTCAGCATTGATGGCGTGGAAGTCACCGGCGGGGTCAACACCATCAGTGAGGTAAACATCATCGATCAGCTCAAAGGCATCGATGGGATCCACTCCTGGGGTGGGTTCCATGCCGTTTGTGAACTCCATGCTGTTTGTGGGATCCGCGCTGTTTGCGGATTCCGTGCCGGTGCTGGGGCGTTCGTTAACCATGGCGCCAGGTAGCTCCGCGGGCTCACCCGCGAGCTCACCTGCGGACTCGTCTACGAGCCCACGCGCGGACTCGCCTGCGAGCCCACCCGCGGGCGGCGCGTTTTCCGCTACGCAGGTATCTTCCTCGTGGGGTGCCGGCGGGAAGGGAGGGTGGCGGGTGACCGCGCGATATTGGGTGATTTCCGCGAGTTGAACCTGATCCAGAGTGGACACAATGTCATCGATATCCGGCTGCGCAAATACCGGAGGTGGTGCAGGTGGAAGTCGAGAAACCCGAATCATCTCCGGCTCCTCCGCCCCGAGATGGGAACACGAACTCGGCTGGCCCTCCGAGGTGGCTTCTTCGGGAGGAGGCAGATCCTGACCCGCAGCGTTGGTTATGGGCTGCGGTTCGGGATGGGCGGGCTTCGTCGTTTCAGTAGCACCGGGGGTATTTTCGGTATGCGGAGCAGTGGACATGGGATCTCCTTGAGATGCGTGGGGGTAGGGGAACGAACCTCGATAACCGAGGCAGGACTGAACATGGGTGGTGGGAGCAGATGCGTGGCTCTTACTCCCGCGCTGGCGGAAGAATAAAGTGTTCGCCGGGATAAATGAGGTCGCTATCCTCGATGGTGTTGGCCGCGGCGATGGCATAGGTATACCCGAGAATATCCGCATCGCTCGCTCCGGCCCCGAGGTGTGTATCGGCAATATCCCAAAGGGTGTCCCCGAGCTGGACAATATAAATCGGGGGAGGCGCTGCCCACGGCAGCTCCGCGGGCTGCGGATCCGAGTTGAGGAGCGGGGCAGCGAGCCGTGAAATTTCGGTCGGGGAAAGGGCGGGTGTACTGCGCGCGGTTGGGCGTGACGATTCGGTGGGAGCGCTTTCCGGGTTGCTTGGCTGAGCTGCCAGAGAGGGCTGAGCAGGTTCGGCCGGTTTTTCCGGTGAACTCAGCGCACCCGGTTCTTTTGGTTCGTCTGCTTTACCCGGTGCATTCGCTTCGCCCGATGCATCTGCTATACCCGTCGCGTTTAGTTCGCCAGGCTCAGCCGAAGGCGAGGCCGTAGGTAGCGCCGGCGGGTGCAAATAGTAGCCACCCGCGCCGTCCCGATAGGAGACGTCACCGAGCAAGTCATCGGGATTCACGCGGAACAACCCGGTGGGATCGGGACTGGGCTGGGAAGGCGAGGTGAGAAGAGCGGAATAGTCACCGCCCCAGCCAATATCGACGCCGCTGCCGGAATCTGGCTCCGAGGCCCATGCCCCGGGCATGGCCACCAGCGTAGTGGCGAGAGTGCTGGTGAGAGCCGCGCGGAAATGGCGCCCGCCGATGCGCCGGGCGAGGCGGGTGACGGCGTCGTCCTTCCCGCGCGCGAAGCGCGCAACCGCGCAATAGCAGAGGGTGAGCCGCGCGCATGCCAAGCACGCGACGATGCATACGGCCACGGTGAGAGTCCCGGTGAGCTGGGCGACGCTCCCGGGCGGGGCATGCAAGCGGGCGGTCGCGACCGCGAAAAATGCGGACGCGAGCCCTGCGAGCGCCGATAACAGCGCTTTGATCGTTGCCGACATCGTGAACCTCTTCAGTGGGGTTACCGGTCAGGATCGAAAACCTCGTGCTCTGCTCGTGATGAAGAGCGGGTGGCACGCGGTTCTCACCGTGGTGGTATGACTAAATGTCCCGTGTGGCTCAACTATTAATCAGCCGGGTACACCCGGCCTCATTCCCCTGTGGATAACTCATATAAGAAACGCCAAGGAATGACCGGGATATCCACAAGCTGTGGATGGGGACTTGGCGAGTTGCGCGCTAGCTGTCACACTGACTCCACGGCGCGAGCGGGCGTGAGCGGAGGCCAAAGTGGTGGTTATTTTTGGTCGTTTCCGGTCACTTCGCATCGCTCCCGGTCGCGAGTTTTCGCGGTCACATGCGTTCGAGTGTGGTCAAGTTCGCTCAAATGCGGTCAATCGAAAGGGGAAGCGGATGCGTGAGAAAACGTGGACGCGGTGGAAAGATCCGCGTCTGGCAGGTGGGGTGGCGTTGATTGCTGCCGGCGCGCTCGCGGGCGGGTATGCGCTGCGCGGCCCGGTGACCGTGCCCGTCTATCGGGCAACCGAGGCGGTGGTGCCCGGCACCTCGCTGGATGAGGCGGCTTTGGCAGTCGTGGAAGTGCCGGCTGGGCTGGCTGATGCCTATATCCCGGCAGGCCAGGCGGGTACGGTCGGGCGCACGATTTACCCGGGTGAGCTGGTCGAAAAGTCGGCGTTGCGCATGTCGGGCGAGCGGGTGGTGACAATGCTGCCGCTCAGCGGTGTGCTTCCCACCGCTCTGGCGCGCGGGGCACCGGCGCAGCTGTGGGCGCTTCCCGCCGCGGGCGGCACCGGCGAAAAAGCTCCCGCCCGGCTGATTTCCCGGGAGGTTATCTTCGCGGGAACGGCCAGCGATACGCATTTCGCGGGCGCGGCGGCGATGGAAGTTCATATCCCGCGTGCCGAGCTCGGGGCTGCGCTTGGGGAGCTCGCGGCGGGCGCGTCATTCACGCTGGTAGGTGAGGTGCAATGAGGTTGAATCCTGAGCGCCGGAAGCGTGCCAATGTCCCGAAGCACACGAATCCTGCTGAGCGTGCCCATCCTGATTTCGGTTTCTTGGTTGCTATCTGGGGGAGCGGTGGCGCCCCGGGGCGTTCCACCCTGGCACGCGATCTTGCTTGGGTGCTGAGTGAGCGGCATACGGTGTTGCTGGTGGACGCGGATACCCGCAACCCGTCTTTGGCGCAGCTCGTTGATCTGGGCGAGGAGCCGGCTGGGCTCATTGGGGTTGCCCGTGCCCTGCATTCCGGCGACGCGCTAGAGGCGCAGCTTCCGCGTTACGTTCAGGAACTGCGCGCCAGCCCGCGCGGCACCTTACACTTCCTCCCTGGTCTCAATCGCGCTGGCCGCTGGCCTGAACTGGTCGGGCCCGGTATCGGCGAGCTCTGGGATAAGCTCCGGCCTTTCGCGCAGATCACCATCGTTGATTGCGCGGCGGAACTTCCCGCTTTTCTCGACGAAACCGATACCCGGGCGGCCGGGTTCCCCATCGCGAATCGACACGACCGGAACGATCAGTTAAGCCAGCGTGCCAGGAGTAGCGAGCGATGTGCCGGGGCGAGCGGGGAGCGTGATAGCTTGACGCTCAGTGCGCTTCTCGCCGCGGATCTCGTGGTGGTGGCCTGCCGCGCCGGACCGGTAGGTTTGCGCCGCGGAGTGGAGGCGTGGTGGCGGGCTCGGGCGCTGGGCCGCGCGGCTTTGCCGGTGGTCACGCGCGCGGGTCTGGAGGATCGCGTTACCTTCGCCTCGCTTCTCGGGGAGAGTGAGATACCCGCCGTGATAGGGGTGGGCGACGACGCCGCTCGCTACGCACGGGCCGAACGAGCCGGCATGAGCGTGGTGGCTGTAGCCCCTCGCAGTAGGGTGAGTCGGGATGTGCGGCGGCTGGCGCGTGCTGTTCTGGACTATCGGGGTGTGGGGCGATGAGTAGACTGGGCGCATGAGAATTTATCTTCCGGCTACTCCTGCCGATGTTGCGATGTCCGTGCTTTCCGGGCGTGTGGTGCACGCGGCAACGGAGGCCCTGGCGCGTGAAGTGAATGATGAAGATCGTGACTATCTCGAGGCGATTGCTTTCAACGCGGCCGCGGATGATTCTTTGTGTGCCGTTTCGGCGATGTTTGCGGGGAAGGCCGATCCTCAGTTCGGGGTAGTGCTCCCGGAGCGGGGCGGGCTGCGCCCGCGCCGAGTTGTGATTGCCGCTGAGGTAGCACCCGAAGCATGCGGGGCGCTTGCCAACCCGGAGGAGTATTTACCCACGGCCCTCAAGCTTTGCGAAGAACTTTCCTGGGCTGAGGTGGTGTCTATCCACGTGGACGGGCCGGAGATGGAACCCTACGTGCTGGCAGGGCCTGACGACGGGGCCGCTTTCAAGGTACTCGCCGAGGAGGACTTGCTCTGGTACGACGTGTCCGAACGCCTTGATCTAGCCCTCGAACTGGGCACAGCGGCAAGCGTTTAAGGCGCCGACATCGTTATGTGGTCTGGATGTGCATGCTGATCGAATGATGCTGCATGTATAGCCGCTTGTTATGAAAACCGCGCGAATAGTTCTCTCATATCTATGAGACTTATTCTCTCAAAGAGGCTATGTGCAAATTGAATAATGATTCACGAGTCCATGTGCAGGCGGGTGGTTATGTTCCACACACTTTGTGGAAAATAAGTTACATAAAGACTGCAAGATGGGCGGAAAGTCCCCTATCGATTGGGGGGTTGCCCAATAAAGCCCCAGGTCAAAGCGGTATATGCATATTTGATGATGTATTGCTAAATATCAAAGGGGATATTCATGGTTGTGTTACGATTTTGAATGTTTAGGCGATACGGTGCGTTACTGATTATGTTTTGGTGATACTTGGGTGTATCACTTTCATAATTTTCACATATGTGACGGCGTCCGTCTCCTAAATATCCGTATATCTAACCAATGGAGAAAAGATGTCTCACTACACGGGGTCGCTTAATTCGGCACCCGGCATTTTCGCTCCGGCTGGCAATCG
>NZ_JBOZBG010000005.1:0-109652 GCF_051264595.1 Actinotignum urematis | reverse complement strand
CGGCCGCCACGTTTGTTGAGATGAGATGGTGCGGATGCCGGGCTTAGCGTTCCACTTCCCCGCGGATGAAAGCTTCCACCGCGGCGCGGGCTTCCTCATCAGGGCGCTGCTGCGCCGGCGACTTCATGAAATAGGCGCTGGCGGAGAGCAGCGGGCCGCCGATGCCGCGGTCGAGGGCGATCTTGGCGGCGCGGATTGCGTCGATGACCACGCCGGCCGAATTCGGGGAATCCCAGACCTCGAGCTTGTATTCCAGCTTGACCGGAATATCGCCGAAATTGCGGCCTTCCAGGCGCACGAAGGCGAATTTGCGGTCCTCGAGCCAGGGCACCCAATCGGAGGGACCCACGTGGATATCGTGCGGGTCGAGGTGCTGGGTGATATTGCTGGTGACGGCCTGAGTTTTGGAGATCTTCTTCGACTCCAGGCGCGAGCGCTGCAACATATTCTTGAAGTCCATATTGCCACCCACATTGAGCTGGTAGGTGTGGTCGAGGGAAATGCCGCGCTCTTCGAAAAGTCGAGCGAGCACCCGATGGGTAATGGTCGCGCCGATCTGGCTCTTAATATCATCGCCCACAATCGGCACACCCGCGTCCGTGAACTTCTGGGCCCACTCCGGGTTGGAGGCAATGAAGACCGGCATGCAATTAATCATGGCGACGCCGGCATCAAGGGCGGCCTGCGCGTAGAACTTCGCGGCCTCTTCGGAGCCGACCGGGAGGTAGGAGACCAGCACATCGGCCCGCGCTTCCTTGAGCGCGGCCACCACATCAACGGGTTCGGCATCGGATTCGGTAATGGTGGCGCGGTAGTACTCCCCCAGGCCATCGAGGGTGGGCCCGCGCAGCACCTCCACCCCGGTAGGTGCCACATCGCAGATTTTAATTGTGTTATTTTCACTGGCGTTGATCGCAGTGGCCAGGTCAAAGCCGACTTTCTTGGCATCGACGTCGAAAGCCGCGACGAACTCGATATCTCGAATATGGTAATCGCCAAATACCACGTGCATAAGGCCCGGGACCGTTTCGCTTTCAGATGCGCCGTGGTAGTAAGTCACGCCCTGCACCAGCGAGGACGCACAATTACCTACTCCCACAATGGCAACGCGAATCGACATACGGTTACTCCTTTGTAGTTATTGATGAAACGTGATTGTTTTTTCAGCCATCGGTGCGGCGGGCGCCGCGGTGAGCGAGACTGAACGGGGCACCTGTGCCCCCATCACCAAGCCACTATGGCACTTAAATGTGCATTTGTGAAGAGACCCTGCGGGTGGATGTGGTTGAGTCGCGCGCGTGAGGGCGCGCGGGGGCGCGCGTGAGGTGGCGTAGGCGCGCGCGGGGATTCGCGGGTGTATGGGAATGGGGCGGCGACTTGTTGGCGTCGCCGCCCCACGATGAGTCACATTAATGTGCTGAGTCCGCGGCGCTTAGCTGCGCCGTCGTACCACCATCACTCCTCCCGCTGCCAGGCACGCGAGACCTGCCAGCGTCACGGCCGGGCCGGCCAGGGACGTTCCCGTTTTCACGAGCCGCTCGCGCGGCGTGGGCGTGGTTGTAGGAGTAGGAGTTTGCGAGGATGTTGGCGGTGTTGTTACGGGTGGAGTCGTTGCCGGCGGCGTCGGCGGAGTCGTTTCCGGAACCGACGGGGTCGGGGTCGGCGTAGGAGTGGGCGGCACGATAGAGTTCGTCACCACGAACCCATCCGTCATATTGCCCGTCACGGCCGACTTATACCCCTCAACGGCAACTTCCGCGATCTCGTAATTAATGAGATAACCACCCGCGCATTTATCCACCTCAGCGAAGGTAGCCGTCCAACCTTCCGCTTCACCAACAGTCTTTCGGGCGACTTCCTTGCCGTCAGCGAGCAGAACGAAAGTGATGTTCTCCGGGCGGGTCTGCTTGGCATTATCGTTATCCTGCCAGGCCTTCGTTGCCGAGACATCAGTGGCCAGAGTATTCGTGAACTTGAGGGTGCCATCCGGATTCATGCCCACATCGCTGCGGTACCCGGGCGTGGGAATTTCGGTGATATTGTACTCAACCTCGTTATCTCTCCAGGTAGGGCCGGCAAGCTCATACTTGGGGACGCTGAAGGTGAAATTCCAGTCGTCAACCGTTGAGGGATAATTGATGACCACGAATTGGTCCTTACTTGCCTCGTAGCGTGGATTGATCCAGATTTGTTCGCTGCGATCCTGGTAGACCTTGAAGACCGCGTACTTGATCGTTTCCTTCGGGACCTCCGTGAGCAGATTACCTTCGGCGTCGCGCGTGTACTGCGTTCCCCACAGCTCCAGGGTGATGAAATCCGGGTGTTCCTTGGCCGGGCACTCTATCCGCGCGGCCGGACTATCGGCCGGTTGCGCTTGCGCGGAGGATGCGATCCCCAGCAAAGCCAGAAGGAGCGCTACCGCTGCAGCACCGAGTTTTCGCATATACGTCATCTTCGTCCTCCCTTCATCAGCTCAGCCATACCCGGGGCGCAGGACATCATCATCGCCGCATTCCGGTCGCGAAAAGGCGTGTTTTCTTGTTTTCGCGCGGCTGCTTGTCTCATCCTCGCCCATCGAAAACGTGACGTGCGGGCTCTAAGTCCCGCACTTTAAAAACGACGACGCAGCCACCTCCCCCACCAGCGCATATGCCACGATGGCGCGGAAAAATTGATTATGAGAAACTGGGGTATGTCCCAAGAATTGCGCGTCATCACGCCTAAATATCAAGCCACGCTGGAACCGCCGGTTATCGGAGCTGCGCTTGTGGAGGCCTCTATTAGCTACGACGGTTTGCCGGTGGCGATCTGGAGCACTGCTGAGGACGTGCGTAAGTTTTTCGGGCGGTCGGACGATGGCTGTCACCCTAATGTACATGTCAATGGTGTTGTTGAGGCTCTGCTGACACGTCATAACAGTGCCGGCAAGGTTATCCAGAAAACACCTATTTTTCGATTCCCAGTTTGTTTCCCCCACATCCAATCATTACCCTCGGGAGCTTTTCTTCTCGTCGGGTCACGGTGCCGATGGCATGCAGCGGAGAAGCGTGCTGACCACAACGCTTTCATCTATGACTTCGAAGGCAAGCTACTCCGGAGCGGCGCTGTTGGAGACGGAGTTACCGATGTCCAAGCACTCAGCGACGGTACCTTCTGGACCGGATATTTCTACGAAGGAATTATTGGTAATAACGGATGGCATGCGCCGTTTGACCCCGATGGCGCAGATAAGGAAACTCGCGAACCAATCGGCACGTGTGGATTGATCCGCTGGGACAACAACCTCGAAAGCGTCTGGCGCTACCCTACTGCTGAGGAGCTGACTCCCGCCTTCGGTGAAGAGCTTGCCCGCCGTGCATATATCGACGACCATCGTGCGTTGCACTGTACGGATGAGGTCACAACAATATGCCCAAATTACGACTTTGCCATCATGAGCATTGCCGGTAATCAGGTAACCCGTATTGTTGAAACCCACGGCGCACTACGCGATATTCTCGGCCTCGCCGTATCAGGTTCACACATTCTGGCCTACTGCGTGGAGCGCGGTGGCGGAGACCACTACTTCGTCTTATCAGATACTACGAACGGGTATCAGGAAATTGAGAAGTGCCACATCGATTGTCCAGAAGAAGTCTATGGTCCATGGTGGCTTGCGAGTTGCCGAGATTCAAAAATACATTGGATTGACGACTTTGGCGTGTGGTTCACTGTGGATATCAACGACGTGTGGCCGGATGAGTAGCGTGAACGGTGCGGCGTCGTCGTACCTTAGCGTGAAAAAGTGAAGCGAGGGAAACTAAAGCATGGCTGAAGAAATGCGCGTTATTACGCCCCGGTACCAAGCAACTCTGCAAGCGCCGGTCAAGGGCGCCGTGCTTGTGCAAGCCTCCATTAGTTATCACGGGTTGCCGGTGGCGATCTGGAGCGATGCAGAGGGATACGCGCGCTTTTTCGAACGTAACGAGAATTTTCCGAGGGTTTTCGTTTCTGAAGAAGCGGATGCGATTTTCGCGCTGCACAATGCTGACGGGACAGTGCGCATCGCATCGGCACCCGTCGATCTGCCCGTTTCCGTTCCCTGTATCCAATACTTGCCTGACGGTACGTTCCTTGCCGTCGGCGCGCGATGCCGATGGTCCAACGACCGGCATGAAGCCACGCACAATGCCTATATCTATACAGTGAACGGGGAGCTGGTGCGATCCGGGGTGTTCGGTGATGGCATCCAAGATGTTCAGGCGCTCAGCGATGGCAGCATCTGGACAAGCTATTTCGATGAAGGAATTCTTGGTAACTTCGGCTGGGATTTCGGAGTACGCGGGGAGAAAAGCGGCGAGGCGGAGAACCTCGCTATCGGATTTTGTGGGCTCTGCCGCTGGAATAGCGAGCTGAAAGCCGAATGGCTGTATCCTGACCGGCACGATGTGGAACCGGAGTTCGGTGAGGAGCTGGCCCGCCTGACCTTTATTGCCGATTGCTATGCCATGAATTGCACCGAAGAGCAGACGGTTATTTGCCCCTACTCAGACTTCCCGCTGGTTACGATCGCAGGGGATCGGATTACGCGGATTATTGATACCCGCAAGGAAATACCGCGGCTGAGAGGTTTGGCAGTTTCGGGAAATCATGTGCTCACCTACGGCGATTACCGCGAACCTATCTGCGCCTTTGCAGATACGAGCGACGGCTACCGCGAAATCACCCGCTGCCAGGTACAACACGCGGACGATGCCACGCTCCCGTATTATCCCGCCGGGTCCCGCGGCTCTGCGATCCACTTCATTGACAGTCTGCATCGGTGGTTTGTGCTGGATGTGGATGAGGTGTGGGTGGAAGCGTGAGGCTGGCCTGGAGAATACTCCTGTGGCTAGCGTCGGATCCGGGTTCGATTCCCGGAAATCTCCACCTAAAGCTGCTCCCCTCTCCAATACATCGACGTGACGAATTTAAAAATAGGTACAGATTCTTACTCCGAAATAGAATTCGGACTTCATTACATAGCAGCGGGAATAGCGCATGCGGCGCCGTCGTTGTAGACTAGTGAATCCACCGCGTTGCCGGCGTTGAATGCCGGGCGGGTGGGACTGTTTGATAACAGCATACGGGGATGATCGGTTTCGACGGCGGTAGTTAGTCGGAGGGAAGCGGGCCGAGGATGTAGAGTCACCTCGATAACGCTCTCTGCAACCTATAGGTGCCAAGAACAAGAGCACCGATTTCGCCCTCGCTGCCTAAGCTAAGCGACCTGCGAAATCTGCTGAACTAGGTGTGCTTTCCGCCTAGACCTCAGCATCGTTGAGAAAGCCACTGGTGAGTACGTTTGCTACGGGCGTGCTCGCGACACCAACATAGATAGGTTCGTCAGGGCCTGGTTCGTGTGGAACCCTGGAGCCGAAAACAACTATCAACGAACTGCGCCCGGAGAATACTCCTTTGGCTATCGTCGGACCCGGGTTCGATTCCCGGCATCTCCACTTATGATGAGCACCCGCTCCGATTTTTCGGCGCGGGTGCTTACTTTTGCACGGAGATTCTTGTAGAATCAAAGTGTAGGGAGAGTGATTCAGTATGAGTGCTAGTGAAGCTAGGATCGGCCAGCGTATTGCCGCCGCGCGTGCGTGCGTGGGAATGTCGCAGCGCGATTTAGCTGCAAGTTCGGGCCTGTCCCAATCCACAATCCACCGGATAGAGGCGGGGGAACGCCCTGCAACTCTCATTGAGCTTTCCCTTATTGCTGATGCCTGCGGAGTTCTGGTCGATCATTTACGGGGTACGGACTCAATTCAGAGTGAGGTCCGTTATGCCGACCGTACGGACACCGCGGGCGCTGAGGGTCTCTATGATTACCTTGTCTACGCTCTTGGTCTTGCCCGGCGTCTTGACGATATTGGGATTCCGGAGGCGGCATGAGCAACGAAGAAATTGCCCGGAAAGCCGCTGCGCAATTCCGCCAGGAACACGATTTAGGATCCGCCCCGATTCTCAGCGTGACCCAGCTACTTGAACGCGTTATGAACGTTGGTGTCGCGTTTGTTGCTGGTGCCGCGCCGGGTCACGGGATGGTGGTGGACTGGGAAAATAAGCGGCTTGTTGCGGTGGGTTGTACGGATCAGCCCATGCAGCTACGTTCTACACTTGCCCATGAACTTGGCCATCTGTGGCTAGGGCATCTTGACCGCCACATGAGCACTTCACAGGAATGGAGCACAGGTACTCCGCGGGAGGATCAGGCAGATGCTTTCGCTCGGCATTTCCTTATGCCAGCAGAAGCTGTAGCTGATGTCACGCAAGGAAAGGAACCCACTCTAGCTGTGTTATCAGATCTTGTTCACAGCTACCTGGTTTCGCCGGCGGACGCTGCCGTTCAGCTTCGTGAGAGTGGTGTTATCGACCAGAGTACATGTGAAGAATGGAGTGCTATTCCCGCACCTTCACTTGCCGCGCAATTTGGATGGTTGTCCGAATACAAGCTCCTCGCTGCGCTGGCAGAACAACCACGCGCTCCTCAGAAACTTCTTGCTCGGGCGATTGAAGGCTATCGATGGGGTGCCATTGGCCCGGCCGCTATAGCGCGCCTGACGGGCAGAAATGATTACCACGTTCTGATTAAAGAGTTGCGAGCAGCTGGAATCACTCCTGTTGAGATGCCGGATATTACGGCTACTGCCCCTCACGATACCGGTGCGGAATTAACTGCTGAGGAATTGGCCCTTTTGACAGGTGAATCAGGCCGCGCCACCCGGAAGCTGGCGATCCCAACGGGCGGATAGCTGCGATGTATATTCTCGACACGGGACCGATCTTTAAATTCTTCGCCACAGATTGTGTACCACAGCTAGTGAAAGCACTGGGCGGTAACCCTGTGCACGTACCGGAAGCTGTGGAATTTGAAATCTATGACACTCCGAAACGTCGTCCTCAATTTAAACGAGCTGCTGAGACATGGCTAAGGCTTCCGGGACGGTTCAAAAGCATTATCTCGGATGCTCCAACAGAGGATATGCAGCAATGTTGTCGCGATGTACTGGGAGTTGAGTTTGATGATATGTACTCTCTTACGAAGGACAGAGGCGAGAATATGGCCATCTTGCACGGTGTCCTTCTGGCGCGATCCGGGGAAAAAGTTGTCCTTGTTTGCGATGAGGAAAATGGAACTTCCCTGATCAAGAAACAGGCTCGTTTGCTGATGATCCAGCATCAACGGGGGCTCCATGTGCCCGGCGGTGCGATAACGCATGCCACCACTCTCACTCTTCTGCAGTGGGCAATCGAACGGGGCGGGTTTAAGAATCGTGCCGAATTCATCAAGAAATACCATGCGATGGCGTCTTTAGATGAAGCGCTACCGAACGACATCAAAGCTACTGGTCTCACAAAATCGCCACCTTGGCCGAGAGAATCACGCTCGAATGATTCGCAGTAGGTGGCAGCTTCGCGGCATTCTCTGTAACTGACGGCCGATCAATCCTTAAGCTCTGGAGGTCTCTGCCTGCGTGGCCGAAAGAATAAGCGCACCGGGCCAAGGCGGAATACTGTGGGACTTGCAGCACCGCCCAGCTCAGGCAACCACAACTAAAATTAGGGTGTGAAACGGCAGATTATCTTAACCATGATCGCCGCCCTCGCTCTCACCGCGTGCGGCACCACTAGCAAGTCCAAAGAATCAGCATCAACGCCAACCCCGACTCCCACAACAACGGCCACATTCAATAAATACAAGGGTAAAAACCTCGAGGTGAGCATCATCGATAAAACACCTTTTGGCAACTCGAAAAATAATGGGGACGGCACCTGCACTCTGCTCGAGAACGTCGATATCGGCGTATACGAGCAAAGTGATACAAATCGGAATAACGTAATTGCCTTCGGTAGCGCCCCGGCCGGAACCCTAGGCGAGCTTCGGGATAACTTCTGCGCATATTCGCCAATTCTCACCCTGCCCGCGAAAAGCTGGAACAATGGCGACGCATGGTTCATCGACTACATCACGCCAAGTAAAACCTTCATAAAAGCAATGCATGCGGATCGCACCGTCCGACTGGTCATCTCAGCGAACGGGCTGCGTTAGGTCAGGATGCTGCGCCTTCACAGGGCGATTTCACCAACCCCGAGATCTGCAACCTCAAGCCTTGCCACTCATTGCGAGGAAACGCTACCGCACCAGCCCTTCGCGGCGGCGTGCGGCAGACATCGCCCGCTGCGCCTCCCGGTCCGCTTCGCGCCGGCGGATCGTCTCGCGCTTATCCCATTCCTGCTTGCCCTTGGCCACCGCGATTTCCAGCTTGGCCAACCCGCGCACAAAATACAGCTCGAGGGGCACAATCGTATAGCCCTTCGCCTCGACGGCCCGCGCCAGCTTCTCGATCTCCGATTTGTGCAGCAGCAGGCGCCGCTTGCGGGTGGGCGCGTGATTCGTCCACGTTCCCATCGCGTAAATCGGGATATTGATCCCGTGCGCGTACACCTGCCCGCGATCCACCTCGATCCAGCCGTCCACCAGCGAGGCCCGGCCCATGCGCAGCGCCTTCACCTCGGTTCCGGATAGGGACATCCCCGCCTCAAAGGTGTCCTCAATGAAATAATCGTGGCGCGCTTTCTTATTGCGCGCGATCACCTGATGCGCATCGGCCGCCGCTTTCGCCTGCTGGGCCGCGCTCAGCTTTCCTTCTTTTTTCTTCGCCACGCGGGCTTCTCCGTTCTAATCCTTGAGTTCGCGCTGGTCAGTGATGAGGAACCACACAAAAATCAGGGTTCCGGCCAGCAGCACCACCGCCGGCGCGCTCACGTCCAGCAGATGATCGGTGAAGAACGACGGCGCAGCTGCCGCATCGGTATTCACCGTCAAGGTGATAATCAATCCAATAACAAAAGTAGTCACGCCGGTAGCTACCCCGGCTACCGCGATTCCCCGCCGCGTGGCAATCGTATTAATCATGCGGCGTACCATCGCCAACACAATGAGCGCCGCGAAACCAACCGCGAAAAGCAGCGTGCCGACCGCGTAAGGCGAATCGGTGATAGCAGCCCGATCCCACACAAACCAGGCGAGCACCAATCCCAAAACACCGGTGAGCACCTCATAGGCGGTGGCTTTGCGCTGCCCACGCGCGTAGCGTTTCTCCAATTGCCGGCGCGAATACTCGCTCACATCAGTTTTCTGCTTCTTCTTCGCCGGCGCGGATGTTTCCGCGGAAGTCGGAGCACCTGCGCCCTCACCAGCCGGAACTGCCTTCTCGGTTTCCCCGAGTTTGGTAGCGGCACCGGGCTGAGCAGCCACCCCGGCCGGCTTCTCCGCACTAGGCAAGCTGCCCGGCCCTTGCGGCGGCGTCGTACTAGAAACGCCCGGCGCGGTGTCACGTACGGTTGAGGGTGCGTCGGTGGTGGGAGCGGGATCGGTTGAGCCGTGTGCTTGTGTCATGACATCCTCTTCGTCAACTTCGCGTCAGGCCGCTCCTTGCGCCGGGGCATTCGGCCACGGCGACGCGAACGGGTACGCCGCGCTATTCGTAGAATCCGGGCAGGGACATCGGGTCGATGACCACGCCGTCCTGCCACACCTCAAAGTGTACGTGGCAACCGGTGACCATGCCCGTCATACCGGTCCAGCCAATCACATCGCCCTGGCCCACGCTCTGCCCCACGGACACATTGAAACCGGAGAGGTGGTTGTACACCACCACGTAGGACGAGCCGTTGATATAGCCGAGGTTGAGGATGACCTGGTTGCCGTGGGTGCCGTTGCCGGAGGCCGGGCGCACCGCCGCCACCACCCCGGCGGCCGCCGCGTATTGCGGATTACCGCAGGCAGAACGCAAGTCCACGCCCTCGTGCATCCACCAGCCGCCGTCGAAGGGATAGACACGCATCCCGAAGGGCGAGGTCACGTACAGTGGGGCCGGCACGGGCGGAATGAGCGCACCCGAAGCTGCCGGGGGCGCCGCCGGGGCACCTCCCCCGCCACCGCCCTGAGCTGCTGCTTCCGCGGCGCGCCGCCGGTTTTCTTCATCAATGCGAGCGATCTGCGCGGCGGTGTCATCGCGGGCCGCGTTCATGGCGGACAGCGAGTTCTGGAATTCCCCGCGCCGAGCCTCCAAAGCCTGGGATTGCTGGGTGACGGAAGCTTCCAGATCCGCGAGCTCCTTGGTGCGGGCCGCGGCCTGCGCCTCCTTCGATTTCTTTTCCGCCACCGCGGCATCGGCCTGGCTCTTGAGCTGGGAGATCTCCCCCTGCACTGCCTTTTGCCGCTGGGCGCGGGTCCGATTCGCGGCCGTTGTTTGGGTAACGTCGGTGAGAGTTTGGGATTGCACCCGGGTGATCGCCTGGTTCGCGGACAGCGCGTTGAAGAAATCCGCGCTCGACTTCGCGCCGATCAGAAGCTCCACGGTGGAAACCCGGTTATCACCGCGGTATTCGGAACGCGCAATCTCGCCGAGGTTATCGCGCGTTTCGCTCAGTTTCTTCTCCCCCTGAGCAATCGAGGTGGTGATGGAATCGAGCTCCCCCTCAGCCGCATCCAGGCGCGCCCCAATCTTTTCTTGTTCGCGCTGAGCTGCTGCGGCGTCGTTCTGCGCCTGCAATAACGCGGCCTGCGCCCCGGGGACCTGCGCCTGCGTTTCCTGCAACTTGAGGTAAACGTTCTGCAAATCCACGTCCACGCCCTCGAGGGAGGAACGCAGATTCTCAATTTCGGCTTCCTGCTGTTCTTGCTGGCGGACGAGGTCGTCGCGGTCATCGGCACGCGCCGGCGTCGCTAACCCGGCAACGCCCAGCGCCCCCGCAGCCAGCGCTCCCAACCATCGTCTGCTCCCGATTCTCACCGGTTCACCTTTCCTATCCGTATGCGGTACGACGACGCCGCGGCGCCGTCGCCCCACGTTCACTACACGCGCGCGTACCTGCGCAAAGCGATCCAGGACGCCAGGCCGGACACCACAACCGAGCCGATGAGCAGCCAGGGCGCTACCTGGAGGGCTTCGCTGACGCCGATCACGCGAATCCACGGCAGCGATTGGGAAATCCAGTCCTCGAGCAGGAATTTCGCTGCCAGCCACAGCCCGCCGACCGCGAAAATCGCACCGACGAGCGAGGCGATAATTCCTTCGAGGATGAAGGGCAGCTCGATGAAGAAATTCGAGGCGCCCACGTAGCGCATAATCCCCGTTTCGTTACGCCGCGACATTGCCGAGAGGCGGATCGTGGTGGGGATGAGGAGAAGCGCGGTGAGGATCATGACCGCGGCCAGCCCGCCGGCAATTGCGGTGAAGCGGTTGAGGGTGGCGAAGACCGGCTCGATTTGTTCGCGCTGGTCGTACACGCTCTGCACTCCGGGGCGGTTGCCGAGGTCTTCCACGAGGACCTGGTACTTTTCCGGGTCGTGTAATTTGACGCGGAAGGAGACCTGCATCTGGTCGGCGGTCACCGTGTCACGCCACACCGAATCGCCCATTTGTTCGCGGTAGTTCGCGAAGGCTTCTTCTTTGGTTTCGAATTCGTAGCGCTCCACCTGGGAGGCGAGCGGTTCGGTGGTCAGGGCGGTATCGATGGCCTTGATTTGTTCCTCGGTGGCTTCGTTACCGGCGCAGGGTTCGGTGGCGTCATTCGCCGCACACATAAACACCGAGACTTCCACCTGGCTGTACCAATCGGCACGCAGGTGGCTGATCTGGGTTTGGAGCAGCGCGGCCGCGCCCACGAAAAGTAGGGAAACGAAAGTGACGAGGGAAACCGAGGCAGCCATCGCCTTGTTATTGATAAGTCCCTTGAATGTTTGGGACAGGACGAAACGACTGCGCATTAGTGTTGCCCTCCTCCGTACTGGCCGCGATCCTGATCACGGACGATCACGCCGTTGGCCAGCTCAATAACGCGTTTCCGCATCTGGTTGACGACGGTGGCATCATGGGTGGCCATAACCACCGTGGTTCCCGAACGATTGATGCGATCCAGGAGGCGCATAATCGACAGCCCGGTATTTTGGTCCAGGTTGCCGGTCGGTTCGTCGGCGAGGAGGATTTCGGGGCGATTGACCATGGCGCGGGCAATGGCTACGCGCTGCTGTTCCCCGCCCGATAGTTCGTTCATGCGGCGGCGTTCCTTACCGTCCAGGCCCACCATTTCCAGCACTTCCGGCACTTCGGTGCGGATGCGGTGGCGGGGCGCGCCGATGACCTGGAGCGCGAGCGCCACGTTATCGTGCACGTTCTTATCGGGAAGGAGCCGGAAATCTTGGAACACCGTGCCGATGCGGCGCCGCAGGAAGGGGACGCGCCGCTGGGAAACAGTGGCTAGATCCTTGCCGAGCACCTCGATTTTTCCGGATGTTGGCCGTTCGGCAACATTGATGAGCGAAAGCATCGTTGATTTTCCCGAACCGGAGGGGCCCACGAGGAAAACGAATTCGCCGCGGTCAATATCCGCGCTCACCGAATCCAGCGCGGGTTTCGCGCCCTTCTGGTAGAGCTTCGTCACCTTGGTAAATGTGATCATAAACTTGCCCTTAGATTACTACTATCGTGCTTTACCCTACGGAACAGGCCGTAAAATCGCGCGGGACGCGCCGCGTACCCGGGGAAATTCATGCGTTTCCTCCCCCGCTTTCCCCACTTAGTCACCGGTTTTGTCGCCTGCCTTATCGGTGGTCTTGCTGCCGGTTTTATCGCTGCTCTTTTCGCTCGCCTTTTCGCCGGCTTTTTCGCCTGTGGCGCGCCAGCGGATACCGGCGTCGATGAAACCGTCAATATCGCCGTCGAAAATCGCGTCGGTATTCCCCGATTCGTACCCGGTGCGCAGATCCTTGACCATCTGGTAGGGCTGGAGCACGTAGGAACGCATCTGGTCGCCCCACGAGGCTTTGATATCTCCGCGCAATTCTTTCTTTTCGCGCGCTTCCTCTTCCTGTTTGAGGAGGAGCAGGCGCGATTGCAGAACCCGCATCGCGGCGGCGCGGTTTTGGATCTGCGATTTCTCATCCTGCATGGAGACCACGATCCCGGTGGGAAGGTGGGTGATGCGAACCGCCGAATCGGTGGTATTCACGGACTGACCACCCGGCCCGGAAGAACGGAACACATCGATGCGAATGTCCGTATCGGGAATATCGATATGGTCGGTTTGTTCGATCAGCGGAATAACTTCGACGGCGGCGAAGGAAGTCTGACGCCGCCCCTGGTTATCGAAAGGCGAGATGCGCACCAGCCGGTGGGTCCCGGCTTCCACCGAGAGCGTGCCGTATGCGTAGGGAGCACTCACCTCAAAGGTGGTTGATTTCAGCCCGGCTTCTTCCGCGTAGGAGGTATCGAGCACCTTGGTGGCGTAGCCGCTGCGTTCAGCCCAGCGCAGGTACATGCGTTGCAGCATCTGCGCGAAATCAGCCGCGTCCACTCCCCCGGCCCCGGAACGAATGGTCACCACCGCATCGCGCTCGTCGTATTTGCCGGAGAGCAGGGTGCGGATCTGGAGTTCTTCCAACGCTTTTTCGGTGCTCGTCATCTCTTCGCCGAGCGCTTCGTAGACTTCACGAGCCGAAGCCGGATCCGAGAGTTCTTCTTCCTGCGCGATTTCAAGGAGCGCACCGGCATCGTCAATACGGGTACGCATTTTCTCGAGTTTCTCCAGTTCGCTTTGTGCGTGGGAGAGTTTCGAGGTGACCTCTTGGGCGCGGGCGGTATCATCCCAGAGCCCGGGTGCGGAGGATTCTTCCGTCAGCGCGGCGATACGCGCGGTGAGGCCCTCCACATCGGTCACCGCTTCGATTTGGTGAAAAACACTGCGCAGATGGTCAAGACGTTCGGAAAAATCACTCACGGCATAAGGCTACCTCAGGTCAAGGCGCGCCCGGGCCTGCGCACGTATCGGCACGGGAAGGTCCAGTACCGGAAGCCGCACCGTTTTTTCCAGGGCGACGACGACGCCGGCGCTATCCGCGCGGGTATCTGGCAGCACGCGCTCCGCGGGGAATGTTGCGGCGGCGAGCTGGCGCACGGTGGCTGGGCTGGGATGGCAATCGCTCAGGGGCGCGCTGCTGAAATAGCATTCGCGGGTGATCTCTTGGCTGATCGCGAGCGCGGCGGAATCGGCTTGCCCCTGGAGTGCGTGCCGGGCGGTGAGGATGGTGGCGAGGTAGATGAAACCTAAGCACAGCACGGCGCTGAGCGCCCAGGTTCCCAGGCCCAGGATGAGGATATTGCCGAGTTCCCGGGGTGCTGCTCGTGCCTGCAGTGCCCGAGCTTTCGCCAGGGTGTTCACGGCCGTACCTGTCGAAAACGGTCTAAGGTTGTTCACGGCCGTGCCTCTCGAAAACGATCAACGGTTGTTGAGGCGCTCTGCTCGATAAGAACAGTGCGCCCGAAATAAACGAGCGGAACCGATACCTCAACCGTGACGGTGATGCGTGCTCCCGGGCTCAGGCACGGGTGTGCGGAGCAGGAGATCCGCGGGGGCGCGCCGCTTAGGCCGGCGCTGCTAACCGCAGCATCGCTCACCGCGGCGTGGACAACCGCCCGAGCTCGCGCTGTTCCACTGGCAGTGTTGTCCGCAGTTGCAAAACTGCGGGCTGCTTCCTGGGCTGCCTGCGCGGCGACCGCTCGGGCGCGGGTAATCCCGGTGCTTTCCACGGTAAACATGAGGAGCGGGAGAACAAGCACAATAAGGACCGCAAGGGCTTCCAAGGTGCCGTTTCCCTTTTCGCGGATGCTTCGGTGGTTCACCTGGTTTTTCATAACCGCGCTCCTTTCGCGGGTGGCGGGTGAGTGTTAGCCCCGCGAGCGGTGAGGACGTGTGCGTGGGCGCGCAGTTTGACTGGGTGTGTTCCCAGGAGGGAAGAATATGTTCCGGTGATCTCGACTCGTAGGAAGTCCTCTTCCCCAATGCGGATCATGCTCGCGCTGGCCGTGCACTGACAGGCGGGTAGGCGCGCGGTAATGTCCGCGGTGGCCTGCGTGGCTATTTCAGGAATGCTGAGCTGGCGCACCGCTCCCGCCCGAGCGGCCCGCGCTGCACAATCACGTATCTGTTCGATAGCAAAGACGCGGGATCCGAGAACCGCGAGTGCCAGGGCCGCGAGGACCACCACCCCGGCAAGGAGGCAGAAATCAACGACTGCACTGCCGCGTTCGGAATCTGGCGCGCGAGGAACTGGCGCGCTAGACGTATGCGCGTCAGATGGTGACTTACCGGGAACTGGCGCTCCAAACACATGCGTGTCGGAGAGCGGCTTGCCGGAAAACTGTGCTGCGGGTTCAGGTATCGGTGTCATGAAAAACTCGAGATGCGTTCGATGGCGGTGGAGAAGAGATTCGTGAGGGCCGGGCCGGCTACTGCCCAGATGGCGAGCACAAGACCCACGGTCATGAGGGTGACAAGTACCCAGCCGGGCACGTCTCCGCGTTCGCCGGAATCCGGAGCGGTCCACGTTGCGGTTGGTAAATCAGGGTGGATAAGCGCGCCGTGCGTACTCACTGACATAAGTAGTTCCTTTCGCTAGATAGGTTGGTTGTGGCGGTGGTTTATGGAGAGGTCAGGGGAAGGAAGGTGAGTCGGGCCAGGCCCGGGTAGAGGGCGATGACCACGATGAAGGGCAGGATAAGGAAAACAACGGGAACCATCATGAGGATTTCGCGGCGTCCTCCACGTTCGAGGAGTTGGCGGCGCGCGTAATCTCGTGATTCTTCGGCTTGTACCCGCAAGGTATCTGCGAGTGGGGAACCGTGGGCGAGTGCGGCAAGTAATGCTTCGCATAGGCTTTGCAAGGCCGGGTTGTGTACCCGTTCGTTGAGGTGGCGCAGGGCCGTGGTGAGCGGGTCGCCGGCATAGACATCTCCGAGGGTTCGCCGCAGTTCTTTTCCCACGGCTCCGCCGGCTAAGCTCGCAACGTATTCGATAGCTCCCACGATGCTGGTGCCCGCCCCCACCGCGATACTCAGGAGGTGGGCGATATCGGGAAGTTCGGCGGTGATAGCGCCGTCATGGCGGCGCAGGCGCGCGGTGAGCTGGGAGTCCACTGCAAGGATGGCACCGATGAGGAAGAGGAGGGGGCAGGCGGCCGCGAGCGCCGCGGGTAATCCGCGGGCAAGGCAGGCGAGCCCGAGTGCGATACCGACTGCTCCCGCGAGTACTCCCGCGCGTAATTGGGCAAAGCGGAAGTCTGCGACGTCGCCCTCCCCTAAACGGTGGAGGCGGCTCGTGACCGATGCGTGAGTGGAACCGAATTTTTCCGCACCGCGCAACACCATCCGGACGATGCGATGGGGCAGGCGCGGGCGGGCACCGCCCAGGTAGGGCGCGATGCGTGAGACCAGTGCAGGGCCTGGCCAGAGCCACCACCAGCCCAGGAGTACGAGGCCAGCCGCGGTGATGCTACCGGTAAATACAGGAAGGGGTGCGCGAACAAGTGCGGAAAGGGAAAGAAACATAGGAGCGGCCCCTTCTATACTGCGGCGCGCCGGGCGCGACTGGGACGGGGCGGCGAGGATGGATCAGCCTGTGAGGCTGCCGGCACAGCAGTAGGCAAGGCAACCTGCGAGGCTCCCGGCGATGCTCTCCGTGAGGTTCCCGGTGATACTCCCGGTGAGCCGGCCAGGACGCGTTGCTCTTCGGGGAGTCGGCCCAGGCGGAGCATGAGCCCGTAGGCGAGCAGTGTGGTGCCTAGGCCAATGAGGAGGATGAGGGTGCCGGTAGGCGAGGTGAAGGCATCCATTGTGCCCGGCCTGGTGGAGAGCAGGAGGAGAACGAGCCACGGGGCAAGTGCTGCCACCCGTGCTGCATTGACGGTCCAGGATTGCCGGGCTAGGAGTTCGCCCCGGGCCCGGTTTTCTGCTCGCAGGGATACCGCGAGGGATTCCAGGACGCGGGGTAGATCGTGGCCGCCGTGGCGCACCGCGAGCCGAAGAATTTCGAGGACCCGGTCTGATACCGGGTCGTGGAAGGAATCTTTGAGGCGGGTCAGGGAGGCGTCAAAACTTCCGGTTGTTTCCAGGTGAGTGGCGAAGGAGCGCAGCGCGGGCGGGGCGTCTGGCCGGGTGGCGAGATAAAGAAGAGCTTCGGGGATAGTGCGCCCAGCCCGGAGGGAGGACAGTAGCTTATCGATACGGTCGGGCCAGGCCAGGCGTTGTGTATCCCGCGCTTTCCTACCGGCGTGACGAGAATGCCAGAACGGCAGCCAGAGCCCTACTACTCCCCCGGCGGCGGCGAGGAAAGGATGCCCGGTGCCGAGCACAGCAGCTAAGGCCAGGCCGAGGCCGCAGCAGATACTTATCCCGAGCCGGCGCCAGGAAATTGCGACGCGAGCCGACCCGAGGCGCCCCGGTAGTCCCGGCCAGCGCGGGTCGCCAGTGTGGCGCGGGCGAGCCAAACTACGCGCCCCACCCGGAGTGGACAGAGCACGAATAACCGTGAGGATTCCGGTGGTGAGTAAAGCTCCAACGATCAGTCCCATGGTTAGCTCACCGCCCGGGTAAGAATGCTGCCATCTGGCCCAAGGCCCATGACCTCCAGAATCTGGGCAACCTTACGCTGCCCGCTGGCCGCCCGGGTCACGTGGATGACGAGGTTAATAGTGGCGGCAACGGTGGGCGTTACGAAGCTTGGCGTGATGTTTTCACCGGCGAGGAGCGGGAGGATCTCCAATTTCGTGAGGGCTTCCCGTGCACTATTGGCGTGAATGGTACAGGCCCCGGGGATGCCCGCATTGAGGGCCACAAGAAGATCGAAAGCTTCTGCCCCGCGTACTTCTCCGATAACGATGCGGTCCGGGCGCATACGCAGACTTTCGCGCACGAGGTCGCGGAGCGTCACCGCGCCGCGCCCTTCCAGGGACGGCGGGCGCGTTTGCATCGCAACAACATCGGGAAGGTCGATACCCAGCTCAAAAACTTCTTCAGCGCTGATAAGCCGTTCGGTTGGCGCTATCCCGCCGAGGAGCGCACGCAGGAGGGTGGTTTTACCGGCCCCGGTTGATCCCGATACCAAGATATTGCTCCCGGCGCTCATGGCTGCACTCAGGTAGTCTGCCTGCGCTCCTTCCAGCATCTGCACATTCACCAGATCGCTGAGCTTGCGGGCCCGGACCGTGTATTTTCTGATATTGATCGCCCAATATCGCGCGGTGATATCGGGAATGGCCACGTGGAGGCGTTCCCCGGTAGGAAGCTGGGCATCAACAAACGGGGTGGAGAGGTCCAAGCGCCGCCCGGAGGCATAGAGCATCCGCTCGACCAAGGTGTGGATCTCACTTTCTGCCATCGTGAGATCAATACGAGTGGAAACACCGGAGCGGGCCACAAATATTTTATCCGGGGCGTTGATCCAGATTTCTTCTACCTGCGGGTCGTCGAAGAATTTCTGTAGCGGCCCGTAGCCGCTCAGCTGCGAGATGAGGTGGGAGCGTACGCTCTCCGTATCCGCCAGGGCCGCGTGGTCCCCGCGCACTGATTCGTCATTAAAAGTGGTGAGGGTTTCTCCCACGATGGTTTCCAGGAAGGCGGCGTCACGGCGCGGATCAATTCCGCGGTGCCGAATCGTTTCCCGCACCCGTTCTTCTATGCCCTGCCGGGTGGCGGAAGCAGCGCGATATGCACGGCTGGCCAGGTGCGGTGGGCGAGCCGAGGCGAGGCCCGCGGGCCGGGGATATGCCGTGTCGTGCATGGCACCTCCTTTGAATATTGGGGTGGTGATCGTGGTGAGGTGCTCTCACTGTAGGGTCTCCCGTGTCTGGGAATAGCATCTAGCCGGCTGGCTGTGGATAGGGGATGCATTTCGCGATCATGTGGATAGTTCCGGCAGCCGGCCTATATCCGGGGTGTAGGCAAGCACGTGGCTGAGTTTTCGGATAAATTGAGGGGGTGACTACTTCTCCGCTCTATCTTGCTGCGCTTGCCGTCGGGGCTCTCGGCGTCGAGATTGTCTCCACGCGCCAACCGTTTGTTGAGACGGAAGATTTTGTTTCCGGGTGCGTCCTTGATTCTCAGGGGCGCCACTGGATGGTCAAAGTTCCTCAGAATGGCACGGCGGCGACGTCGTTAGAAGCCGAAGCGGCTCTGGCTCCCCAGCTTTTGGAGGAATTGCGGGCCGGGCGCCTGCCTTTCGATATTATGCGGCCGGCCGGTTTTGTTGATGCTGATACCGGGGGTCGCGCGGTGGTCTACCCGGAGCCTTTTGGGCGGGCGCTGGTTTTCGAAGCTCTCGGTGAGGAAGAAGTGCGGGAAATGGGCCGCACGCTTGCCGCGATTCACAGCATTGACCGGGATGTGGTGGCTCGTTCCGGGTTGCCTGTCTATACGGCTGAGCAGTGGCGCGCGCGGGTGCGGGCCGAACTGGAGGCAGCCGATCAGGAAACTTCCCTTCCTACGATTTTGCGCCAGCGCTGGATGGATGTGCTGGATAGTGACGAGGTGTGGGATTTTGAGGAAACGGTTGTCCACGGTGATGTGGCTTCTGATAATTTCTTGTGGTCGAATGGCTCGGTTGCGAGCGTGCTCGGTTTCGGTGAGGCGCACGTGGGCGATCCGGCCCGGGATTTAGCGGCGATGCTTGTTCTTGATGATGAACAGTGGCCGAGTTTTATTACTTCTTATGAGAATGCGCGCTCGGTTGAGCTGAGGGAAACGGATTACACCCGTATTATTTTCACGTCGGAGTTCGCGATTATTCGCTGGCTCATGTACGGGATTCGTACGGGCAGCATGGAGATTAGGAACGACGCCGTCCAGATGCTCGGCGCGCTGGCCGAGGACGTACGTGAGGCCCCGGATTTGCTCCCCGCTCCCCCGGCATCGGAGCCGGCTTTCACTGACAGTGCTTCCGATGCCGAGGCGAGCGGTGCGGATGAGCTGACCGGGGAAACCGCGGTTACTGCTCCTGATTGGGCAGACCCGCACGAAGCAGAATTTCCTCCTCGCTGAGCTTCCCAGCCCGTAGTTCCTCAGCCCTATTTCCCCGCAGGTATACGAAGGACGCGTCAATATCCCCGAGGGGGATTCCGTGGGCCCGGGACCAGGCAAGCCGGTAAAGGGCAAGCTGGAGTTCGCGGGCCGCTTTCGTTTCCTCGTCGGGGCGCCGCCCGGATTTCCAGTCCACGATAGTAACCGGCGCACGCCCGGGTACCCGTGAGGTGTCGAAAACAGCGTCGAGTGCGCAGTGGACAACATGCCCTCCGATGACCACACCGAGTTGCTGTTCGATGGCGAGGGGCGGATAGCTGGCCCATTCGGATGCTTCGTAATTTTTATACATACACGCGATGTCTTCTGCGCTGAGAACCGGATCATGCTCGAGGGGATCCTCGCTATCAATATCGAGCACGGCGGCGCTCGCGTAACTATCAGCGATTTTTTCGTGCAAGATCGTCCCTAAACGCGCAGCTCGCGAGGGCTGGCGGGGAACCGGGCGGCGTTTATTGAGCAGATATTCTTCGCGGTGTTCGGCCCGATAGACGAGCTCGGTGGCGGTGTAATGCCCGCCCGCCTCGGTGTACTCGGATGTTTCGGCTTGCTGTTTGCGTGCGATAAGCCGGCCGATGACCTGAGTGAGTTCGGCGCGCTGGTCAGCGTCGAGAGTTTCCGCCTCAATGGGGAGGCTGCGGGCCAGGTCACGCGGCCAGGCAAGCAGGTCGGGCGCTTCGAAATAATGCGGTACCGGTTCGAGGGCCGGCGGGTACACAACGTCTTCCCCGAAAATATCGACGAGCTCATCCACGCTCAAGCTATCCGGTGCTATATCCGGGAATCCTTCCGGCAGCTGCACGGAGGAAACCGTGGCAGGCGAGGCAGCCAGCACCAGCTCCCCGCGGGCGGCAGCTTCCCGCACCGCGCTCAGGAAGCACGAGGGCTGCCGCGCTTCAACGCCGAGTGCGTTATCACTCCCATCTGCCGGGGTTTCGGCAGCGTTTTTCTTCGCTTGCTTTTCTGCTTTCTGTACCCGGCCAGACACATCCTTGTCATCTTGGAAACAGTATCCGGCCAGCAGGAGCTCCCGGGTGGAACGGGTAAAGGCCACGTAGGCGAGGCGCCGCATTTCTTCGCTTTCGTGGTACGCCAATTCGTCGAGGAACCGTGCGTAGGTATTCGCGACGGTGATTTTATCGAGATTGCGAGCACCGGCCAGCGTGAATTGGGGCAGGTACGGATAGTCGGTACGCAGGGGGTACGGGAAAATACCGGTATTGCGCGGCCAGGCTTTCACTCCTTCGGTCACTTCGGAGAACTGGCCTTTCACGAGTTCAGGTACGACGACGAGGTCACGCCATTCCAAACCTTTGGCAGCATGGACGGTCATCAATTGGATAACCCCGGGAGTAACATCGACCGCGCTCTCCACCCGCGGAATATCTGCCCCGGATTCTTCTTCCCCGCCGTGTTCTTCTGTTTCCACCACATCGAGCCATTCCACGAATTCGCGCATGCTCCGCTGGCTATCACCGTGCTCGTAGGTGCGGCCCAGGGAGATGAATTGGTCGATGGAGGTACGGACCCGCTGCCCGCCTTCACTGCGGGTAGCGGCCGCGGTATCGAGGCCGAGGAGGTGGACGGCCCGATCAATCTGATCGCCCAAAGCATTATGCAAACCGGAACGCAAGGACGCGAGGGTGGCATTCAAGCGCCGCAAGCGCTCCCAGCCAATGCCGGAGAATTCGGCGCGCGCGGATCGGGCTGCTTGCCTGAGCTCAGCTTCGCCCGTTCCCGCCAGCTCCGCCACATCCGCGTGCTCCCCCGGGTGATCACCAGGGGTGCTTGGGGTGCTTGCCAGGAGCATAAGCGCGTGGAGTGCCTCACCCAAATTGGCTTCGTCACGACTGTTGAGAAGGGGTTGCGCGGTGGCCGACATACCTTCTGCGCCAGGCTCGCCCTCGTGGCCGGGTGCGGCGTCGTCGTTAATAAAACTGGCACGCACGTCACTATCAACTTTGGTGACCGCCACGGCCGCGTAGCGACGCGCCCAGCGCGAGAGCGCGCGGATATCCGCCACCCCGATATTCCAGTGGGCGAGTAAGCGCGCGAGGAGGTCGCCGCGGGCCGGGTTGGCGGCCAGGCCGAGGGCGGCCCGCAGGGTAATGATTTCCGGACGTGCCACCAGCGATTCCCCGCCCACAATCTCAAAGGCGAGGGGTTGAGGCGTGGTGCCTCCAGGGTGTGCGGCAGATTCCCTGGCGAGCTGGCTGTTGAGTTCGCGCAGGGCGGCGGCCATCATATCGATATAGGCACGTTTGCGGCACAGGACGGCGATCTCGGCCCCGCGCGGTGCTTCACCGCGAGCGCGCCGCTCTTCGTTTTCCGCGGCTACCCGCTCGCGTACCGCGAGGATATGCCGGGCGATACTCCGGTAGGAGTCTTCGCGAAGGAGGGTACGGATTTCGCTGACGCGCCCGGCTCCCGCTCCGGGGCGTTCACGCAACCGCAGCGGCGCGATATCGGCACTATCCCCCGCGCTCCCCGCCGTTCCCGCGCTTGTTGGGGCAGGCCTAAGTTCGGGTGGGAAATTCGGGTGGTCGCGATCTTCGCGTAGGAACGTGTCCCGATCCAAGGGAGTGGCGACGGCGTTGCCTGCCGCGAGCACGGCCCGATCATTACGGAAAGCGGTGGAGAGCTGGAGTTTCTCTACGTGCCCGAAAATCCGGGTGGTGTGGCGTGCGAAGTTGGTCAGGGCGGCGGCGCTGGCACCCCGCCACCCGTAGATGGCCTGGTTCGGGTCGCCTACCGCGGTGATGGACAGGAAGCCGTCGCGTTTCGCGGTGAGGGCGCTGAGGAGGAATTGTGCCTGGTTTTCGTCGGTGTCTTGGTATTCGTCGAGCAGGATGAGGCGATACCGGGAGGAGATTTCCTTGGCGATTTGGGGATAGCGGGTCATGATACGCCCAGCGATGGCGACCTGGTCGGCGAATTCGGTGACGTTGAGTTCTTTTTTGAGCTGCAGGTAGGACTCCACTAGCCCGAGCACGACCTGTTGCTGTTTGGGTACTGCCGCTCCCCCCTTCAAATTGGTGAATTTCTTGGAGGCATCCGGGTACCAGCAGCGTGCACTCATGATGCGTGTTGAGTCGGCACATAGTGTTTCCAGTGCGTGATCTTGGGCAGTGAGGAAAGCCCGGGCTTCTTCAAGCTCCACGCCGTTGGTGAGGATTCCTTGGGCGAAGGTGAGGGCATCGTTAATGAGGCTGGAGCGACTGCGTTCGGCAAGGACCGCGGTGCTAGCGCTGCTGGGCAGGGCGCTGACGACCTGGTCCATGAGCTGGACGCGTTCGGCATCGGTGATGAGGCGGGCGGTGGGATCGGCTCCGACCAGCATGCCGTAGGCTCCGGCGATGTCGTTCGCGAAAGAGTTGTAGGTGGATATCACGGGCCTGCGCATGGTGCTTCCCGCGTTGCTTCCTTCCGGGGTGAGGAGGCCGAGTTTTTCCAGGCTGGTGTTAACTCGTTCAGCTAGTTCCCCGGCGGCTTTCCGGGTGAAGGTGAGTCCGAGGACTTCATCCGGGCTCACGTTGCCGCAAGCGAGGTGGTAGGCGATCCGGTCCACCATGGTTTTTGTTTTGCCCGATCCGGCTCCGGCAACGACGAGGATAGCCGGGACCGTGGAGGTGATGACCCGGCGTTGTTCCGCGGTGGGTGGGTGTTCTTGGCCGGCGAGGATGCGTTCTAGAGCGGTATCGGGTTCCGCTGGCGCCTGCGCTTCAAAGTATTCGTGGGGTGTGGGTGTCATGAGAAGATCCGTCCTTCTTGCGTCAGGGGACTAATGGATTGAACCCGGTCATTGGCTTCTTCCAAACTGGGCGAGACCGGTACGAAGCCGCTCACCGCGATCTGGGCGGCGCTACGCACGCGATCTTCCGCGCGAGCTGCACTCACCTCATCAAGAGGTGCTTGGGTGAGAACGGAGGGGCTGTGCTGTTTCTTCAGGAAATTATGCGGGTGGACGTACACGAGTTCCGCACCGGCAGCCGTGTGTTTTTCATTGAGTGCCCACTGGTAGACCTGGAGCTGGGCGTGGTCCTCCGCTTGTGCCTCGCTGGGCTTATATTTTCCGGTTTTCAGGTCAATGACCCGGGCTCCTTCCCCGCGGTTGACGAGGCGGTCAATGGAGCCGGATACCCGTACGGGCGGGGTGCCGGGTAGCTCGCGGCTAATCCGGTGTTCCACGCCTAGCAAGGTGTCCTCCCGGTGGGAATCAAGATAGATATAGAGGTTATCGACCATGTCACTGGCTTGGTCGAAAAGGAGTTTGTCGTAATGTGTGGGAGTTTCGGATAGTTTTTCAGGCCAGAGTTCTACCAGCCGGGCGTGCATCTGCTCCTGGTTGGGTTCTTCGGCGAATTCTTCCGCGATACGGTGAACTAGGGTTCCGATGGAGGCGCTTTCGGTGCCTTCTTCCGAGCGCAGGCCCACCGCGGAACAGAATCCGTCAAGCGGGCAGGCAAGAAGGGATTCCACCGCTGAGGGGCTCACGTAGACCGGGCCGGGTACCGCTGCTTCGGTTGAGGTGGCGAGCTCATCCATCCAGGTGTGCGGATCCGCCGCGCTAAATCCGGCGCCACGCATTTTCTCCAACGCGGCCCGGGCGAAATCGCTAGATTCTCCCCCGGCGCGCAGTGCCCGGCGCAGTACCCCAACGGTTTCCTCACCGCTGAGGAGCGCGGGCGGAATCGGTTGGGCAACGAGGGGCCGGTGCCCGAGGGGAAGGGTCATACCCCAGCGTGGATCACTCAGCGAGCGCACGGTGCGTGGAAGATTAGAACCGCTCAAGGCTCCCGCTCCGGCACGTGCACCCACGCCCGCGCTAGTACTTGTTCCGGCTGAATTTTCCGACATATCAAAACCGAGCAGGGGGAAGAAGCGCGAGGGGGTATCTCCCATACTGTCCGTGGTGGTCACGAGGAGACTGCGCCGGGCCCGCGTGACCGCGAAATGTAATTGGCGCAGTTCATCAGCGATAACCGCAGACGTGGAATCACGATAGACCACACTGCCTGCGTTAGCCGCGCTTCCTGCACTAGCCGCAGTTCCTGTGGTAGCTGCACTTCCTCCGCTAGCCGCGCTTCCTGCACTAGCCGAATCGCTTGCACCAATCGCAGTGCTTGCATCAACCCCGGTGCCCGAACTGGCCCCACCGGTGAACCTTCCGGTCACAAGTTCGCTGAGAAGTCCGGTACCCGTGAGGGCATCACGCGGGCGCGGATTAGGCCATACTCCATCCACCACGTGCATGAGGACAATATGATCCCATTCGCGCCCTTGGGCCCCCGCGGGAGTGAGGAGGGAAACGCTATCAGCTTCCGCCCCGCCCCGAGCGATGGAATCTTCGGGGAGTTCTTGAGAACTCACTTCCTCCAGGAGAGTATCCACCGTGACAGCCGGGTCGCGATCAGCCATGCGTTGCGCCACCCGGAAGAGGGAAATAACCGCATCGAGATTCCGGTTGGCCCGATCCGCATCCGGGCCGTGCCCGAGGGCTAGTTGTTGCCATTCTTCGGATTTTCCAGCTCCCTCCCACGCGGCCCACAGTACTTCTTCCGCTTGCATGGCGCAGGCCTCCCCCGCTTCCCGAATACGGGCAAGTAGAGCGCGCAGAGGTTCGAGTTCCGCTGCGGTGGGCCCACCGCCCCCTAGGACTGCCCCGGTGAGAAGTTCTGCTTCACTCCCACGCTGCCCGGAGAGGAGAGCTTGGGCGCGCAGCCACCGGCCTACCCTTTTGATTTCGAGGGGGTCCATTCCGATGATGGGTGAGGCGAGTAATGCCGGGATATCAACGCTCTCAGGGGTGGCGAAGGCGTGCGGGCCGCTGGTGAAGGCAGCGCGGATGAGATCAAAGAGTGCGGCGACTGCCGGTTCGCGATGCAGGGGCTCATCACTAGCCAGGGGCGCTACCGGTATGCCGCGCCGCACGAGTGCATCGCGGATCCGCCCGTGGTCACTGCGCGCACGGGTAAATACCGCCATCTGCGCGTAGGGGACGCCGGTGCGCAGGTGCATTTCTTCCAGGTAGGAAGCCACGTAGGCGATTTCTTCTTCCATGTGGGCGAAGCTGGCTCCGCGCAGTGCATCATTCCACGGATCGGTTGGCCCGCCGGGAAGTTGATCGGATATCCGCGAACTTGCCGCTTCTGCATTCACCCTGGCACCGTCACCATTGCCACTGGTGCTACCGCTGCCATGATCCGAGAGCACCGGCCCGGCACCGCGGTGGGCGTGCACGCCCCCGCCCACCGGGAGGGCCTGCTCGATGCGCTGGGCTTGGCTAATAAGGGCGGGACCGCCGCGGTGCCGAACCTTGAGGTAAACAAGATCTGCATCCAAGCCGCGCGGAGCGGGATAAGCAAGATCGCCCGGGAGGGAATGCACCCCGCCGCGGAAGCCCTGGACCGCGCTATCGGGATCACCGGCTACGATGATCCGGGTTCCCTGATCACGCATCACCCGCAAGAGGGGAAGCATGGAACGCGGAGCATTCTGGGCATCATCAACAAGGACCATTGCCCAGCGCGGGCGCGGCACCGGGACCGTACGGCCCGCTGCCGCCAGGTGTTCTTCCCACTCCGAGAGCATATGGGTAGCCGCACCGACGAGCTGGCTGTGATCAAGACGGTCCGGGCTAGCGGCCGAACCGGCCAGCGCATCCCCCAAGGTGCGCACCTCATCGTACCGGCGCATAAGCGCGCCGGCCAGGCGCCACATCTGCGCTTGAAGTTCAGGCACGCTCCCGTTTTCTGCCCAGGCTTCCAGCTGGCTAGCATCCAGACCGAGTTCGCGAGCGCGAGTGATGAGATTGCGTAGCTCTTGGCGTAATCCGGGAAGATCACGCACATCCTCGGTAACAAAATCGGGGAAATGGATGCCCGAGTATTCATCACTGAGAATCTCACGCACGATGCGATCCTCATCAGGACCGGAGATCAATTCGGGGTTTTCCCGCCTCAGTGCTTGGGCATAGCGCTGCACAATGGCGTAGGCGAAAGCAGAAAGGGTGCGAACCTCCAGATTTTCGGGCCGCACCCCGGCCGCCAAGGTGAGCAGGTGTTGGAGGCGTGCTGCGGCCCGCCGATCTTGGGTGATGACCGCAATATTTCCTTCCTGGAGAGCCGCGCGGGCAATATGGGCGAGGACGGTGGTTTTCCCACTTCCAGGCGCGCCAATAATGCTCAGCGTGCCCGGGGCTAAGCCGCCCGCGGACCGTGCCAGAGCCGCGCTGACCGCTGCCTCTTGTGAGGCATCGAGTTGTTCGACGATCCTGTCCACCACGATCCTTTCTTCGCAGGTGCGTTGTTAGGATTAACCATACGAGAGGCTTACGACAAAATTTTTTGTCGTAAGGGGCCGCTACTGTGGAGGCATCGCAAACGCTACTGTGAATGCATCGCGAAGATGAGCTATCCGGCTCTCTCGCGGCGGTGCCCTCCGGCTCCGCATCCCTAGAGTATTCAAGGAGAAACATATGGAAATCGTTATTGGTTTTCGTGAAACTACCCGTGATCTGATTTTGGAAACGGATGCCTCGGTTGAGGAATTGCGCGCGCTTGTCGATGCCAGCCTGGGTGGAGAAGGCAAGCCCCTGCGTATCACCGCGAAGAAGAATCGTGAGGTAACCATTCCCGCTGATGCTATTGCTTTCGTGGAAATCCGCGAGCAGGATACCCGCCGGGTTGGTTTCGGTCTCTAGGAAATTCGTGGTGCGCGGGAGGTCGCAGCGGCCCGGCCGGCGTAGTGCCGTAGAATAGCCGGGAGCCTGAGGTCGTGTACACCGCCTCCAGGCGTGATTGATATGTGTAGCTGCCCGGTCGCTGGGGATTGTCGCGATCGGCTGCTACCTCGGGTGGCGTGCTCGGTCGCCGGTGCGTAATCGGCTGATGTGGCATATATCGCAACTGCTGCACCCACCCCTAGCTCGTGCGCGCTAGCGCACGCAGAAAGGACAGCATATGGCTTCCGGAGTGATTGATTCCTCCCGCGCTCATGAACCCACCGACACCTCCCCCGCCGCTGATATCACCGGCACAGGTGAAGGCCTCGAAACCAAGTCTTTCGCGGATTTCGGAGTTTCCGAACCTATCGTTCGTGCCCTGGAAGAGCACGGCATTACCCACCCCTTCCCGATCCAGGCACTCACTCTTCCCGTTGCCCTGACCGGGCACGACATTATCGGGCAGGCGAAAACCGGCACCGGAAAAACTCTCGGTTTCGGTATCCCGCTCCTCGAAGTCTCGATAGGCCCGGGAGAAGAAGGTTGGGAGAATATCCCGCCGGCAGATCAGGGTAAGCCCCAGGCACTCGTCGTGCTTCCTACCCGTGAGCTGGCCAAACAGGTTGCTTTGGAGCTGCGTAACGCCGCCGCCCACCGCACCTTGCGTATCGTCGATATTTACGGTGGACGCGCCTATGAACCCCAGCAAGAAGCCCTGGCTAAGGGCGTTGAAATCGTGGTGGGCACCCCGGGCCGCATCATCGACCTCATGAAACACGGTACCCTCGTGCTCAGCCGGGTGCGCACCGTGGTCCTCGATGAGGCCGATGAAATGCTCGACCTCGGTTTTTTGGACGACGTCGAAAAAATCCTCTCCGCCGTTCCACCTACCCGCCACACCATGCTCTTCTCGGCAACCATGCCCGGCCCCGTCATCACCATGGCGCGCCGCTACATGACGAAACCGACGCATATTCGCGCCCATACCCCCGGTGATGACAGCGCCACCGTGAAAAATATTCGCCAGGTTGCCTACCGCGTCCACGCCCTGAATAAAGACGAAGTGGTTGCGCGTATCCTCCAGGCCCGCGGCCGGGATCGCTCCATTATTTTCTGCCGCACCAAGCGCAACGCGGCCCGCCTGGCCGATACCTTGCGCGAACGCGGATTCGCGGTGGGATCCCTGCACGGAGATCTGGGCCAGGGAGCCCGGGAACAAACCCTTCGGGCCTTCCGCAAAGGCAAGATTGACGTGCTTGTTGCAACCGATGTTGCCGCCCGCGGTATTGACGTGGACGATGTCACCCACGTCATCAACTATCAGTGCCCCGAAGATGAAAAGATCTACATCCACCGTATCGGGCGCACCGGCCGGGCCGGAAATAAGGGCACCGCGGTCACCTTCGTGGACTGGGAAGATATGCCCCGCTGGTCGCTTATTAGCAAGCAGCTCAACCTCGGGATGGCCGATCCGGTAGAGACCTACCACACTTCAGATCACCTCTACACCGATCTTGATATTCCCACCGATGCTGGCTCTACTCTCCCCGAATCCCAGCGGGTGCTGGCCGGTCTGGATGCCGAAGAGATCGAAGATCTGGGCGAAACCGGCCATTCGCGAGGCGGGCGCAGGAATTCTCAGCGTCGCTCGGCCCGCCAGGGCGGGCGCCGCGGCCCGCGCGAACGCGGGAGCGAGCGGCGTTCTTCTTCCACCCGTGGATCGCGCCGTGCCACGTCCACGGCCACAACGACGGAGGGGCAGCGCTCGGGAAGCGGGCGTCGTCGTACTGAAGAAAAAGAGCAGCGCAGCGCTTCCGGGCGCACCCGCCGCAAGCTCGGCACCCCTCGCACGCGGGCCGAAACTCCCGCGGTTAGCGAGCAGGCAGGAACGCAACGGCGTCGTCGTAAACTCTCCCGCAAACTGGACTAAGGCGGATTAACAAGCGCAGGCGGGCACCTCCACATTTCCCGGAGGTGCCCGCCTGAACTTTAAGAATTGCGTGGGAAAGAAGAACCTACGCGGCGCCCGGCCACACGGAAACTGCGCCGGCAATAATGAGCTGCACCGAAATAGCGGCCAGCAGCATCCCGGCAATGCGGGTGAGGAACACCGTGCCGCCCTCGCCGAGGAGCCGGTGCATGGGCGAAGCGAAACGCAATACCACCCATTCAATAATGTGCAGCAGGATAAAAGCGGCGATAATCGCGAGGATGCCGCCCAGGGTGTCGCCGGATTCCTCCACCTTGATCATGATGGCGACGATCGCGCCGGGGCCGGCTAGCAGCGGAATCCCCATGGGAACCAGGGCGATATTCACCGAAGAAGCCTTTGCCTCTTCTTCTTGCGGATTGGATTCGTCTTGCATGAGCTGGAGGGCGACAAGCAAGAGCAAAATACCGCCCGAAATCTGCATGGCGGCGGTGGTAATACCCAGCAAATCCAGAATGTATTTACCGAAAACCGCGAAAATCGCTAGCACAATCGCGGAGGTGAGGACCGACTGCCAGGCCGCGCGATTGCGTTCCTTATTGGTATTACGCGCGGTGAGCGCGATGAAAACCGGGAGGTTACCTAGCGGGTCGGCGATAACGAACAGGGTCATGAAGGTGGACAAGAAGATCGTGACATCAAAGACGGCCACGGGGCAGTACCTCCTGATTCTCCCCGGCGACCAGGTCCTCCACATCCGCAGGAGCGGTTTTACACCGAGCCGGACTTATAACGACACCATCCTAGGACATCCCCGCGAGAATCGAAAAGACATCCTGAAAATTTTCACGGCCGCGCCCGCGCCGGGTAGGAATGGCGCTCGCAGGTACCCGGCTCCCGCCGGAACGCTACGGCAGTGAAGCGCGTTTTAACCTAGCACAGGCAACGCGGTACCGTCGACCAGCTCGGCGATAGTATCCGGGCTCGTGGTGTATTGCCCGAGCCGATTCGTTTTCCCGCGCCCGTGATAATCACTCGCCCCGAAACCGCGCAGTTGCAAACGCGCCGCAATGCGTTCCAGGCCCGGTACCAGCGTCGGATCGTTTTCCGGGTGGCGCAGCTCCACGCCGAATAGCCCGGCCGCGGCCATCTCCTCAAAAGCGCGCTCGGGCACCACCTTATTGCGGGCGGGCGCCACCGGGTGGGCCAGCACCGCTTTCCCGCCCGCCGCCGTGACCATCCGGATTGCCTCGCAAGCCTGCGGCGCGTAATGCGACACATAGTAGGGTCCGTGCACGGAAAGATAGTGGGTAAAAGCCGCGCTCCGGGTGGGAACTACACCGGCCGCCACCAGGGCATCGGCAATATGGGGCCGCCCGACGGTTGCCCCCGGGGGCGTATGAGCCACTACATCATCCCAGGTGATAGGCACGTCCGCGCTGAGCTTTTCCACAATGGCCCGGGTGCGGGTGAGCCGCGATGCCCGCGTGGTAGCTATATGCTCCTGAATCGCGCCATCATGCGGATCGAAAAGATACCCGAGGATATGGCAGGTGATCCCTTCCCATTTCGTGGACAACTCCATGCCACGGATAAGTACGACGGCGCAGGAGGCCGCCGCTGCGGCGGCCTCCTCCCATCCGGCCACCGTATCGTGGTCGGTGAGCGCAATTCCGGTCAGGCCGATACTCCTGGCTTCCTCCACGAGTTCGCGCGGAGTGACCGTGGAATCGGAGGCGGTGGAATGAGTGTGGGTATCGATGGCCATGCTCTCCAGCTTAGTCGGCGTTGGCCGGGGCGCGGGGCCGCGGTGCTTCCTGGCGCCGGCCGGGGCGCGGGTAACCGCGGCGCCGCCCCGCACCCCAGCGCTGCCCGCGGCGCCGGAAAAGTTCGCGGGGCTTTTTATGTCGGCAAAGGGTGCGATAATGGACGGTATGACTACCAAGGGACAGCACGATCAGGATACTGCGCAGCAAAATTTGCGCGCCCGCGGAAATAACCGTTCTCAGCAGCCCAGTAACCTCGAGTTTCGGGAGTTCATGGGCTCGGATTGGGGGCCCCGGCCCGAACCGGCACCGCGCACGGAAGTGGCAGATTATTTGCCGGCCCGCCACGCCGCCCTTTCCGCGCTTTTCCCGGGTGAACGGCTGGTTATCCCGGCTGGGGAAACGAAAGTGCGCGCTAATGACACCGATTACCGCTTCCGCGCCCACTCTGCTTTCTCGCATATGACCGGCCTGGGCGGGGAACAAGAACCCGGCGCGGTCCTTGTTTTCAATCCGCGTGAAGAAGGTGGGCATGATGTCACCCTCTACTTCTACCCGCGCGCCTCGCGTTCCTCAGAAGAGTTTTATTCGGATCCGGCCCACGGGGAATTCTGGGTGGGGGCGCGTCCCTCCCTGGAAGAAGTCAGCCGCGCCACCGGCTTGGCCACCGATTCCCTGGATAATCTTCCCGATGCCCTCGCGAAGGATCTCGGGGAAGGCCAGGTGAGCATCCGGGTGCTCGCCGAAGCATCGGAACAGATCACCGCGCAGGTAAATGACTTGCGTGCCGCGGCCGGGCTTTCGCAGGATTCTGCCCAAGATGTGGAACTGGCCCAGGCCCTCTCCGAACTCCGCCTCATTAAAGATGATTTTGAAGTGCGGGAAATGCGCAAGGCGGTGGAGGCCACCTACTCCGGTTTCGATGAGATTATTCGTAGCCTGCCGCGCGCGGTTGCCCACCATCGCGGGGAACGCGTGGTGGAAGGGGCCTTCTTCGCCCGTGCCCGCGAAGAAGGCAACGGCCTGGGATATGACACCATCGCCGCCTCCGGCAACCACGCCAATACTCTCCATTGGATGACGAATGATGGTGAGGTCCGCGAAGGTGATCTCATCCTCGTGGATGCTGGGGTGGAACTCGATTCTCTCTACACCGCGGATATCACCCGCACCCTCCCGGTCACTGGCACTTTCACGGAAGAACAGGCGGAGGTCTATAACGCCGTGTTGGAAGCTGCTGAGCGCGCCCTGGAGGTGGCCGGCACCCCCGGCGTGAAATTCAAGGATGTGCACGCCGCCGCCATGGAAGTTATTGCCGCGTACCTGGAAAAGTGGGGCATGCTCCCCGGCACTGCCGCGCAGTCCCTGGCCCCCGAAGGCCAGTATCACCGGCGTTGGATGCCGCACGGCACCTCCCATCACCTCGGCTTGGATGTGCATGACTGCGCGGCCGCTCGCCGGGATATGTACCTGGATGCGGAATTGAAACCGGGGATGGTCTTCACCATCGAACCGGGCCTGTACTTCCGCGAAGATGACCTCAAAGTTCCCGAACGTTTCCGCGGAATCGGGGTGCGCATCGAGGACGATATCCTCATCACGGAAAACGGCGCTGAGCGCCTCTCGGAAGATATACCGCGGACCATCGCTGATATCGAAGAATGGTTCACGCGGGTGCAGCGCTAATGAAAACCTCGCAAAATTCTCGCGTTTTTATTGGGCGGCTGGCCGGTACCCCCGTCTACGATCCCATTGGCGACCAGGTGGGTACCGTCCATGATGTCGTCGTGGTGTTCCGCGTCAAAGGGGTACCGTCCGCGGTCGGGCTCACCATTGATGTGGTGGGGCGGCGGCGGGTCTTCCTGCCCATTACCCGCGTCACCTCCATCGCGAACGGCCAGGTCATCATTACGGGTGTGCTCAATATGCGGCGCTTCCAGCAGCGCAGTTCGGAAACACTCGTTATGGCCCAGCTCATTGACCGCGAAGTGGTGGTGCGGGAAACCGGCACCCGCATGAGCGTCGTAGACGCGGCCATTGAGCCGCTGCGCGGGCGCGAATGGGGCCTCACCCAGGTGTATGTGCGCGGAATCGGCACGAATTCCCGCCATTCGGAAATCCTCAAGGTGAGCGAAGTGGCCGGCCTGTCCACCGCGAGCCACACCCAGGGAGCCGCTTCCATCGTCTCCCAGCTGGTGGATCTCAAGCCGTGGGATATTGCGGAAATTTTGCGTGATCTACCCGAGGAACGGATGCAATCGGTCGCCCGGGAGCTTACGGACGAAAAGCTCGCGGACGTCCTGGAAGAACTCGGTGATGAGGACCGCGTCACGGTGCTGGCCGGCTTGGATGTGGAACGTGCCGGTGACGTTCTGGACGTGATGCAGCCCGACGACGCAGCCGACCTCATGGCCGATCTTCCTTCTGAAACAGCCGCGATCCTCCTCGACTCCATGAGTGAGGGCGAAGCGCAGGATGTGCGCCGCCTCCTCACCTATGACGAGCGCACCGCCGGTGGTCTCATGACCCCCAACCCGGTGATCCTTGGCCCGGATGATACGGTCGCCCAAGCTCTGGCCGCAGCCTCCCGCCCGGATATTCCTCCGGCGCTGGCCGCGGTAGCTTTTGTGTGCCGCCCGCCTTTGGAAACTCCCACGGGGCGGTATCTGGGCGCAGTACATATCCAGCGGGCGCTGCGCGAACCCCCGACCACGATGCTCGGTTCCATTCTGGATCGCAATACCGAAGGTGTGGATCCGGAAGCCCCCATCGGTTCAGTCACCCGCGAATTAGCCACCTATAACCTCACCGCTGTCCCGGTAGTAGACCAGGGGCTCCTCCTCGGGGCGGTCTCGGTTGACGACGTTCTCGACCACCTCCTCCCCGAGGATTGGCGTGATATGGACGATTCCTGGGAGGGCACGGATTCCGAAAACGCCACCGCATCCACGACGAACGAGGTGAACCGTGGCTAATGATTTCAATGAACCACTCGAACGCCGCAGCCGCTTGTTTCGGCGCCGGCGCCGCAAGGATCCGGAAGCTGCCGGGCGCGCCGCGGAAAGCATTGCCCGCTTCCAGGGCACCGCGAGTTTCCTGGTTTACCTGACCATTTTCGTGGTGGCGTGGCTGGCGTGGAACACCATGGCCCCCGAAAAATGGCAATTTGATTCTGCTGAATTCGGTTTCACCGCGCTCACGCTCATGCTTTCCTTACAGGCCTCCTACGCCTCGCCCCTCATCCTGCTAGCCCAGAACCGCCAGGATGCCCGGGATAAGGTGAGCGCTGAGCAGGACCGCCAGCGGGCGGATCGGAACCTGGCGGATACCGAATACCTCATGCGTGAAATTGCGGGTTTACGCGATGCGGTGGGCGATATGGCCACCCGTGATTTTGTGCGTTCGGAATTGCGCGATTTACTCCACGAACTGGATGACCGCAATATTGACCGCGCCGCCGAACGCGAAGAACGCATCCGCGAATTGCAAGAAGAACTCGATGCGGTCAAAGCCCAGCGCGAAGCCCGTGATACTCCCGTTGATCCGGGAGATGACCACGCCCGCGCCGCGCTCGACCGCCCTAGGGAGGAGCCCGGTGCCCACGAGTGATCCTGTTTCCAATTCGGTGCCGCGCTCACCCGCGGCCACTACCCTCACCAAGGATCGGGTTCTGGAAGCCCTCTCCGGGGTCATCGACCCGGAGCTACGCCACCCGATTACCGAACTGGATATGATCCACGGGCTGCGGGTAAGCCCGGAAGGTAATGTCACCCTCACGGTGCTTCTCACCACCGTGCACTGCCCGCGCCAAGACGTCATCGAAAAGGAAGTCCGCGAAGCCATTTCCCCACTTGAGGGCGTAGGTACTATCACCATCACCATGGGTGCTATGACGCCTCTCCAGGTACAGCACCTCCAGCAGAAGCTGCGCGGGGGGCGCACCACCCGGGAGATCTCTTTCGCGCGCCCCGACTCCCCCACCCGCGTTATTGCGGTGGCCTCCGGAAAAGGCGGTGTCGGTAAATCCTCCGTCGCCGCGAATCTCGCGGTTGCCCTGGCCGCCACCGGCCAACGCGTAGGCCTCATCGATGCCGATATTTACGGTTTTTCCATCCCCGGGATGATGGGAGTGGATACCCCCGCCCAGCAGCTCAACGGCATGATCATCCCCCCGGTCGCCCACGGCGTGAAAGTCATGTCCATCGGCATGTTTGTGCCCGGGAATACCCCGGTGGTTTGGCGCGGCCCCATGCTCCACAAGGCCCTCGAACAATTCTTCGCGGACGTGTACTGGGGGGATCTCGATTTTGTTTTCCTCGATTTACCCCCGGGGACGGGCGACGTCGCTATTTCTTTGGCACAGATGCTGCCCCGCGCGGATATCCTCGTTGTCACGACGCCGCAAACTGCTGCCGCGGACGTGGCTGAACGGGCCGGTGCAGTTTCCAAGCAAACTGAGCAGACTGTTATCGGCGTCGTCGAAAATATGTCCTACCTGGAACTACCGGACGGAACAAAAAATACTATTTTTGGTTCCGGTGGCGGGCAGCTCGTCGCCACGAATCTCAGCGCGACCCTCGGGTATCCGGTCGAGCTTCTCGCCCAGATTCCGCTGGAGCCGGCGTTGCGGGAGGGTTGCGATGCGGGGACGCCATTCGTCCTCGATATGGTGGACTCCCCCGCGCGTGATATTCTGCGCGGCCTAGCAGCGCGTATCCAAGAGCTGCCGCGGCGCGGGTCGCCGGCTGACTAGTCCAGCGCGCGCCCTGCCGCTTAGCCCGGCGCGCGTATCCCGCGTCATGGCACAGCGCACTATGATAGAAACACTGCTGCGCACGATCCCTGTTTTGGAGGAGGCTTATGTCCGATCGGACCCTAGCGTGGACATACGCTGAAGACGCCGTTATCGAGGGGGATATTACCCGGGCGGCCCGCGCCACCGCCGCTGAGTTTTCCATCCGCTGCGTGAGCCCGGCCTGCGGGAACTTCCTCACCGTGCTGGCGGCCTGCGCAAAGGTCACGAACGCGGTGGAAATCGGGACGGGCAGCGGAGTTTCCGGCCTCTACCTGCTGCGCGCCGGGGATATTCACCTCACCACGATTGACGTGGAGTCCGAAGCCCAGCACGTGGCCCGCTCGCTCTTCGCTCGGGCTGGGGCCAGGCCCGGGAAAGTGCGCATTATTAACGGGCGCAGTGCGGATATTTTGCCGCGGCTAGCGGCCCGCTCCTACGATATGGTTCTTGTCGACGGCGATCCCCTCGAGGCTGCCGGCGACTGTGAAGAAGCATTGCGGATTTTGCGACCCGGCGGCCTCCTGGTGGTGGCTGGCGCCCTTCAAGGCGGCAAAGTGGCTGATCCGGCACGCCGCGAAGAACCCGTCGTCGCGATACGGCACCTCATTAAGGCGCTTATGCGGGCCGAAGAACTCGATAGCAGCCTGGTGCCTCTCGGCGATGGCGTGCTGGTCTGCCGCCTGCGTTAACCGAACCGCCCTCCGGATCTAACCGGGCTGCCCTTCAGATCCAACCGCGACACGCTTGAGCACGCCGGTTCCTGAACGCATACTATCCGCCGGTTCCTGAACACATAGTGTCCGGGTTTCCGAGCACTCCGCGCGCTCCGAGCGCATAGCATCCGGGGGCCGCGCCCGCTGGCTGGCCCCCGGATAGGTAGTAGGTACAGATAGGTTGGTGGTGGTTACTTCTCCACGCTTGCGAGAGCTTCTTTGAGGCTGACGCATTCTTCGTCGTTGAGTTCTAGGACGAGGCGTCCGCCGCCATCCACCGGAATACGAACCACGATTCCGCGCGCTTCACGTTCGACTTCCAGCGGCCCATCACCTGTGCGTGGCTTCATAGCTGCCATAGTGGTTTCCTTCCTGTTCGCCGCAACTATGCGACTAACGTCACCCCTAATTCTACTAGAAGTCTGCCACCTGTTCGCGGCGAGCTTGTCGCGTGGCTTGTTCCGCCGTGAGGGAGCGCTGACCTGCGATAAGAGCATCAACAGCCTCGCGAGCGGTATCCACCACGGTGAAAACATTCGGATCTGCGGGCGAAATCATACCTTCGCTGACGAGGCGCCCGCGGATCCACTCCACGAGGCCACCCCAGAAATCACTGCCCACCAGCACCACCGGGAATCCGGCAACTTTACCGGTTTGTACCAGGGTGAGGGCTTCGAAGAGTTCGTCGAGGGTGCCGAAACCGCCCGGGAGTACCACGAAGCCTTGGGAATACTTGAGGAACATTGTTTTACGCACGAAGAAGTAGCGGAATTCAATGCCGAGATTGACGTATTCGTTGAGGCCCTGTTCGTGCGGGAGTTCGATCCCGAGGCCGATGGAGAGGCCGTCATTGGCCGCGGCGCCTTTATTGGCGGCTTCCATAATCCCCGGCCCGCCCCCGGTAATAATCCCGAAGCCCTGCTGGCTGAGGATATCGGCGGTTTCTTCGGCCACCCGGTAGTAGCGGGATTCGCGCCCGGTGCGCGCCGAACCGAAAATCGAGACGCAGGGCGGCACGTGGGCGAGCGCCCCGAATCCTTCCACGAATTCGGATTGGATGCGCAGCACTCGCCACGGGTCGCTGAGGGTCCAGTCCCCGTTGCTGCGGTTGGAGAGCAGCTTGGTATCCGCGGTGACGGGCGGAATCTGGGTGCCGCGCCGGGTTTGCGCCCCGCGCCGATAGTCGCGTGTGTTCATGGTTTCTATTGTCCTTCGCTGCCTGCGCGCCTTCCACCCCGCTACGCGGAGCGGAAAACTATCTCAGATCCCTGAGCCCTGCCGCGTCCAGACCGTCGACGGCCTTTTTGACGTCCTGTGCTTTCTCCCGCGTGGTCACCAAAAGTGCGTTTTCGGTATCAATAACGACGGCGCCCGGCACTCCTACTACGACGACGGGCTTCGCCGAGCTGTACACCAGTGAATCCGGCGCATCAATGGCGAGCACCGGAGCCCCCGTGCTTCCCGGAACCCGCTGGGCGGTGAGTTCGCCGGCGGGGATGCCTTCGGCGAGGGAATCGTAATCCCCCACATCGGACCAGCCCATATCAGCGGGAACCACGGCCACTCGCCCGGCTGCCGCGGCTGGTTCGGCTACCGCCCGGTCGATGACTTCCTTCGGGATGGAGGCCCATAGTTCTTCTACCTGCGCGGATTGCTGAGCCGAGTCCAGATCCCACAGCTGGGCTAGCTGGCGCAGCGGGGCCGCGATATCGGGGCGGTATTCGGTGAGCATATCCATGAGGGTGGCCGCGCGGGCCACAAAAATTCCGGCGTTCCAGTAGTAACCACCCTGCGCCAGATAGCTTGCGGCAGTATCCGCATCCGGTTTTTCCACGAATTTTTCTACCGCTAAGGCAGCGGTATCGCCCGCGAGCGGCCCACTGGCGAGCGACTCGCCAGCGCGCGACCCGCCAGCGAGCGGCCCACCGGCGCGAATGTAGCCGAACCCGGTGGCCGGCCCGGTCGGGGTAATCCCGAGGGTAACCAGGTAGCCGTGCTCTGCGGCGCGCAGCGCGGTGCGTACGGCCGCGGTGAAGGCCGCGGTATTGGAGATGCGGTGATCGGCCGCGAAGGAACCGACCAGGGCATCCGGGTCGGAGCGATGAGCGAGTGCGGCAGCGATACCGATGGCGGCCATGGTGCCGCGCGGGCTCGGTTCAACCACGTAGTGGAGGGGCGTGTGGATATCGGTGAGTTGCTCGCGGACGGCCGCGGCATGGGCGGTGCCCGTCACGGTGTAGATACTCGATGCCAGCGGGGCGAGCCGGGTCACCGTATCGTGAATCATGGTGTGCCCTGATCCAAAATCGACCAGGAATTTCGGGTGGCTGGCCCGCGAGAGTGGCCACAGCCGTGAGCCGGCTCCCCCGGCGGGAATAATCGCATGGAATGTCACGCCTAGCTGTCCTTTCGCTGCGAGCGGGCGAGTTCGCGTTGCCCGTTCACGTAGTGCGCGCGAGCTTCCTCAGCTTTGAGCTGCGCCTCACGCGCCTTTGATTCTAGCTTTTCGGCCCGGCGGCGAGCCAGGTTCCCGGCCAAACCACCCCATTCGGGAAGCTCTTCTTCCTCATCTTCGGTGGCGTTATCCGGTTCGGGCAGCAGGGAACCCGTGATGGGATCATGCGGCCACGTGAGTGTTTCCGGAACGGAAAGGGTGACGTAATTGGGAGTGGTGGTAGCCCGCAGTTCTTCCGGGTCCTGCGCCACATAAGCCCGGGGCGGGTTCGCCATATAGGCGGAGACCATGAGCACGATACGCGAAGCGAGGTTGAGCCAGAGCAGCAAGGTGGCGATAGCGGCGAAAGGAGCGAGGAGCGGGTTGCCGGACACGCTGGATACCGCGGAGGTACCGACCACCCGAATGATGGAGAGGAGAAGCGCACCGAGGGCCGCCCCCGTGATGAAATCGCGGCGGGGTACCCGAATCCCGGAGGTGAAGCGAATAATGAACATGATGACGAGCGCATCGACGGTGGCCGCGAGCAGGAAGACCGCGATTTTAGTTCCGAATTGCACGAGGGCTCCGTCCAACCCCAGGTGGGTGAGGAGCAGGGTTCCTACCGAGCCGACGAGGGAGCCGATGATCGCGGAGGTGAGGATCCCCAGGGCGAGCACCACGAATCCGGCCAGCCTGAAGAGGATACTCACCGCCCCGTTTTCGGTTCGCTGATTCACGCCGAACATGGCTCCGATGGCGGTGGAGAGCCCGGCCATAATGGACATGGCCGTCCACAACAGCACGGCGCCCGCGATGATGGTTGCCACCACCGAGGTTCCCGAAAGGATGAGGTCATCGGGGTTGATGAGCCCTTCCCCGGAGGAATCTTGAAGGATGCCGGGCAGGGCCGCATTGACGGCATCCACCACGGTTTCCCGCAGCTGCGCGTTCCTGCCGAGGGTGGCCATAAACACGGTCCAGGAAATGGTGAGGGCCGCGGTGATGGCGAAAAGCGCCGAGTAGGCGATTCCACCGGCGAGCAGGCCCCCGCGGGCTTTACCGTAGCGGCCGATCCCCCGCATAATGCGCGTGCCTTGCACCCATTCAACGAGGGCTTTTCCTTTATGTACGACGCCGCCCATGCCGCTTTCCGCCACCCGGGCCCCGCTGGGTGCACCCCGCCGGGCGGCTTGCCGCCCGCGCTGATCCACCCCGAAAGCCCGGGAAGTCCTATCCATCACTGTGTTCTGCTGTGTCACATAGCCATGGTACGTGAGGCCTACGACAAAAACAGAAGTTTTTGATTCCTCAACGAGTTTAGCCTTCGAGTTGGTAGTCCACCGTGAGTGGGGCGTGGTCGGACCAGCGCTCAGCGTAGGAGGCTGCCCTCCCGATGGTGAAACTTTGCGCGGTGGTGGCAAGTGCAGGGCTGGCCATATGGTAGTCGATACGCCAACCCACGTTGTTATCAAAAGCTTTGCCGCGCTGACTCCACCAGGTGTAGGGACCTTTACCTTCGTGCCCCTTGTGTTCCAGCAGGGCGCGTTGCACATCCACCCAGGGCCCACCGAACCACCGATCCAGGTAGGCGATTTCATCGTCGAGCACCCCGGAGGTGCGATTGTGGTTAGACTTCCAATTCTCAATATCGGCTTCGGTATGGACGATATTGAAATCTCCGGCGACCAGGGTGCGGGCGGCCGGATCAAATTGCGCTAAGCGGGCGCTTACCCGTTCCAGATGCGCGTATTTTGCCGCCATCTTTTCTGGATTATCCGCCACTCCCGAATGCAGGTAGGCGCTCACCACCCGCAGCTGGTAATCCGGGAGTTCTACTTCAAGCCAGCGCCCGCTATCCACCGGAGCTTCTTCACTGACTGGCTTTCCATCCGCGCCCACGCCCAGGTGATTCCGGATCTCACCCACACCGATGCCTTCCCGCACCGCGACCGCAACTCCGGCCCGGCCTTTGATATCGGAAACGGCCGTGTAGATCCGGTAGCCGGTTCCCGCGAAAATATCTGCGGTGATATCCGCGGGGGCACGCACTTCTTGAAGCAGGATGATATCCGCGGCGGTGGCTTCCAGCCAGGCCGCGATTCCTTTACGCGCGGCCGCGCGAATTCCATTGACGTTGACGGTGCTTATCCGCATCTCATTCCCCTCCGTGCCCTGCCCCGGACTGCTCCGGGAGGATCTGTGCGGCCGCGTGCTCTTCTGTTGGGCCCTGCTGTTCGGTTGCGCGCTGCGCCGGCGCGTCCGGGCCGACTGCGCCGCCTACTGCACTGCGTGGCTTCGCCCCATCCTGCTCCGCAGCGCAGCGTTCGGCCATATCTACGACGTTGCTGAGCAGCATGACGCGGGTCATCGGGCCCACCCCGCCGGGATTGGGTGATACCCAGGCTGCGTGATCGCGCACGGCCGGGTCTACATCCCCGAGGGTGCGCCATTTTCCTTCCGCGGTGCGCTCCCGGGTTACTCCCACATCAATAACGACGGCTCCGGGGGCCACCCATTCCGGGCGAACGAAACCAGCCCGGCCCACCGCGGCGATAATAACATCAGCGCGCTGGCACAGCTCGGGAATATTCGAGGTGCCGGTGTGGCAGAGCGTGACGGTGGCATTGATATTTTTCCGGGTGAGCAGAAGGCCGATGCTTCTTCCCACCGTGATTCCGCGCCCGAGGACCACTACGTGTTTGCCGGCAAGGTTGAGCCCGTGGCGTTCGATCAGCTCCACGATGCCGGCCGGGGTGCAGGGCAGCGGGGAGGTGAGCTGGCAGCTCACGCTTGCCACCAAGCGCCCGAGGTTGATCGGGTGGAGCCCGTCGGCATCTTTATCCGGGTCAATCGCTTCGATGAGGCGAGCTTCGGGAAGCCCGGCTGGGAGCGGAAGTTGGAGAATGTACCCGGTGCAGGCCGGGTTGGTATTGAGATCGCGCAGCGCAGCGGCCACTTCTGCCGCGGTGGCGCTAGCCGGCAGTTCTACTTGCAGAGAGGCGATACCCACCTCCGCGCAATCGCGGTGTTTGCCGCGTACATACGCCGCGGAGGCCGGGTCATCACCCACCAGCACGGTGCCGAGTCCGGGAGTGTAGCCGCGAGCGCGCAGGGCTTCCACCCGCACCCGCAGTTCATCTTTGATAGCGGCGGCAACCGCGCGCCCGTCCAAAAGTTGCGCTGCCATTACTCGCCTTCACCGCTCTGTGCACAGGTGCTTCCAGGGGCGGCACTAGCTGCGTGCCCGCCGCAGCAGCCGTTTCCGGATGCGCCCGAAGTGCCCGATGCGCCTGGAGCGCCAGAACCGCCCCCGACCTGATCGAGGCCGGCGTAGAGCGGGAAACGGTCCGCGAGCGCGCGCACCCGGGCACGTAGCTCCTCCACCGGTGCGGAGTGCCCGGCGATGAGAGCGCGGGCGATAATATCGGCAACCTCCGTGAATTCTTCCGGGCCGAAGCCGCGGGTGGCCAAGGCCGGGGTGCCAATGCGCAGCCCGGAAGTGACGAAGGGCGGGCGCGGGTCATAGGGAACCCCGTTGCGGTTGACGGTGATACCGATGCTACCCAGCAGGTCCTCCCCTTCCCGGCCGTTGATCGCGGCATTGCGCAGATCCACGAGGACCAGGTGCACATCCGTACCCCCGGAAATAATCGAGATGCCTGCCTGCGCCACATCGGCTTCCGTGAGCCGGGCTGCCAGGATCTGGGCGCCTTCCAGGGTGCGGCGCTGGCGCTCACGGAATTCTTCTGTGGCCGCGTAGCCGAGGGCCACCGCTTTCGCGGCAACCACGTGCATAAGCGGGCCACCCTGGTTGCCCGGGAACACCGCGGAATTGAGCTTTTTCCCGTATTCTTCCCCGCGGGCAGAGAGAATCATTCCCGAGCGGGGCCCGCCCAGGGTTTTGTGGATGGTGGTGGTGACCACATCCGAGTACGGGAGGGGATTGGGGTGCAGCCCGGCGGCAACCAGGCCGGCGAAATGGGCCATATCCGTCCACAGCACCGCGCCAACTTCATCAGCGATGGAACGGAAAGCCGCGAAATCCAGGTGGCGCGGGTAGGCGGACCACCCGGCGATAATCATGGCGGGGCGTTCGCGCAGCGCGGTTTCACGCACCTCATCCATATCGAGAAGATAAGTTTCCGGATTGACGTGGTAGGCGGCTACCTCATAGTTGCGCCCGGAGAAATTGAGTTTCATGCCGTGGGTAAGATGCCCGCCCTGATCGAGGGCCATGCCCAGAACTTTGCCCCCTGGTTTCACCATCGCGTGGTACACGGCGGCGTTCGCCGAGGCCCCCGAATGGGGTTGCACGTTCGCGTAATCAGCCCCGAACAGGCTTTTTGCCCGCTCAATGGCGAGGGTTTCGGCCTTATCCACCCATTCGCAGCCCCCGTAGTAGCGCCGCCCGGGATAGCCTTCCGCGTACTTATTGGTGAGAACAGAGCCCTGGGCTTGCAGAACCGCGCGGGATACGAAATTCTCCGACGCGATCATTTCCAAGCCTTCTTGCTGGCGGCGCAATTCCCCGGTGAGAATCGCGGCTACTTCCGGGTCCGCCACGGCCAAAGGTTCATCCAGTGGTGTACTCATGTCTCTCCTCCACACCTTCCACGCCTTCGCTGTTAGGTCGACAGTCTACCGCGGGGGTGCGACACAAAAATTGCAGCGAAGCTTTCCGGACCACGCGGGCCGTTGCGGCGTCGTCGTGCTGCACGCGGATGGGAACGACGGCGCACGGCCCGCGAGCAGCGAGCACCCGCGCAACAACGCCGCGCCGCACGCAACAACGCAGCGCTTAGGAAATCTTGGGTGCGCTTAGATCGGCGTGCGCCAAATCCGCGGCGGGGCTCTTCGTGACGAGTTTGTGGCCCCACCACAGGGCGAAGAAAAGCGGCAATCCGATATAGGAGGAGAGCAGGTCGAGCGCACCGCCGCCGGAGGTAATAATGAGGTAGCTCTGCCCCACGATCACCACCGCGCACATCACCAGCGCCACGATGGGGCCGGCCGGGTAGAACCGCGCTTTGAAGGGGAGTTCGTCGAGGCTGCGGCCCTGGGCGATGAAGGCGCGGCGGAAATTGTAATGGCTCCACGCGATGCCCATCCACGTGATAAAACCGGCCAGCCCGGAGGCATTGACGAGCCAGGCATAAGCTTTGCCGTCGCCCATGAAGGAGGAGATGAAGCAGGCGGTGGCCACCAGAATCGTGATGATCATGGCGTTGAGTGGGACGCCGCGGCGGGTCAAGCGCGCCAGGAATTTCGGGGCGCTGCCCTGTTCGGCGAGTGCGAAAAGCATGCGGGTGGATACGTAGAGTCCGGAGTTTCCGGCCGAGAGCACCGCGGTGAGAATAACGGCGTTCATAACCGCGGCCGCGAAAGCCACCCCGGCCCGCTCGAATACCAGGGTGAAGGGCGAGACGGCGATATCGGAGATGTCGGTGCGCAGCAGATTCGGGTCGCTGTAGGCCACCAGGGTGCCCACCACCACGATCGCGCCGATGTAGAAAATGAGGATGCGCCAGAAAATTGTGCGGGTAGCGCGCGGGACGGTGGTGGCGGGGTCGCGGGCCTCCCCCGCGGCGATGCCCACCATTTCGGTGCCCTGGAAGGAGAAACCGGCCACCATGAAGACCGCGAGGATTCCCGCCCCGCCGTTCACGAAAGGCGCCTCGCCTTCCGTCCAGTGCGCGAGCCCGGGGCTGGCCCCGAACACGCCGGCGATCATGAGCAGGCCCACCGCGATAAAGGCAAGGACCGTCACCACTTTAATGAGGGCGAACCAGAATTCGCCTTCCCCGTAGGTGCGCACCGAGAGCGCGTTGAGCAAAATGAGGAGGGCCAAAAAGACCGCGGACCACACCCAGCCGGGGGTGTCCGGGTACCAGTACTTCATAACGAGCGCCGCGGCGGACAGCTCGGCGGCCACGGTGATGGCCCAGTTGTACCAGTAGTTCCAGCCCGTGGCGAAACCGAAGGACGGGGAAACGAAACGCCGCCCGTATTCTTCGAAGGAGCCGGCGACCGGCAGGTAGGCCGCCATTTCCCCTAAGGATTGCATGAGGAGGTAGACCATCATGCCGATGAGCCCGTAGGCCACCAGAGCCCCGCCCGGGCCGGCCTGGCTGATTGTTTCACCCGAAGCCACGAAGAGCCCGGTGCCAATCGCCCCGCCCACCGCGATCATGGTGAGGTGGCGGGCGTGCAGGCCGCGTTGCAGCTGCGGCTCGGCGGATTGCTCAGACTGCGCAGATTGCGCGGCTAGCTCGGGTTGTTCGGCCCGCTCAGCTTGTGCAGCTCGCCCAGGTTGTCCAGCTTGCTCTGGTGCCACGTTTTCTCAGCTCCTTCATCGCGGCGCCCTGTGGGCGGGCCCGCTCCCCGCGGTGGTCGCGCCACCGCCTCAGTGCTTCGTTCGTACCGGCACACGGTAGTGTACGCTGCCACCGCCGCGCTATTGCTTCTCACACAGCGAGCCGCGGGTCTATTTCCGGCCGGTTCGGGGTGTAGCGGCGGCTTCTTCGGGGTGTAGCGCGGTTTAGGACCGGGTGTAGCTGCGGTTTTAGTGCGCGCGTGCGGCCCGCCGCACCTCGCTATTGTTCTGGTATTCAATAAGAACGACGGCGCTGGCCACGTTGCCATCATGACTCATCGACACATGAATATTCACGCTCCCGAGGGTTTTATGGACCGCCCCCGCTATGGGTGCCCCGAGGATAATCGCGGGGCGCCCCCAGCGGTCATTGGTGATCTCAATAGCGTCCCAATGCCCCTCGGGCAGCACCGGTTGGGAGCCGTACAGGGCCGCCGACCACGCCTTAATAAAAGCTTCTTTGGCCGCCCAGCGCGCCGCCAGATGCGGGGCGAGCTCCGCGGCCGGGATAACGGTCTCAAATCCGGCTTCTTCCGCGGCCGGGGTGGCGAAGGCCCCGGCGGCCTCGGTGCGGGTATGGCGCTGGGCCCGGCGGATCGCGTAGCGCATTTCCCGCGCGGTAAAAACATTGCGGAAGCGGGAGCCGGGTAAATCCAGCTGCTGGGCGAAGGCATCAATGGCCACGGTATCGGTTCCAATTCCCGCGATCACGGCGTGCTCCTTCCCGGTGACGTATCCGTTTAGCCAGCTCAGAGCCAAAGTGGCGCCGTCGTTCCTATGACTTTCGCTCCCGTGTGGCTTTTCCCTTTTATGGTAGACGAGGCCGCCGCTCGCTGTCTGCTCTTCCCGAATTTTGCTTTTCCTCTACCATTCGCCGCTGAGCTGGAGAAAAATAGTCCCTATGGCATCGATAGAGACAACCGGTATCGAAATAGTCGACGATAGTGAGCGCACCGCGAAACCCCGGCATCTGTTCCTGCCGTGGTTCGCCTCGAATATCTCCGTTTTCGGGATGAGTTACGGGGCGTGGGTGCTTGGATTTGGTATTTCTTTCCCGCAGGCGCTGATCATTACGGTGATCGCCGTGATTCTGTCCTTCGCTATTTGCGGGGTGATCGCGCTGGGCGGCAAACGCGGCTCGGTGCCCACGATGGTCATGTCGCGCGCGGCTTTCGGGGTCAGCGGCGCGAAAGTTCCGGGCATTATTTCCTGGCTGACCTCCATTGGCTGGGAAACCTCGCTCGCCATTACCGCAGTTCTAGCCACTAATACGGTGCTGGCGCGGCTGGGCTGGGCCGGGGAAGATTCCACCACGGTCAAAGTGGTGGCGGCGGCCATTGTTGCCACCCTCATCGTGCTGGGCGCCGTGGCCGGGTATCACATTATTATGAAAATGCAGGCGGTTCTCACCTGGATCACCGGCATCACCACCATTATCTATATTATTTTAGTTTTCCCACATCTCGACGCCTCCGCGCTTTTCTCTCACTCTTCCGGCTCTGTTGCGGCCATGCTCGGCGCTTTCGTTATGGTGCTCACCGGTATGGGCCTGGGCTGGGTGAATATCGCGGCGGATTGGTCGCGCTACCAGAGCCGGCAGGCGCGCGGCAGCCATATTATTTTCTGGAATACCCTGGGTGGTTCCCTCGGCCCGGTGGTCCTCATTAGTTTCGGGCTGATGCTGGCCGGTTCGGACGACGCGCTCTCCGAAGCCATCGGCGCCGACCCGGTCGGGGCGCTGGCCACTATCCTCCCCACCTGGTTCCTCCTCCCCTTCCTCCTCACCGCGATTCTTTCGCTACTCTCCGGCGCGATTAACGGTATTTATTCTTCGGGGCTCACCCTCCTGACCCTGGGGATTCGGATTCCGCGCCCGCTCGCCTCCCTCATCGACGGCGTCATTCTCACCGTGGGAACCGTGTACGTCACCTTCTTCTCGCCCACCTTTATCGGCCCCTTCCAGTCCTTCCTGGTCACTTTGGGGGTACCGCTTGCCGCGTGGACCGGTATCATGATGGCGGATATTACGTTGCGTAAGCGTGATTACGACGACGACGCGCTCTTCTCCCCCACCGGCCGCTACGGCAAGTACAACATGACCTCGCTGGCCATCCTGGCGGTGTGCTGCGTGATCGGTTGGGGTTTGGTGGTCAACGGCTTCTCCGATGCCCCCTTCAATGATTGGCAGGGCTACCTCCTCCCCCTCATCGGCGGGGTGGACGGGCCGCTCGGCTCGGGCAATATCGGCGTGATCCTGGCTCTCATTATCGGCTTCGTGGCCTACTACGGGCTGTGTGGGGCGCGGGTGCGCCGCCAGGAAGCGGATATGCGCTAGCGAGTGCCGGCGAGGAGGGTGTGTTTTTCCGGGATGTACTTCGCACGTACGACAAGCGCAGTACAGCTCTGAAAACAGATCCCCCCTCCCCAGGGCGCATCCTGTTGGGCTGCTTAAAGAGCCAGATCGCTCATGAGCTCCTCGATGAGTTCTTCTTCGTATCGGCTTTCGCCTTCCGGCATGCGCCAGGTGGTGGTGTGGGGAAGTTCGAGCATTTTTCGCACGAAGCCCCAGCCGGCTGCATCGCCGTCGGCCCGGACATGCAGCCTGGCACATGCGGATAGCTGAGTGAGGAGCTGGACCGCGGCCTGGCTGAGGTTACCGTAGGTGCAGATGAGGGGCCGGCTGGCCGGCCCGAAGCGGTCCGCGGCAGTTTCAATGATCGAAGGATTCTCGCATACGTACACATCGGAAATACCCGGGCGCAGGCGCAGCCCGGAACCCTGGCCCGGCCCTGCTCCCACGCCAAGCCCCGAGTCCGAACTTGGTCCTGTTCCCGCGCCAGACCCCGAGCCTAGGCTGCGCAGGGTCAGCCATACGGGTTCACCCTGCACGGCAGCTAGGCGCGCCGCGGGAGTCTCCCCCACCAGGGGAAGATTAAGAACCAGCACTTGGGAAGAGACCCCGTCGCAGGTGATCCCCACTCCGGCCCAGGCCTGATGCCAAGCGGCGGCGTCGGCCAGCGGATCGAGGTAGGGTTCCGCGCCGAGCGCGGCGGCGGTGCGCGCTACGGCCTGCCCGAGCGGCCGGGAGCGGTCCAGGGCGTGGGCGTCGGAAAACAGCCCGGCAGCCAGCACGGACAGCAACTGGCCTTCGAACCGCGGCAGTTCGTGGATAACCGCGGCGATTTCCTCGGCGCGCTCTCGCCAGGACGGGGCGCGGCCCAGAATAGAGAGAATCACGCTCTCCTGCGCTATCCCGAGCCCCTGCAAAATCCGGGTACCGGCCGCGCGATCCAGCGCCACGCGCTCGCGGGCGGCCTCTTTTTCCGCGGTGATATCACGCAGCGGGCCACCCAGGTAGACCAGCAGCTCCTCAAGATCCGCCCCGTTATCACGCAGGCTCGCCCGCAGCTGCCGCGCCTGAAGTGGCTTATGCCCGCGAGCCCACCCGGCCGGGATGAGCCGCTCCACCTGGATACGTTCCGCATCCGTGAGGCCCTTGCCCAGTTGCGAACGTTCCGCCAACTTGCCTTTCTCGATTTTTTCCCGCGCCTGGCCGAGTAACTTGCGCGGCCCGGGCAGATTCGCCCACTCCAGGATATGAGCGGGAATCACAGCAGCATCCCCTCAGCTTCCGGTTCCCCCACGGGAGATGGGCCGGCGTCGTCGACCCAAGAACACGGCAATTCAATGGACTCCAAAGTATTGCCCGCCCACAATTCGAGGGTGACGTCCGCGCCTTCGAGGGGCGCGGGCGCCCGGACCACCTGGTAGATGGCGGCGGCCGGGACTTCCTTAATATTGACGAGGCGGCCGGGGCCAACGAGCAGCACGTCCAGGTCGAAGTCGCGGAGCATACTCATCATGACGCCCTTATTGGTGTCGTCCAGGCCGTCGAAAGCCTCATCGAACCAGATCGGGCGCGGAGAATTTTCCGTTTTTAGGTAGAGCGCGGCCAGGGTGCTGATAAGCGGCGCCATGAGCATCACGGCGCGGGCCCCGCCGGAAAGCTCCGAGTACGAACGCGTGGTCAGCGGCCCCCAATTGCCCTTATCGAAGCGGCGTTCCAGGTTAATCTCATACCAGGTGCGGTAGTCGAGGCGCCGCGCCAATTCATCGGTCCAGTCGTTGAGGGCCTGGTCCTGGGCGCTACGTTTGGCCTCGTCAATCTTGTTTTTGAGGGCGGCACGCACCTGATCCTGGACCTCTTTTTTGAAGAGCGTGGAGCCGGTGACCGCGTTGAGCAGGTCAGCATTCGCGCCGGGCTGGAGTTTCACGCGCAGGGTGGTTTTATCGGTGCCGGTGGGGTGCTTGGCGAGCACCGTGTTAATACCCGCCACGATCTCCTCCGCCTCGCCAATCTGCTCACGCAAGTACTCCAGGAAGGTCGAACCGAGAAGCTCATCGAGGGTTTCGCGTTCGCGCATACCGTAGGTGGTGGCGATATCGTCCACGGCTTTGCCCAGGCGCACGATCGACTCGTCGATGCTCACGCTCTGGCCGTTGGAATCGATGCGGATATCGATCTCGAGGAGCGGGCGATCCACCCGGGCCGTCACGGTTCTACCGCCATCCTCAAGCTTGGCCCGCAAATCCCGGATAGCATCCTCGGCTTTGCGCCGCAGCTTATCGCGGGTGGCGTAGTTATCGGCGCGCTGCTCGGGGCCTTCTTTCCAGCCCCGCACCGTGACTTCGCGGCGGACCGTTGCCACCTGCTCGCGCACATTCGTAATCGCCGAAGACTCACTTTCGGGTAGCTCCAGCTGGATTCTGCGCGCCAGGCCCGCATCGATAAGTTCGCGGAAGGCGGCGTAGCAGGTATCGCGGTTCGCGAGGGCGCGCTCGCGTTCCTCGGTCACGCGCTCCAATTCGTTACTGGCGCGCTCCAGGTTGACGAGGGCCTCGGAATGCTGTTTCTGGGCTTGCTCGCGTTCGGCTTCCAGCCGGGTGATCCGGGCGGCGCATTCCTCAACCTGCTCCAGAATGGCCACGTCACTCTGGTTCGCGGTTTCTTCCAGGACCCGCAATTCTTCGCTGTGGGCGGCCAGGGATCGCGCGGTTTCCGCCAGGCGCCCGCGGGCCTGCTCAAGACTCGCGCGGGCCTCCTCCAGGCGCCGCTGTGCTTTTTCCAGTTCGCCGCGCGCGGACTCTTCGCCGAGGAGTGCTTGGCGCCATGCATCCAGGTGGCGCAGCCCCCGCTGTAAATGCTCCCGCAAATTATCCAGGCCGTCCCGGTCTTTGGGCAGGGCATGCTCCGCGGCGTACTGCGCGAGCTCGGCCTGGTGGTTATCGCAGCGGGTGCGGGCTTCTTCCGCTTCCTTCTGTTTCGCCGCGGCCTCGGCTCTATCGGCCCGGGCACGCTCATCGTCCTTATTCCAAGCGGTCAGCAAGTTTCGCAAAGCAATATCGCTGGGGGCTTGCGCGTACTGGGTATCGAGCTCAGCGCCGCGCCGCTCCAGTTCTTCAACCTGGCTGGTGTGCGTTGCGATATTTGCCAGCAGCTGGTCTTTTTGGGTGGCCAATTCGGCCAGCCGGCGCCGGCGCTGCGCGGCCCGGGCTTCTTCACCCAGCCATTCGGCTACCTCGCGGACCGGCAGCGCGGTACCGGCCAGGCCGGCAGCCTGCCAGCGCCCGTCCACGCTAATGGCCAGGCCCTGCGCGGGCATCGCCGCTCCTGCCGGCACCAAAGCCACCCCCGCCAGCAGATTATCCGCCTGCCGGCCCAGGGCGCCCGCGGATTCGCCAGTTTCCAGGGCATCGGCCAGCGTCCGGCTAGCGGTGCTGGCCGGGAGGGGTGCGAGGAACGTGTCGGCGTCGTCGTATATACCATTTTCCGCAACCCAGGCGTCGAGGAGACCGGCGGCGGCAAGTGCCGCTTCAATATGGGCGAGGTCGGCGGGCGCGACTCCCGCGCGCGGGTTGAGGAGCTGCCACAGGACGGCGCCGGGCGCGCCGTCACGCGAACGCCGGCGCCACAGCTGCGGGGCGAGCGGGGCCTGGACGCCGGTGGATTCCAGCGCGGCCACCTCGGTATCGATTTGCGTGACTTGTTCGCGTAGCTGGCGAATCTCCCCGAGTTCGCGCTCGGTGCGGGCCTGGATCTCGTTTTTACGGGGCTGGTACCAGTCGCGACGGATCGCTTCCGTGAGGGTGCCGGCCGGGCAGGGGTAGCTGGTGGGGAGCTGGCTCAACCACGCCTCGGCGCCATCCGCGTCAACGCTGCTGGCCCACTCGGTCACGCTGCTGGAGAGCCGTTCGTATTCTTCTTCGACCCGATTCCAGGATTCTTCAGCGCTGTGCTTGCTTTTCTCCGCGCGGGCCAGGGCATTGCCCGCGGTATTTTCCAGCAGCATCGCCTGCTGCGTGGCCTGTTCAACAACTTTGAGCAGGGTGCGCGCCTGCCGCAGCTCCCCCTCGCGCTCGTCGTGCCATTGGCGCAGCCGCGCGATATCGACGGATGTTTCGCCGGTATAGCCCGCCGCGCGGAACGTGCTCACGGCGGTGTCTTTCGCATCGACCACGCGGCGCTGGGCCTGATCCAGGTTCGCGGTGCGTTCGCTCACCTCGCCAGAATCGTGTTCCTCGCGCTGGCGGCAGCGCTCCACATCCGCGTTATCGCGCTCGTGCTGGGAAGTATCACGCCGGACCAGTTCCCGCAGGGAACGCACCTGCGCCGCGCGGCTTTCCGCATCGCGGTAGGCGGCCGAATTGCGCAGGGCCTCATGCTGAGTTCTGGCCTGCTCCAGCTGGGCGCGCACCTCCTCCAGCGCGCTATCGAGGGCCTCTTTGCGTTCCCAGTTCTCCGCTAATTTCGCGCGGGAATCGTTTTCGTTCCGGGTCACCTTATCGAGTTCGGAGCGCGATTGCGCGGCTTCGTCCGCCGCGATGCGCAGCACCGCTTTGGTCCACGGCCACCAGTGGGTTTTGATGAAATCCTTAACATCGCCGAGGGCTTTTTTCGTGGTATCGAGGTCTTTGCGGATGCCGTCAAGGGCATCCCAGCCCCGCGCCAGTTTAGTTATCTCGGTGGTTTCCAGGGCCGGCAGCGCCTCGCGCAACTTATCGGTCACGAATTTGGATTCCAACTGCGCCCCGAGTTTCGGGGTGCGGGTAACCTTGAGGATCCGCCCGATTGCTTCCAGTTTCTCCCAATCGCAGCTGAAAAGTTTGCGCGCCACGGTTTTCCGGTAGGAGGTGGCATTATCGTGCACCTGCCAGCCGGGGGCAGTTATTTCTTTCGCGGCGTTCACGGTTCGCCCGGAAAAGATCGCCAGATCCCCGCGCACCCGGCTCTCCTCGCAGGTACACCACTTGGCGTGGAAACGAGTATTGCCCTCCCGCCAATAGGTGTAAAGCAGAGTAGTGAAGAAATGGGGCTGCCCGTCAATAACCCGACCGTATTCCACCCAGAGCCAGCCGTGGTAGAAGGAGAGGTCGCTGGTGCGCCGGTCGGAGCCTTCGTGGGTGGGCCGCACGTAGTAGCCGAATTGTTTCCCGGACCGCCCCAGGGTGTCGATTTTATCCGGGGAGGTATCGCCGAGCAGCGGAATGAGCGTGGTGAGGGCCATGAGGGTGGATTTCCCGGTTTCATTGGCTCCGAAAAGCTGGGCCCAGCCGTCCGCGAACCAGTATTCCACGGCTTCGAATTCCCACAGGTTGACCACTCCGGCGCGCAGCACCTGCCAGCGGTCCAGGCGGGGCATGGGGAAGCCGCCGTTTTGCCAGGCTTCGCGCCAGGCTTTCAGTTCATTCGCCTCCATGGCTCCTTGCTCCTCCTAAAACAAACTTTCGTCGACGACGGCGTCTTCTTCCAAATCAGCTCCCCGGTAGCGCGCCGCGAGCGGGCTCAAGCTCCAGCCTTCGGGCCCCGCTTCCAGCAGGCCGGTCTCGCGCAGCCGTTCTTCGGCTTTCTCCGCCAGGACCCGCGGTGATTCTTGGAGCTCTTTGGTGAGCTTCGCCCCGAAGGCGGCGTGAATATCCGCGGCCACCCGCTCAATATCGGCACGCGATACCCGCCGCCAACTACCTTCCGCGCCGGGCGCCAGGCGGTCAATAAAAGCCAGGCAGGCCCAATCGAGCGCGGTGCTGCTCGGGAACAGCACATGGACGGCGCCCGGGAAGTTGCGATCTTGCGGAAGGGAGAGAAGGGCGACGTCGCTCCGTATTTCCACGATACCGCCGGTCATTTCTTCTACGAGCGCCATGATTCGGCCACGTTGGGGGCCGTACAGGTAGGCGCGTTCTTCTTCGGTGAGCTGTTCGGGGTAGAGAGCTTGCTGTTCGATGAGGGCACGCATAATCACTTTGCGCCGGGTATCTGTTTCTTCTACCGGGGATAATCCCAGATCCACATCGTCGACGTTAATAAGCATCATGAGGCAATCGCGGTGGATGCGGTAGCCGGCCCCGAAACCGGAGCCTTCCCGGGCCCAGGTATCGAGCCGGATTTCATCGGTGAGCCGGCTGAGTACCCCTTGGTCGCACAGCCATTGCACCGCGGCGATGAATCTTCTTCGATGCGCGAAAGTATCGGGATCGTAGGGCCAGCCGTTGCGACTCGCGGAAGAATTGCGGACCTGGTCGGAGAGCTCTTGCAGGGTGATGGAATCCCCCTGCTGGTCTTCCAGACTGGCCGCCGCGTAGAGGCGCAGCAGCAGCTGGCCGCGATCCGGATGTGCGCCCACCGGCACGGAGTTTTTCCCGTCCAGCGGAGTGCGGCGCAGCCGGTAGCATTCGCCCACGTGGCCGATCCGGTAGCCGAGCCGCTCGCACCACATCTCCAAGTCTTTAATATGGCGACGCACCAATTCGGTCAGCTCTGGATTGGTCCACGGTGCCACCACGGGAGAACACAGCAGCCCGATGAAGGCCAGCTGTTTTTCGGCTCGATCCGAGCTAAACATCGTGACGCTCATCGAGTGAACTCCACAATTCCATTGGCGAGCACCAAACGCCCGGCTTCCGTTTCGATGACGGCCGAGCCTTCCGTCCGGGTGAAACGCAGGCGCCATTTACCATCTTTGGTACGGGATTCGCGCACGCGGGTGTCCTTTTTATGCCGGCGCGCCCCGGAAATCAAGTCAAGAAGCAGATCGGCCTGGGTGCGGTTCAAGGTGCCCCATTCACTCAATTCGCTCCCGGATTTCTTCGCCAGGGCTTCCGCGGCGTCGGCAATATCGAGGTTGCGCTGGGCAGCCAAGAGTTTTGCCTTGCGGATATTATCTTGGCGGTTGATCATTTGCGCCGGCCGGCCCCGTACCGCGCGCGGCCCGCGCACCCGCAGCTTGCGACTAATGGGAACCGGCGGTGTTTCCCAAGCGGATTGTTGATGCCCGGCAGAGATATCCGGGACGGTATCGGTAACGTGCCTGGTGGAGTACAAACCCGTCGTCGCACACCATATATCCCAGACCGTTTCCTCATCGGGAGCCTGTTCGAGGCGCTCGGCAAGGCGCAGGAGATCGGCTTTTCTGGATATTGTTCCGCTCACGGCCAGGAGGGCGCGGTGGCCCTGGATGGTTGGGGCGACGGCGTCTCGAATTTGGCGGCGCAGCCGTTTGGCTTGGGAAGCCGACCCCGTAAACCAGTTATCAAGAACATCCAGCACGCGCCACAGCTGCCGGGCGGTGGCGAGCAGAGTTTCTTCCGCAGCTTTCGAGCCGTGGCGCGGAATCGCCATGGCTTTCCACACGGACATATCGGTGGCCTGGAGCTGGGCAACGAGCCGGGAGATGCTTTCACTGCACGCATCTACCCCGGAGCCCCACACTTCCGAATAGGCCAGGATCGTTTCGAGGGTCGTCACGATTTTGTCACGGGTGGGTTCCCCACCGAGCGCGGAGGCGAGCCGCGATTGCCATTGGGAAGCGGTCTCCCGCATATCGGAAAGCGTGCTTTCCACCTGCGCGAATGACTGGCTGGCTTCCGGATATTCCGCGTGCTGGACCTGCTCGAGGGTTTCTTCCAAGAGCTTGGCGAGGATAGCCGGGGCCAGCAGCGATGCCGTGGACTGGGTACCCAGGTCGTTTTCTATCGCGAGCGCGGCTTCGTGGAATTTCGAGCCGGCTTCGGTGAGTTGGTAGCGGTACCTATTGCGAAGGAAATCTTCTTCGGTTTCGGCGTCATCCTGCCAGGCGGTGCAGGTGCCCCACTCGACCAGGCTCGCCATGCGCGCATCAAAATTGAATTCTTCGAGGAAGCGCTCGGCTCCCTCTGTTGGAAGGTAGCCGCGCACTAACTCGAATAAATCGTGATGGCTTACCCCGGTGAGGGTGAATTCACGTTGTTCGTACAGTACCTTGACGATCAGCCGGTACTGCCGCGCCAGCTCGCTGGTGAGGAAGCTGGCGGCTTTGAGCGCGGCAGGCAGATCGAGGCCCGCCCACGCGGGAATATCCCCGGTGGGCGTGTCCGGCTGAGTCATCCCAGCACTCCTTGTCATTTAGTTCTTTTTGACCACCACTACGATAGCCCAGATGGAGAAGGCAATATTCACGATGGTGGCGAGCATAAGGAGAATGAAACCAGATCCAAGGTTGGCGAATCCGGAGATGTCAGGAAGTTTGGACAGAGCGTTCATGATTCCGATCAACCACAGGAGTCCGAAGAGTAAGCCCACCCCGCCGGCGGTGGCCATGGTCCACTTCTTCTTGATAACCAGCGCGAGCGTGGAGAAAACAGCCGCGATGAGGTAGCAGAGCAGCACCATCCAGCCGATTTCCGAATCGGCGGTCATGAGGCTAACGGAGAATCCAAAGCTCGAAACCAGAGGCAGGAAAACGGAGAGCATCGCGAGCACCTGAGCGCCGATGAGCACAGCCGGAATAATCACATGCCACTTGGAAGCGCGCCCCGCGGAGGCAGCCGCGAAGCTCTGGCGCATGGCACCGGCCTGCTGGGCGACCGCCGGAGCCACCCGGTTGCTCACGAAGTCCTTGGCCCCGGTGGCGAATTGCTTGAGACCTTCTTTCATATCCCCCACGGAATTATCTGCAGCGCCCGGCCCGGCCACCGCGCCCTGGGCGACGGCCTCCTGGTATTCCCGCAAGGTGGGTTCGCGGCCGTTATCGAGTTGGAAGCGGGCCTGCCACTGCTCGGCGGTGAGCGGTTGCGGGGCCTGTTGCGCGTGCGCGGCGGGCTGCTGGAACTGGGGTTCGGGTTGCTGATACTCACCGGCCGGCTGCTCCGCAGCGGGCTGTTCTTCCGACTGCGCTGCCGGTTGCGCTTCCGGTTGCTGGGTCTGCGCGAACTGTGGGGCCTGCTGCGCCTGGCCTTCGGCCTGGCGCTCGCGAATCCAAGCAACCAGCGCCGGGTAGCACTGCGGATGGACCGCGATAGCATCCCACAGGTCGGGGCGCTGGGCCGCAATATCGGCAAGATCCCGCGCGGTAATCTGCGGGTCGCCTAAGTTTTCGAGGGTCATTGTGCGCGGATCGTACATCATAGCGGTTCCACTTTCTCCCATAGAATTTCCGTACCGCAAAAACGCGGACGAAAACCCCGTGTAGCTACCAATACTTTCTACGGTTAATATACGGAGTTTTCTCCTGTAGCAACAGTATCCCAGTTACCCTAGGTACGTGGAGTTTATGAAAAACTCTACAGGTACGACGGCGGGGCTCATCACGCGAGTTCCACCTTCCACGTCACCGTACTCCATCTGTGAGGAAGGACCTCTTATGACTAACGGACCTGACCACTTCCCACCGTCCACGCCGGTGCCGCCACCTCCGCCTCCGCCGCCCTCCGCGCCAACGCCTTCCGCGCCGAGCCCCGAGGAAGCGGAGCTGACCCGGACAATTCCGCCCGTCGAGGAGATGCCGGCAGCACAGCCTGAGGCTACTCCGGCGCATCCGCTCGCGGTCCCGGTTCCTCCCCCGCCTCCCGCACCGCCGGCCCCCGCGCATGCCGCAGACGAGCAGCCCGAAGACGATTTCTCTGAAGGCAACTGCTCCGAGGTCGGTCAGCCCGACGAGCAACATGCCGAAGAAGCTACCCCGCAGCCCGATCCAGAAGCCACACTCGCCGCTACAATCCCTGCGGCGGATTCGCCCGCGCCAGCGGCGCCGTCGCCCCTATCCCCACGTGAGCCGGAAGCGTGGATCACGGCCGATGTTGATGCGGGCGCGCCCACCCGTACCGCGCTTCCGCGGATGCTCGAGGAGATTCCGAGCGCGGGCAGTGCTGGGGCCGCCCCGGATGCGGTACCGGCCCCGGGTTATCCGCCCGCTCCCGGTTATGCGCCGCAGCCCGGTTACGGCGCCCCGCCGCAGGGCTACGCACCTCCGGGCGGGTACGGCACCGCGCCGAGCCCGGCCGCCGGCCGCGGAATGCCGGGCGGAATGTACGCTACCGCCCCAGCCCCGTCGCTCCCGCGGGAGAAGAAATCCCATAAGAAATTGTGGATTAGCCTAGTGGTTTTGCTGGTGCTCGTCGTGGCGGGAGTTATTGGTTTTAAGGTGACGGCTAGTAAGTTCGCGCCGGAGAAAACGGCCGAGGCCTACCTTTCCGCGATTGTGGACGGGAAGGCCAGCGCCGCGCTCGAGGTGTACGACCCGAATGTGCGCTCCGGCGAACGCCTGCTCCTCAGCGACGAGATTTACAGCAAGGCCACGAATCGGCCCACCGATTTTGAGGTCATTTCTGCCTTTAAGCAATCGCAGCCGGGCGGGAAAAATACCGTGCGCGTGAGCGCCGAATTCACCATCGATATGAAGAAATATCCGGTTGATCTCACTCTCAGTGAGCGCGGCAAGAAATTCCTGTTCTTCTCCGAGTGGCAGGTCACTGATGCGCCGCTGGGGACCTTGGTGCTACGTTCCGCAACGCCGCAGCTCAGCGTCAATGGGGTCGACGTCGATCTTTCGACCACGGTGGACCCGGCCGACAAGAGCGAGCGCGCCAGCGGGTACTATTCGCTGCCCGCTTTCCCGGGTACCTACACGGTGGGTGCCCAGGGCGGAGACACGTACGTGAGTTTCGGGGAGACGGAGAGCGTAACCGTTCCGGTTCTTGACTTGAGCTCCCCGGCCGTCATTGAACCGAGCTTCACTCCGGAGGTGGCCGCGGAAATCCAAAAGCAGGTGAATGCGCGGTATGAGGCGTGCATGCCCGCCGATACCTTCGAGGTGAAAGACTGCCCCGAATTGAATATGAGCGATCCTGTTTTCCAGGCGGTGACGGAGATTCGGCGCTCGTGGAAGGAAGAACCCAAGGTCGAGGTGGAGGCCTCCAGCCTGCGCTACGAGGATGGCGCTTATGTGGGCACCGCCAAGGTCAAGGGCAAGGCCATTATTAATTACAAGCAGCGCTACAGCGAGAAGGATCCCTGGAAGGAATCGGAGTGGCCGGTCAATATCTGGGTGAACCGCACCCTGCGCTTCGAAGTGAAGGACGGGGCGATCACGGTAGATTTCTCCAAGGATAATTACGGCTGGTAAAGAGGCTTATGACGGCCTGTAGGTAGCCCGGATCCGGTCCGGTGCTGCATATGCCGGGCCCGGTGCCGCACGACGGGCCGGGCCCGGAGCCGGCCACCGGACCTGGTATATGTTTTCCGAGATGTACTGCCGATGTCGTACATGCGAAGTACAGCTCGGAAAACACCTCGTGCCCCCGCAGGTGCTGATGTGACTCCTGAGGTTCGGCTATAGACGTCAGCTCACCTTATAGAACTCAGCTCGACTTCTATGACCTCAGCTCACCCAGGACTTCAGGAGACTCGTTATCTCGCTTCGAATACCCTCGGGTGAGAAGCCCTCATCCACCTCGAGGTTTTCTATTGCTACGTGCCCATCTTTCGCCCGCGCCGCCACGCGCCCGATAATCCGCTCATCACACAGAATCGGCATCCCGAAATACCCGAACTCCCGTTTATGCGCGGGCTTATATGCCTCGAGCCGATAGTCTTTCCCGAAGAGTTCACGCTGGCGCGAACGCGTCCAAATAAGCGAATCGAAAGGAGAGAGCAGCGTAATACTGCCCGTCTCCCACGTGGCGCCATGCAGTTCCTCCATGAAGGCCTCATCAGCAAGCCACGTTCCGGCCAGCCCGCGCACCTCAACCGGTACATACCCGTTCGCGACACAGCGCTCGCGAATATTCGCACTTTTCGGGAACCTGAAATAATCCACCACATCGTCAAAGCGCGCGATCCCGAGAGCGCGCAGAGCTAGCGCAACGGTACCGTTCAAACTCTCGTCCTCATCGAGCAGCTCCGAACTCGGTAAACCCGCTTGCTCGGGGGTGCAATAGATTCTTTGCCACTTCTCGTCTCTGCTGATTACCGCGAGGTCGCCGATGCTCAGTAACCATTCGCAGGCGGTTTTGACCGGGCTGCTGCGTTCCCAGCCCTGCCCCACCGCGCGCCCGAGCTGCGAATGCGCCGTGGGTCCGTTCTCGCGTATGCGCTCCAACACGGCCCGCGCCACATCGTGATCGACCTGGGGACCGGATAACCCGTATTGTTTAATGCGACGACGACGCCAATGGAGCAAGGGCCATATTGACCTGGGCATAAGTGAATGCGCGTGGCCCCAGGTTTCGAAGAGGCCGGTAGAACTCTCGTGTAGCAACGGCAAGCTATCTTTATCCACTCCGCGGGCGAGCAAAACCAATTCTTGGGATCTGCGCACGGCCTGTAGCGAATCAATTTGAACGCAGCTGAGGCGCTGGAAAACATCGGAAATGGAAGCACCGGCGCTGCGAGCTTCCGGGGCGAGCCCCTGCGCCGTCACCGCAATTTTCCGCGCGGTTGCTATGTCAATGCGATACCGCGGTTCACTATCAGGATTCACCATCACGGTATTGAAACATCCACGACCGCCCGGAAGCAAGCACGTGCATAGGTAGAAGAAAATGCGCGCCGAGCCACAAGCAACGCACACACAGATAAGAAGCCAGCGTGCACATAAAACGGGGCGGGGTGGTTCGTGATGAACTGCCCCGCCCCGCTCTTATGGGATGGATCCGCTCTGCTTTAGCTCTGCTTTAGCGCAGCTGGTACTTTCCGTTCACCAGGCGGTAGCGCGGATCGAGGAGCAGCGCCGCTTCGCCTTCGTGGCGGTCCCCGGCGAAGCGCTCATCCACCGAGGTTTCGGTGTAGAGCGGCGCGTGGCCGACCATTCCGGCAACCAGGTGGCGTGCGCCTTCCAGCAGGCGCATATCAGCGCTCTCCCGCCACAGCTGGGCTGCCTTCGCGCCGTTGGTGCGCGCGATAGCCGCTTCGAAAGCCGCCGGGTGCACGAGCATCATGAGCGCGGAAACATGCCCGAAGCCGAGCGAAGTCAGCACGGCCGCCTTGATATCGCCCACCTCGAGAACCTCGCGCGGCCACACCAGGTAGCTGCGTTCCTCGAAAGCCGGATCGGAGCAGTCCAGGGCCTTATTCCCCGGGATCTTCCCGGTGGCGAACATCTGGGTGATGCCAGCCATCTGGAAGAGCGCCGCCCCGCCCTTGGAATGCCCGGTCAGGGTCTTCTGGGAAACCACGTAGAGCGGGTTACCCGCGCTGCGGCCCAGCGCCGTGAAGAGGCGGTCGTGAAGTTCCGCTTCGTTCGGGTCATTCGCATTGGTGGAGGTGTCGTGCTTGGAAAGCACGGCGACGTCGTCCACACTCACGCCGAGGGCGCGCAGGTTCGTGGCCAGCACGGAGTTCTCTCCGCCCATGCCGGCGGCCAGCGCTCCCAGGCCCGGTGCCGGAATCGAGGTTTGGATACCGTCCGCGAAGGAACGGATATAGGCCACCACCCCGTAGACGGGCAGCCCCATCTGGGCGGCCACGTCGCCGCGGGCCAGCAGCACCGTGCCACCGCCGCAGGCTTCCACGAAGCCACCGCGGCGCAGATCGCCAGCGCGGGAGAAGAAGCGCGGGTTGATGCCCTTCTTCGCCATAGCGGCAGAATCCGCCGTCGCATTCATATCACCGAAACCGATGAGGGACTCGACCTGCACGTCATCAATCGCGCCCGAGACCACGAACTGGGCCTTGCCGGTGGCGATCTTATCCACGCCTTCTTCCACGGACACCGCGGCGGTCGCGCAGGCACCGATCGGGTGAATCATGGAACCGTACCCGCCCACGTAGGCCTGCATGGTATGCGCGGCGATCACATTCGGCAGGGTTTCCTGGAGGATATCCTGCGGGTAGTCCTTACCCAGGAAGCGATCCACGTACAGGCGGCGCATGGAGGTCATCCCGCCGAAGCCAGTGCCCTGCGTGGAGGAAACATCCACCGGGTGCACGTATTCGAGCAGCTCCGCCGGGGAGAACCCGGCCGAGAGGAAGGCATCCACCGCCGTCATGAGGTTGTAGATAGCCATGCGGTCCGCGCTCTCCACCAGCGATGCCGGGATCCCCCACTTGGCCGGATCGAAATCGGTGGGGAACTGCCCGCCCACGCGGCGGGTGAGGGTGGTACGGCGCGGCATATAGGTCAGTGCCCCGGCCTTGCGGGTCACCCGCCATTCGCCGTCTTCCTCGAAGAAGCTGGTGAAGCTCGGATCCGCTTCGGCGTGGGCGCGGGCTTCCGCTTCGCTGCCCACCGTGAAGGTCACGTCCTTCTCCAGGTAGACCGGGGCGATATCGGTGGTCCCGATATCGGCCAGCGGCCCGTCATCCACGAAGGCGCGGATACCCGAACGTGCCACAACTTCATCGCGGTAGCGTTCGAAAATATCCTCTTCGGGAACCAGCTCGCCCTCGGGGGTGTACCAGCCCGGCTTCGGGGTATCGAACCAGGTGAGCAGGCCCATCATCCAGGCCAGCTCCAGCACCCCGGCCGGGGTGAGGTCCACATCGCCGTCGCTTTGAATCCCCAATTCGGCTTCCCACCGGGTACGCGAGCTGCCCCACGGACCGGTTTCTCCCAGCCCCACGATCACCACGAGGTCCTCGGGCTTGGCGCTGCCGCTCCCGAAAGCACCCAGGTCCATGGTCGGCTGGTGGATGCTCACCGGGCTGGGCAGGGCCCGCACGCTCGGTGCGGCCTGCGCTGCCGGAGCGGGGGCGGCCGGCGTGATGCTCGCGGCCAGTTCGGGCAGGTTAATATCACCCAGCCCACCGGTCATATCGTGGATAACCGGCGCGGTGCGGGCAGCCGCCACCGATTCGGGGGTGAAGAGGGTGAGCAGTTCGCGTCCGGCTTCCACCGTGGACCAGGTATGCACGCCCTTGGCTTCCACAGCTTCCACCAGCGGATCATTCCCGCCCATGAGGCCGGTGCCGCGCACCCACCCGATCTTCGCGTGCGCGATAGTGGTGCGCTGCCCCCACGGCTCCACGCGCCACTTATTGACAACGGCATCCAGCGCGGCCTTGACTTCGCCGTAGGCGCCGTCCCCACCGAAGGAGCCCCGGTTCGGGGAGCCCGGCAGAATCACGTGCATGCGATGGTCAATGGCGGCATCGGTGCCCAGGCTCGCGAGGGTGCCGATGAGGCGTTCCACGCTCCACAGCAGCACGCGGGCCTGGTTTTCCGCTTCGGGGCCGGCATCGCTGAGGTAGCCGCTCACCCGCGGTGCCGCGAAGGGCACCAGGAGGTCAGGAATGAGGGCCGGCTTGACGAGCTTCGAGGTGGCACCCACCGTTTCACGCTGCTCGGCGCCGATCCACGCGGTGATCGCGTCGACGTCGCGGAAGGAAGCGAGGTTGGCGGGGATAAGCCACAGTTCGGCACCGTTGATGGCGTTCTCACGGTAGAGCTTCTTAGCGAAGTTCAGGCGCGCGGTGGAGATACGCGAGGAAGTGGCGACGACGGTTGCCCCGCCGGCCAGCAACCCGGCCACCACCGCACCCGCGATGGAGTTCTCCGCCATACCGGTCACCACCGCAACCTTCCCGGCGTAGATCCCCGGGGTGGTATCGCGGGCAGCGCGGGCGATCTTCGTCAAGCGCGCCGCGAGCTTGGGATTACGGGCCGCCTGCCATTCGGCCTGGCGGGCCACTTCTTCCCCAACGCCGGTGAAATTGGCGTTCACTTCGCGCCCGAAGGCGATCTTGGCCACGTCCTCGCGGGCGGTGGCCCAGCGGTCGCACAGGCGCACGGCCTGGGCCGGGTCGAAGCGCGGGGTCACGAAGTCTTCCCAACCGCTGCCCAGTTCCGCGCTCATCGCTTCGCGCAGGGCTAGGTCATCAGCGGTTGCGGGCGCCTCGGGGCGCTCGTTGTGGCCGAGGCGCGCGAGCAGATCGCGCGCGGTTCCGGCCAGGATCGCGTCCATACGTTCGGCATACGCGTCCAGGGCAGCGGAATCGACGACGCCGCCCGCCCCGCTCCCGGTACTCGGGAGCGCAACGTTGATGCCGTGGGCCGCGCCCACCGCCCGCACCGCCGCGTCGATGAGTTCATCGAGCTGGGCGGCCGAGGTGGGGGCCAGCGGGAGGGTAGCCAGTTCATCGCCGCGCACCGACTTACCTTCGCGGGTACCCAGGAGGATGGTGGCGGTCACGTGGGCCACCCAGCCTTCGCCGAGCTGCCAGGTATCCTGCACCCGCTGGGCCACCCGGGCCGGCTTAGCGCCGGCCGCACCGGTGAGCGAACGCAGCCGGTCCGCGATAGCTTCGCGCAGCACGCTCCCGAAGGGCTTATAGGAGTGGGCGGCCTGATCCACCTGGGAAACCAGGGTGGCCAGCGGTGCTTCCGCGGCGCCGTCCATGGAGGCCAGGTCGAATTCGGCGGTCATATCCATGAGGATCTGGTTGCGCTTGGAGGAAACCCCGTTGGTGAGGGTTTCGACCGAGTCGGCATCGCCCATCTGATCCAGGCGGATCTTCGTGGACCAGGCGAGCAGGACGCGCAGGGCATCCCCGGCCCGGAAGGGCAGGTCCGCGGTCGGTTGGCCATCGCCGGCCGGAGCCGCGGCGGGTGCCGGGGTTGCTGCCGCGGCCGGCGCGGCCGCAGCGGCGCCAGCAGCAGCCGCATCCGGTGCGGGAGCAGCAGCTTCCGGAGCAGCAGCAGCGGTTTCGGGGGCCGGGGCCGCGGCGGTATCGCCGCCGTTCGCCGCAGCGCCATTGGCACCGGCCGCAGCCGCCGCGCCGTCCGCGAATCCATCTTCAGCAACCGGGGCGCTGGCAACATCCTCGTGCAGAACGCGCTTGGCGTCCCGTTGCACGTTGTATACGCTCACGTGGCGCTGGGCGTGCTTGGGTAGCGCGAGGGTGCGGGTGGCCATATTCGCCAGCGTCGGCGAAGCGGCCAGGCCGATTTCCACGATATCTTCCACCCCGGCCTCAATGAGGTAATCCTGGGTTTCAATCCAGCGCACCGGGGAGGCAAATTGCCAGGCCAGCAGCTCGATGAGGATCTCGCGGGCGGTACCCACCCGGTCGCGCTCCACGCGCGCGGCCAAATCATCGCGAATCTCGCGCACCACCGTTGAGGGAACCACCTCGAGGAGGGCATCGCAGAATTCTTCCGTCAGCTCGAAGGGGCGGGCCACCAGGTTAGGCAGGTAGCGCCCTTCAAGAATTTCGAGCTTAATATCCGCGGGAACAATAGCGCGCAGGGTATCGCCAAATTCGGCTACGCCGGTGCGCAGCACGCTGGAATGGAAGGGAACATCAATACCGGGAACCAGCATGAAGGGACGTTTGCCCCCGGCCTGCCGGGCCCGCTCATTAGCGTCCTTTTCCAGGGCTTCCAAGCCCGCCACGGTTCCGGCCACCGCGTACTGGGCGCCGGCCAGGTTGTAATTAACGATCTCGAGGAATTCCCCGGAAGCGGCAGCTACCTGCGCGACGTAGTCGCGCACGGCGTCGTCGCCCACCCCAAATTGGTTGGGACGCAAGGCACCCATGCGGTAATTCGAGCGGCCCTGCTCATCGCGTTCCACCAGGTGATGCATGGTGGTACCGCGCCGGTACACGATTTCCAGCACGTCCTCGAGGCTGAAGACCTGCGAGTAGGCGGAAAGCGCATTGTATTCACCCAGGGAATGCCCGGCGAAGTAAGCACCGCTTACCAGTGAACCCTGTTCACGCAGGCGCGAGGTTTGGGCGAAGGCCACGGTCGCGAGCGCCACCTGGGTGAATTGGGTGAGGTTAAGGACCCCGTCCGGGTGGCGGAAGATCTCGTCACGCACCCGCAGTTCCACGGGGTTATCGCGCACCACCGCGAGGATGGAGAAGCCGAGGGCGGAACGGGTATGCCGGTCGGCGCGTTCCCACACCTCGCGCACGGCAGCGGAGGCTGCCCGGTCATCGAGGGTCATGCCGCGGGCCTGGATGCCCTGGCCCGGGTACACATAGGCGGTGCGCGGGGCGCTCACTGTGCAGGAAGCCTGGGAGACCACGGTATCCCCGCAGCGGGCGGTCACGTCGAGGGCGAGCCCGCCCCCGCGCACCCGGCCCACGCGCTCCACGGTAATATCCACCGCGTCGCCGAGGTTCACCATGCCGAACATGCGGTAGGTCCACCCGGTGATATGCATGGGGGCGCGCCCGGCCACCGGATCGGCCACCGCGTGCTGGGCGGCGGCGCACAGCCACATGCCGTGCACCAGCGGGGCATCCATTCCCGCCACCAGCGCGGCGTTGCGGGATACGTGAATCGGGTTGAAATCACCGGAAACAATCGCGAAAGCCGTCATATCGGTGGGGGCCTGCACGGTGACCTTGCGCAGCACCGAACGGGGGGTGTCGATAATATCGGCATCCACTCCCCCGCGGGCGGCCGGTTCGGAGGGCAGTTCCGTGGTGGTGGCGCGCCCGCGCATGGCGAAGCGTTCCTGGAATTCCAGCACCACGGTGCCATCCTCGCGCGCAACATTCGTGCGGATGGTCAGCACCCGGCCGGCCGAAGATTCGGCCACGGATGCCACCCAGGAGCGCGCGGTGAGCTGCCCGGCTTCCAGGATCTCCTCCACCGGCACATTCACCTTTTCCAGGTGATCAAGATGCACGCCGGAGAGCAGCCCTTCAATAATCGGGTAACCATCGGCTTCGCCCGAACCCATCGCGGAATAGATGGTGGGCCAGCACGAACCGAGCAGCGCGGAGGGCACGGCCGTCGGGGTGCGCCCGGCCGGCGCGGTAATCCCCGCGTGCAGGGTGTTGATCTCCGGGGAGACCGCGAAGGTGAGGGTGGCAACGCCGTCGATCATCTCGGGTTGCTTCGTGATGGGGGTGCCGCCCAGGGTGGTGGTTCCCACCCCGGACATCGCGGCGAGCACCTCGCGCATGGCCGCTTCCAGGCGGGCATCATCCACCACGGGCAGCCCGCCGGTGGCTACCGATTCGGGCAGCAGCAGCGGGATGCGCATATGCCGCACCACGTGCTGGTGCGCCTGGGTGCCATCCCAGAGGGTATCGAGGGGCACGAAGATTTCCAGGCCCTCCGGGGTATCGCGGATTTCCGCTTCCGGAATGAGGTGGGCCGGGTTGGTGGCCAGGTGGCCGTGCCACACGATGAAGGGGGTTTCCCGCAGGAAGGTTTCCCGGTCGCGTGCCGCGCGGGAGAAGGCCGGCTGGGCCTGCGCCCCGGCCGCGCTCACTCGGGCCACGGCGTCTTCTTCGTAGCGGCCCAGGATATCGGCGATGGGCTCATCGACCTTGGTGATGGCGGCCACCGAGGTGGGGCCGGGAATAATACGGACCTGGTCCGCGGTGTAGCGCGGGTTGTGGGATTGCCACAGCGAATCCGAGCCCCAGAAGCGCAGCACCTGCTCGTTAATCACCGGCACGAAAGGCACCGGCTTGGGGTACTTGGAGGCCAGGGCCACGAACCAGGCTTCGTCCTGGGCGAGCACGGTGTGTTCTTCCGCGCTCGGGTAGGCGGCGAGGAAGCGCTGGAGCGCGGCCTGCGGATCGGCGGCGGCATCGGCCTGGGTCGGGAAGAGCGTGGGAACATCCCCGCTTTCCGCTTCGCACAGGCGCGCTTCGAAACGCTGAAGCATTTCCCAGAAGCGGGTTTGGGTGGGTTCGTCGGCCCAGGGCACGGTCAGTTCCACGTAGCGGCGCAGCGCCTGGGCGTAGGTCATCTGCGCGATATCCCCGAAGTAGGGCTTCGCGGTGGCGTTGATCGCGGTAATGATTTCCTCGCGGCGCGCGGCGATGGCCTCGGCATCCCCGTCCACTTCCACGAGGAGGCGGGCGGCGCGGGCGGCCGCGTTTTCCACATTGTAAATATCGGCGTGCAGGGAGGACTGGGTGGAACAAATACCACCGCGGGTCGAGCCGGCCGCCACCCAGCCGCCGTTATCATCCGGGCTCACACCGGGCGTATCAACGAGCAGCTGCTTGACGTCCGGATTCGTTTTCGCTTCCTTCGCGGCCATGGCCGCGGTTCCGATGAAAACGCCGTCCACGGGCATGGGTCGCATACCGTAGGCCTGCGCCCACGTTCCGGTGAGGAACGACGACGCCCGCTCGGGAATGCCCAAGCCGCCACCCACGGTAATAATGAGGCCGGCCTCACGCATCTGGCCGTAGGTCGCGATGAGCAGGTCTTCCAGGTTCTCCCAGGAGTGGTGCCCGCCGGCGTGGCCGTCTTCTACCTGCGCGATCAGCGGGGCACCCGGGCATGCCTTGGCGATCTCCACGAGCTGGCGAATCTGGGCCACGGTGCCGGGCTTGAAAGCAATATAGGGGAAACCTTCGGCGCGCAGGCGCGCGATAAGTTCGAGGGCTTCGTCCTTTTCCGGAATTCCGGCGCTAATGACCACGCCGTCCAGGGGCGCCCCGGCGGCGCGCTGGCGGGAAACCAGCCGGCGCGAGCCGAATTGGAGATCCCAGAGGTAGCGGTCCAGGAACATGGTGTTGAACTGGGCTACCCGGCCCGGTTCCAGGTGCTCGCGCAGGGTGGAGAGGTTTTCCGCGAGGACTTCTTCGGAGACCTGCCCGCCCCCGGCGAGTTCGGTCCAGTAGCCGGCGTTGGCGGCGGCCGCCACGATTTCCCCGTCCACGGTGGTCGGGGTCATCCCGCCGAGCATAATCGGGCTGCGCCCGGTCAGCCGCGAGAAAGCGGTATCCAGGTAGGTATGGCCCTTGATCTGGCGCAGCTGCGGGGCGTATTCGGACCAGTCGCGGGTGCGGGTCACGCGCGCCACCCCGGTCACCAGGTCATCGCGGGCCGCGGCGGTGGAGGCATCCACGTAGCTCACCCCGGTACCGGCCAGGTTTTCCAGGGCGATGGTCTTGAGGTTCGGGCCCGGGCCCAGGTCCACCACGAAACCGGCCGGGGTGCCGCCCTGCCCTGCTTCGTCCAGGGCGGCGGCGAATTCCGCGGTCCAGTCCAGGCTGGCGGTGAGCACGGCGCGGGCCAGCTCATCGCTGCGTTCCACATTGAGGGAGCAGCGAGCCGCCCAGGCGTCCACCAGGGCCACGGCCGGTTCGAGGAGCGGGGAATGGAAGGGAGCTCCCACGTTGAGGAATTCGCAGACCGGGTGGAGGGCTTCCCCGCCGGTGAGTTTATCGGCGCGGGCACGCGCTTCCCGTTCAGCTTCGCGTTCGATGAGGGCTACCAGGGCGGTGAGGGCGGCCGGGCGCCCGGATACCACGCAGGCTTCCCGGGAATTAATAATGGCAACATCCGCATCCGGAACCTTGGCAGCCAGGCGGCGCAGCAGCGGGGCACCCACGCCACGCACCGAGAGCATGGGGCTGGCATCCTTGCTCGCGGTAATCCCGAGTTCGCCGCTGACCTTGGAGGCGGCCGCCCCGATGAGCCGGGCGAGGGCAAAAATACTGGCCGGATCGCTGGATTCCACCATGGCGGCGGCCAGCACGCCCTGGGAATGCCCGATGGTGGCGGTGGGGCGCACCGCCAGGTCGCGGTAGGCCCCGTACTGGCTGAGCAGGATACCGGGAACCGAGGTGTGGGGGGCGCGCCCGGCGCTGGCCGGGCCGCGCAGCCCGAGCAGGTCGAGGCGCCCGGCGGAAATCACGGTGAGTTCGGGGAGCACCGGGGCGAGGATCTCCTCGGCCGCCGCGTCCACCTCGGTCAGGTCCGCGCGCAGCCGCGCGGAGGTGAGCAGCTCATCTAATTCGGCGCGCCAGGGGGTACCCTGGCCGGCGAATTGGAGGATCCACGGGGAAGCCGGCGGGGTGGCCGTCAGGGATTCATACACGCTGGTCATAGTGTTCTTTCTGCTAGATGCGGGAGGTCCCGCGAGGCAATTCTTGAAAAATGGAAAGATCGAAATTGGGTTCGGGGCGGGCCGCTACATGGGAATATTCCCGTGCCGGCGCTCGCCGGGATGCGAGCAGTCTTTGGTGGCGAGGATGCGCAGGGATTCAATGAGCACCCGCCGGGTATCTTCGGGGGCGATAATGCCGTCCAGCTCCCCGCGTTCCACGGAGAGGAAAGGATTGACATTCTCGCGGGTGTACTCTTCGATGAGCTGCTGGCGCACCGCCGCCACATCCTCACCGTTCTGTTCGGCTTCCCGCAGGCGCCGTCGCCCTGTAATAGCGACCGCGCCCTCGGCGCCGAGCACCGCAATTTCCGCACCCGGCCACGCGAAGTTGAGGTCCCCTCCCAGGGACTTCGACCCCATCACGATATAGGCGCCCCCGTAAGCTTTACGCAACACCACGGTCACAAGGGGCGTCGTCGCATTCGCGTAGGACCAGATGAGCTTCGCGCCGCGGCGAATAATCCCGGCCTGCTCCTGTTCGGTGCCGGGCCGGTAGCCGGGCACGTCCACGAGGGTGATCACGGGCACGTGGAAAGCATCGCAGAATTGCACGAAACGCCCGGCTTTTTCGGAGGCGTCCACGTCCAGGGTGCCGGCATCCACGAGCGGCTGATTGGCCACGATCCCCACCGACTGCCCGGCCAGCGCCGCGAATCCCACCACGATGGAACGGGAGAAATGCTCCTGGACCTGCACGAATTCCCCGTAATCCACGAGGTTCGCGATGACGTCGAGCATATCGTAGGGCTGCTTGGTGGAGGCGGGCACCAGATCGGAAAGGTGGCGGGCGCACTGGGTATCCGTGGCCGTTTCCTCGTAATCCCAGCGCGGCAGCTCCGCGTCGCAATGGGCGGGCAGGTAGGTGAGGAGGGTGCGGGTGTAATCGAGGGCATCGTCCTCGTTCGCGGCCAGGTAGTGAGCCACCCCGGATTGGAAATTGTGGAGGGTCGCCCCGCCCAGGTCATCGAAGGAGACCTCTTCCCCGGTGGTCGCCTTGACGACGTCCGGTCCGGTCACGAACATATGCGCGTTATCGCGCGTCATAATAATGAAATCGGTGAGGGCCGGCCCGTAGACCGCGCCGCCCGCGCAAGGTCCCAAAATGACGGAGAGTTGCGGGATAATGCCCGATGCCGCGATTGTTTTCTTGAAGATACGGCCGTATTGGGACAGGGCGACGACGCCGTCCTGGATGCGGGCGCCACCCGAATCAAGCAGGGAGACCATGGGGATGCGCAGCTCAAGGGCTTTGTCCATGAGGGCCACGATTTTATCGCCCTCAGCTTCGCCCAGGGTGCCCCCGGATACGGAGAAGTCCTGGGCGTAGACCGCTACGAGCTGGCCGTCCACCTGGCCAATTCCGGTCACCACCGCGGCGCCCCGGAAGCCGCGCCCCAGGTTCCCGCCGGCGAACTGCCCGATTTCGGTGAAGCTGCCCTCATCGCAGAGCAGGGCGATGCGCTCCCGGGCGGTCTTTTTGCCGTGGGCGTGCTGGCGCTGCGCGGCGTGTTCCTCGGCCTGCCGGGCCAAGTCGTTTTGGTATTCCGCGAAACGCACCCGGTCCACCTGCTGGGCGCTGTGATCCAGGGTTTGCCATTCGTGGGCGGAACGTAATTCAGTCAGCGACATGATTCTCCTTCGCTACTTTCGGGCAGGGGCTCGCGTGGTGACGCATAATCGCGCGCGGGCGCATAATCGCGCGCCGGCACGGACGCATAACGCGCGGGCAGGAACTGGGCTGGTTGCTAGGCATCGGCGCCCACCACCCGCACGAGGGGTTGGAAGGCTGCCACGGTGGCCCCGGCCCGCACTTCCACGTCGGTCACTTCGCCATCGCGCGGCGAATACACGTAACTTTCCATCTTCATGGATTCGAGGACCACGAGCAGATCGCCTTCGTGGACCTTATCCCCCGGTTCCACCACCACGCGCACCACAATCGCCTGGATGGGCGAGTTCACCATTCCGCTCGGATCGGTCAGGTCCTGGGCCGGCATCGCGGTGCGGGAGGCCGCCTGGGAGCGGCGCGGTTGCAGGGTGCGGCGGGCCACGTGCGAGCCGGTGGCGATGAGCGCGGCCGGGAGGGTCATGCGCATGCGCCGCCCATCCACTTCAATAACGAAGGTGTGGCGCGGTTCTTCGTCCTTAACGGGCGCCGGGGTGCTGGCGGCCTGGGTATTTTCGTAACGCGGGAGCACGGTATCTTCCAGCCAGCGGGTGGACGGAATATGCCCGGCGAATTCTTCCATGGCCAGCACATCGCGGTACATGGCGCAGGGGGTGGCCACCCCGGTGATCTGCAATTCTGCGAGGGCGCGGCGCGAGCGGGCAATGGCCTGCTCACGGTCCGGGGCGGTTACCACGAGCTTGGCGAGCATGGGATCAAAATCGGCGGTCACAATATCGCCTTCTTCAATCCCGGATTCGATGCGCACCCCGTGCCCGAGCGGCCAGCGGATTTTCTCGATGGTTCCGGTGGAGGGCACCATGCCGGTGGCCGGGTCCTCGCAGGTAATCCGGAATTCGAAGGAGTGGGCGCGCGGGGCGGGAACTTCGGAGAGCTCGCCGCCGGAGGCAATGAGGATCTGTTCGCGCACCAGGTCCATGCCCGTCACTTCTTCGGAAACGGTGTGTTCAACCTGGAGGCGCGGATTCACTTCCAGGAAATTGACCCGCCCATCGGGCTCCACCAGGAATTCGCAGGTCCCCAAACCAACGTAATCCACCGCTTCGAAAAGCCGGCGCGACCATTCGGTCACGATTGCTTCCGCGTTGCCGGGCAGCAGCGGGGCGGGGGCTTCTTCGATGAGTTTCTGGTTGCGGCGCTGGGCCGAACAATCACGGGTGGAAATCACCGCGAAATTCCCGTGGGAATCGCGCGCCGACTGCGTTTCAATATGGCGAGCGGTGCGAATAAAACGCTCCACAAAATAGGAATCCAGGTCCGCCCCGTGGGCCGCGAAGAAGCGGTCCAGGTCAGCGGCTTCATTATGGATGGTGATGCCACGCCCGCCCCCGCCGTCGGCCTTCTTCGTAACAATCGGAAAACCGAAGCGCGCCACGAACTCGTCCACGCCGGCACGCCCCTGCACCGGGTCAGAGACGCCGGGCACCGGGGCCACGCCCACCGATTCGGCCAGGCGGCGCGCCTGGATTTTATCGCCGAGGCGGTGGAGCACCGCGGGGGCCGGGCCGATCCACGTGAGCCCCGCCTCGATAACCGCGGTGGCGAATTCGGGAACTTCGGAAAGAAAACCGTAGCCGGGATGCACGGCGTCCGCGTGGGAACGCTTGGCAATCGCGATGATTTTCTCAATATTCATATAGGTATCGGCGTAGGCGGTGCCCTCGAGCGCGTAGGCGCTATCGGCATCCTCCACGAATTGGGCTTCGCGATCAGCGTCCGCATAGACCGCCACCGTTTTTATCCCCATATCGTGGGCGGTGCGAATCACGCGCTCGGCGATTTCGGAGCGATTGGCAACCAGAATTTTTTTCATCACTACTTTCCTTCCGAGGGCGCAACCTGACCCAGGAGCGAGACTTCTCCGGTGGAAATACGCACGTCACCGGCAGTGGTGGCGACCACGAGGGCGCCGTCGGCTAAAATCTGCACCCCGCGCCCGTGCACCGGAGTATCGCGCGGGCGGTTGACGGTAATGCCCTCGCGCAGGGTTGCGCAGGTGGCATTGAGCTCGGCTAGGAGCCCGGAGCGTTCGGCCGCGCTTGCGGAGCGTTCTGCCGCGCTTGCGGAGCGTTCTGCCGCGCTTGCGGAGCGTTCTGCCGCGCTTGCGGAGCGTTCTGCCGCGCTGGCTTCTGCATCGGTCGCCTTTGCATCGCTCGCTTCCAGGTGCCGCGCGCGCGTTTCGGGTACGACGGCGCCGCTAGCTGCCGCATGACTTATTCCGCTCTCACAGGCACTCACCAGGGCGGCCAGCCGGGCCCCGAGTTCGCGCAGGTAGGCGGCGGCTACCTCATCGCGGCTGGGAACCGGGAAGCCGGCGGTGGCTAGCGAAGCCGAGGTGGGAGTGGGAAGTTCTGCGGCGCGCAGCCCCAGGTTGATTCCCACCCCGAGCACCACGCCAATATTCCCGGCCACGTCCGTACTTACCACTTCGCCCAGCAAGCCCGCCAGTTTCGCGGCGTGCGGGCGGGTAACAATATCATTGGGCCAAGAAATCGCCACGTCAGCCCCGAGCTTTTCGAGGGCGGCGCGCGCGGCCAGCGCCCCGGCGAAGGTCACCCAGCTCAGCTCCGCGCGCACCACTTCCGGCACCGCGATGAGTACCGAGAAAAGCAGGGAGCCATCTTTGGTGGCGAACCAGGAGCGGCCCATGCGCCCGCGCCCATCGCTTTGCTCATCGGCGATAAGGCCGCACACCAGCCCGGGTGCGGGAGCGCCCCCGGAGTTGAGCCAGAGTTCGGCCAGGTCATCCTGGGTGGATGTGGTCAGCTCGGTATGCAGGAGCGCAGCACCGGGGAGCCCTACCTCCCCCAGCGCGCTCGCGGTACGCGGAAAGAGCACGTTCCCTGAATGCACGTGACTCATCTCAGCCTTCTTCCCGGCGGGGCAGCCCGCCGCTAACCTACTAATGCGTAACCTTACGTAATCGTAACTTACGGATTCGTAACATACTCGCTTGTTTGAGGCGCGCCGCCGTTAGTCCTCTCACATCAGCGCCGCGCAAAGCCCGAAAATACGCCAAAGCGGCCGTTATCTACCCGCATATTCACATTTTTATACATGCACACGTATATTTACTGGCTATACTTGGGATTGTTCCGAGTAATTTCCACCCGAACACTGAAAAAACATTCACCGTAGGGGAAGAAAATGAAGAAAACAATCGCGCTGCTTGCTGCCGGCCTCCTCACGCTGGGCGCCTGCTCCAATGATGAGGCTGCTTTGACGGATTCCACCGCCGCGGCCGATCCGGGCGAGTCCGGTTTCGCTGTTGATGGCATCGCGGCAGATTCCGCCGTCGCTGCCCTAGTGCCCGCGGATGTTACCGCACGCGGGCAATTACGCAACGGCGCGTCTACCGACTACGCTCCCGCGGAATACCGCAAGGCAGACGGGCAGACCCCCACCGGTTACGATATTGATCTCACGCGCGCCATCGCGAAGAAAATGGGACTCAAAGACGGCACCACCACGCACGTGGAATTCGATTCGCTTCTCCCCCAGATCGGCACCAAATTCGATGTGGGCCTGTCCACCTTCACCGTCACCCCCGAGCGTGAAGAAGCTTTCAATATGATCACGTATTTCGAGGCGGGTTCCGAATACGGGGTGCCGGCCAAGTCCAGTGATTTCACTCCGGATGACCCTTGCGGTTTCACCATCGGCGTGCAAACGGGTTCCTCTCAGGAGGAAGCCCTCAAGGAAGCCACCGCCGCCTGCGAAGCGAAGGGTGCCAAGCCGATTAAGATTATGTCCCTCCCGGATGTGCCGCAGATCGTGACCCGGGTGGTTTCCGGCCAGTACGATGCTATTTTCGCTGATTCGCCGGTGCTCGGTTACGCGGTGGCCCGCTCAAATGGGCAGCTGAAGACCACGGGTGATATTTATGATTCGGCCCCGGTGGCTATCGCGGTGGCCAAGGATAATCCGGAGCTCGCTAAGGCGGTGCAGGCCGCGCTGCAATCCCTCATGGATTCGGGTGAGCTCAAGGAAATCTTCGCGCATTACGGCATTACCGAAGGCGTGCTGAGCACCGCCGAGATCAACCCCCAGGTGCAGTAATGGAGAAGATTCATCCGCAAGCCCGCGTGAAGATGAGCAATATTGTGTGGCTCATCGTCATGGCGGTGCTCGGGGCGATGGCGCTTAATGCGCTCATCACCAATGATGCTTTCCACTGGGATGTGGTGGGGCGTTATCTTTTCGATTGGCGGATCCTGCGCGGTATCGTCTACACCCTGGTGCTGACCGTGCTCGCCATGGTTATTGGCATTATTTTGGCGCTGACCATGGCGGTGCTGCGCGAATCGAGTAACGCGGTGCTGCGCGCAGCTGCCCGCTTCTATATTTGGTTCTTCCGCGGCACCCCGATCTACACCCAGCTCATGTTCTGGGGGTTGCTGCCGTCGCTCTATCAGAAGCTATCGCTGGGGATTCCTTTCGGGCCGGAGTTCTTCACGTTCCAGACCGACCGGGTCATCACCCCGTTTATCGCGGCGATTATCGGGCTGGGCCTGAACGAAGGCGCCTACCTGGCGGAGATTATTCGCTCCGGTTTGGGTGCGATTGACCCGGGGCAGCGGGAAGCCGCGGTGGCGTTGGGGATGCGTTCGGGCACGATTATGCGGCGTATTATTTTGCCGCAGGCCATGCGTATTATTATTCCGCCCACCGGGAACGAAACTATCTCGATGTTGAAAACAACGTCGCTGGTTCTCGCCGTCCCCTTCACCCTGGACCTCACTTTCGCGGCCCAGGATTTGGGTTCGAAAACCTACCTGCCGTTCCCCTTCCTCGTGGTTGCGGCAATCTGGTATCTGGTTATTACCTCGCTGCTCATGATGGTGCAGCATCGTATTGAACGCCATTTCGCGCGTGGTTTTGACGGACGTACGGCGACGACGGCCTTCCTGGACGTCACCCCCTAAGGAGAACAATGACTCACGCCATGGTGGACGTGTGCGATGTCTACAAATCTTTCGGTGATCACACCGTTCTCAAAGGTGTTAATCTCACGGTGGAGCGCGGTGAGGTGGTGGTGCTGCTCGGGCCCTCCGGTTCGGGTAAATCCACGCTGCTGCGCTGCCTGAACGAGTTGGAAACTATTACGGCCGGGCGGATCTACCTGGATGGGGAGCTGCTGGGGATGACCGAGCAGCCCGCCCCCACCGGGTGGCGCGGGGTGCTGGCCCGCCGGGCCGGTGCCGTTACTTCGCAAGGGACCTGGCTGCGCCAGCGCAGCGAGGCGGAAGTGGCCGCCCAGCGCGCCAAGGTCGGGATGGTGTTCCAGCGTTTCAATCTTTTCCCGCATATGAGCGCGATGGAAAATATTATGGAGGCGCCCGTCCAGGTGGCCCACCGCCCGGAAAAGGAGGCGCGGGCCGAGGCCCTGGAGCTGCTGGAGCGGGTGGGCTTGCGCGATCACGCTAATCATTTCCCGGCGCAGCTTTCCGGCGGGCAGCAGCAGCGCGTGGCTATTGCGCGCGCCCTGGCCATGCACCCCGAGCTCATGCTGTTCGATGAGCCTACTTCGGCGCTCGATCCGGAGCTCGTGGGTGAGGTGCTGTCCGTGATGCAGGATTTGGCGCGCGGGGGCATGACCATGGTGGTGGTCACCCACGAAATCGGTTTCGCCCGAGAGGTGGCCGATAAAGTAGTGTTCCTCGATGAGGGCATGATTATCGACGAGGGAACCCCGGCGCAGGTGATCGATAACCCGCGCTCGGAGCGCACCCGCGATTTCTTCACCAAGGTGCTCTAGAAAAACCGCCGCAGCCCCGCCTTTCGGTCTATTACCTCGCTACGGCAGCTACATAAACGGTGCCGGCCACTCCCGTTATTAGGGGTGGCCGGCGCTGTTTTCGTACTATTGCCGCACGGTGCTACTTCCGGTGCGCGGCACTACTTCCGGTGCGCGCGGTAGTACTCGATGAGCTGGCGGGTGGAAGCATCCTGGGCTTCCAGGGCCGCCGCGTCCCCGCTAATCGCCGGGGTGAGTTCCTTGGCCATCTGCTTGCCCAGTTCCACGCCCCACTGGTCGAAGGAGTCGATACCCCACACCGCGCCCTGGGTGAAGGTGATGTGCTCGTAGAGCGCAATGAGCTGGCCAAGCACCGAAGGGGTGAGGGCCGGCGCCATAATCGAAGCGGTCGGCTTGTTCCCGGGGAATTCCCGCGCGGTCACGATCTCCTCCGGGGTGCCTTCCGCCCGCACCTCGTCCAGAGTCTTCCCGAAGGCCAGGGCCTTCGTTTGCGCGAAGAAGTTGCCCAGGAAGAGCTCATGCTGATCGGCTTCCCCATCTACCAGCGCGAAAACAGGATTCGCGAAGGCGATGAAATCGGCGGGGATAAGCTGGGTGCCCTGGTGGATGAGCTGGTAGAAGGCATGCTGGCCGTTGGTGCCCGGTTCACCCCAGAACACTTCCCCGGTATGGGTGGTGACCGGGCTGCCGTCCCAGCGCACCCGCTTCCCGTTGGATTCCATGGTCAGCTGCTGAAGGTAGGCCGGGAAGCGGTGCAGGTACTGCGCGTAGGGCAGCACCGCGTGGGTGGCCGCCCCGAAGAAATTGACGTACCAAATATTGAGGAGCCCCATGAGGAGGGGCACGTTCTGCGCGGCCGGCGCGGTCGCGAAATGCTCGTCAATCGTACGGAACCCGGAGAGGAATTCTTCGAAATGTTCCGGGCCGATGGCAATGGCGAGGGAAAGGCCGACGGCGCTATCCACCGAATAGCGCCCTCCTACCCAATCCCAGAAACCGAAGGCATTGGCGGGCTCAATTCCGAATTCCGCCACCTTCTCCAGGTTGGTAGAGACGGCCACGAAGTGCTTGGCCACCGCGCCGGGATCTTGGATGCCGCGCGCGGCGAGCTGGGCGAGGAACCAGGAGCGGGCTTGGCGGGCATTGGTGAGAGTTTCCAGAGTGGTGAAAGTCTTGGATGCCACGATGAAGAGCACGGTTTCCGGGTCCACCCCGCGCAGGGTCTCCCCCACATCGGTGGGGTCAATATTGGAAATGAAGCGGCATTCCAGCCCGTCCTTGACGTACGGGAGGAGTGCTTCGTAGGCCATCACCGGGCCCAGATCCGAACCGCCAATACCGATATTAACCACGGTGGTGATGGCCTTTCCGGTCACCCCGCGCCAGCTGCCTTCCCGCACCTTGGTGGCGAAAGCGTACATCCGCTCAAGGACTTCGCGTACATCGGCCACAACGTTGTGCCCGTCTACTTCCACGGTGTCGTCGGCGGTGCGCCGCAGTGCGGTATGGAGCACCGCCCGATTTTCGGTCACGTTAATCCGCTCGCCACGCAGCATGGCATCGCGCCGCTCGGCAACCCCGGTTTCTTCAGCGAGTTCCAGCAGGGCATCGCGAACGTCATCATCCAAATAGGATTTGGACAGATCCACGAAAAGATCACCGGCAGTGAAACTCAGCCGCTCGGCACGCTGGGGATCCGCAGCGAAACGGGCCCGGAAATCAGCGGTGAATCCGTCATGAAGGTCATGCAGCCGCGCCCAGGCGCGCGTGGTTGTGGGGTCAATGGGGTGCGACATGGTTATCCTCATCCTCGAAGTAGTCTTTATCTCGTAGTGTAATCAACTTTGCGGCCCCGCGGCGCGCCCGCCTACCCGAGTAGCGGCACGGGCGCGGGCACGTGCACATCGCCCCGGCTCCCGTGTACCCCGCGGCGCGCCGCTACCACATCTCGCGGGCGCCCCGCCGGACTCTAGCACCACACATGAGCCCACCATCTTTGACACAATGATCTTCGGAGGAGGAACCATGTCAGATCACGCAGATCCCGTATCCCTTGCCATTCTTACCTCGGGTGGGGACGCCCCGGGCATGAACCCGGTAGTGCGCGCCGTGGTGCGTACCGCTTTACACGTGGGCGCCCGCCCCTTCGCAATTCGCGAGGGTTGGCGCGGAGCTATCGATAATCTTATTGAGCCCATGGCCTGGAGCGATGTGTCCTCCATTCTGGATAAGGGCGGCACGGTGATCGGCTCGGCCCGCTCTACCGAATTCCGCGAACGGGACGGGATGCGGAAAGTGGCCGCGAATCTGGTGCGCGCCGGAATTGACCGCCTCGTGGTTATCGGCGGTGATGGTTCCCTCACCGGGGCTGATACCTTGCGGGAGCGCTGGAGTGGGCTCCTCGAAGAACTGGTAGAAGCCGGGGAAATCGAAGCCGATCTTGCCGCGCGCCACCCTGAGCTTCATATTGCCGGGGTGGTGGGCTCCATCGATAACGATATGGTCGGCACCGATATGACGGTGGGAACCAATTCGGCCCTGTGCCGCATTATTGATGCTATTGACGCTCTCACTTCCACAGCCGCTTCCCACCAGCGGGTATTCGTGGTGGAAGTGATGGGGCGGCGCTGCGGCTATCTGGCCCTCATGGGTGCGATGGCCGGCGGTGCCGATGATGTCATCATTCCCGAGCTTCCCCCCGAGGACGGCTGGGAAGATGCCATGTGCGAAAAGATCCGTTCCGGGCGGGCGGCCGGGCGGCGCGATTCGATTATCGTCGTGGCCGAAGGCTGCATGGATCGGCACGGTGAAAAGATCACCGCCCAGCGCATCCAGGCAGCTATTAAAGAACGCACCGGGGAGTCTCCACGTATTACCGCGCTCGGTCACGTGCAGCGCGGCGGCACGCCGTCCGCTTATGACCGCTGGATGTCCACCCTGCTCGGCTACACCGCCGCCCTGGAGGTGATCCGGGCCGAACCGGGTGAAGAATCCTGCATTATCGGGATTCGTAATAATCGGCTCCAGCGCCTGCCGCTGGTGGAGACGGTCGCCAATACCAAGAAGGTCATCGATTACCTGGAAGAGGGCGATTACGAGGCGGCGGTGCGCTCGCGCGGCACCAGTTTCTCCCGCATCAAGTCCCTTTTCGAAACGCTTTCTTCTCCGCTGGGTGAGGACCGCTATTTCAAGGACGGGTGGCGCCCGCGGGTGGCCGTGCTCCACGCCGGCGGGCTCGCCCCGGGAATGAATGCGGCCGCGCGCAGCGCGGTACGGCTGGGGCTAGATCGCGGTTTTGAGATGCTCGGTGTGGAGGGCGGTTTCCCCGGCCTCATCCGCGGGGATATTCGCCCACTGAGCTGGGGCGATGTGGATGGCTGGGTTTCGCTGGGCGGCGCGGAACTGGGTACTGCCCGCTCGGTTCTCGGTATCGAGGATTACTTCGGGCTCGCGCGCTCCATCGAAGCCAATGGCCTGGACGCCATTATTATGATCGGCGGCCTGGCCGGCTATGAAACCGCGTGGAATATGGCGAAAGAGGCGGACCGCTACACCGCTTTCCGCCTCCCCCTCATCTGCGTGCCGGCCTCGATTGATAACAATCTGCCCGGCCACGACCTGTCTATCGGGGTGGATACCGCGCTCAATACCAATGTGGAGACCATCGATAAGATTCGCCGTTCCGCTTCCGCTTCCCGACGTTGCTTCGTGGTGGAAACGATGGGCCGCAAGTGCGGTTACCTCGCGCTTATGAGTGCGCTATCCACCGGGGCTGAGCAGGTCTACCTGCATGAGACCGGGGTGGATCTGGCGATGCTCACGAAGGAAAGCGAGCGCATGAACCGGGCCTTTGATGGCTCCCGTTCCCTCTACCTCGCTATTCGTAATGAGGATGCGTCCAAGTACTACACCGCGGACCTGCTGCGGCGGGTTTTCCAGCAGGAGGGCCACGGGGCTTTCTCGGTTCGTTCCACGATTATTGGCCACCAGCAGCAGGGCGGTATTCCCACCTCCTACGACCGTACGCTCGCGGTGTCGCTCGCGGCCCTAGCCATTGATGAGGTGACCGCGCAGCTGGAGAAGAAGGAGCGGGTGGGCGCGCGCTATATCGGCCAGCACAATGGCAAGCTGGAGTCACATCCGATTATGCGCATGGACGAAGAGATGGATATGAAGAACCGGGTGCCCTTGGATCCGTGGTGGATTTCCGCGCTCCCCGTGCTCTACACGGTGGCGGCCCGCGAAGATACCACCCCGCTGGAGCACCTGGCGATTTACGACGATAACCGCTAGTCGCGTTTACTTGTAGCGCGGTGCTTGCGCCCGCGCACGGTGGGGGCGACGACGCCGCTAGCTGGCAGCGCCCCACCTCTCGCTACTGCGTGCCTAATCCTCGGCCTCTGCGGCCCGGTCGCATTTTATTAGCGCGGGTGGTTCACTCTTCGAGAGCTTGGAGAGCGGTGGCGCGGTGATGCCGCACTACGGATCGCACCTGAATCTGTTCCCAATCCTCGATGCCTTGGTCGAGTGCTTCGCGTGCTTGTGGTGTGCACGCCACCCCGAGCTCGTCAATGACTAAAAGGAGGATTTCTTCCAGGCAGGGCCGGAACCAGCGCCGGCCCATCGTGAAATGAATATCGGCAACGTGGGGAGTGCGGGCCTCGTTCTTGATGCGCCGGCGTGAGCGGCGGGAATGAGTGCCACTCAGGACCAGGGCGTGTGTCCATTCATCGCGGTGGGAATGGATCTGGATATGCGCGCAAGGAATATTCGAACGTGGTGAGCGAATATAATCCCAGCGCACCAGCGGCTCGCTGCTTTTTGCTCCTCGGATGACCGAGAACGTTGATTCATTGACGCTGAGTAAACCGGTTTCTGGATTAAGGAAAACCTCGTAATCAAAACGGACAAAAAGGAAACGATCAACGCGAATATCGCCAAACAATCTTTTTCGCGGAAGATCTCCTTTTGTGATCGTCTGTTTTATCAGCGAAAAGCCGGGGGCGATCAGCTCCCCGATCCGCTGCAGATGTGCCGCAAAATCATCGGCACGCTCATCCAATAGTGTGTTCACCACGGCAATACTCCTCAAAGCGGTCCAGGCCTATCATCTCGAAATAAGCGTCGGACTCTTTTGGTCCGAGCTGGTAGTTATCGGCACGCCAGTCGAATTCTTCCCGGGTCATTCTGACTTCACGCAAGATTTCCTCCTTGCGTTCGAGGATTTCTTCCAGCGAGTTGTAAACACGATCCGGAATATCCAACTGGTCCTCATAAATATCCTCGTAAATGTCCATGTGTCTCACTCCTTCAATCGCCTCATGGCGGCGTAGTTGCTTGTGCTTATTCGTTATTCTTGCATGACGCCAAGGCACAGCAAAGAGCCAATTACAACACTGTGGACAAGGGGGACGTTTCGCGATTCTGTGGATAACTTCTAGCTGGCTGCGCTCCCGCCGGCCGCCCCCGCGCCGGCCGTGGCTGCGCGTACTGCTTCCAGGAATATCTCCCCCACTCGGCTCAGACGTGCTTGTTTATCCCAGGCAAGCACGCAGGTCAGGCCCACCAACCAATCCAGCGGGATAAACACCAGGCCCGCACCGGAAGACGCCACTCCCGACCCGGCACCAGTGTCCCCGCCCAGGCCCGCGCCCCCGCTCAGCGTCATATTCTCCAGCACGATAGCCTCACCAACCCCGGCCTCCACCATCACCCGGGCCCCGCGACTCGTCCCGTACCGGCCTACTACCGTCAGCTGGTTTTCCTTATCCAACCAATATCCCAGCTCCCGACTACGCTCCTTCGGCATAATCAAGGACCGCTGGGTAATATCCGCCCGCCGAACCGTCCCACGCCCCACCACGTCACTATCCGTACGCACCAACAAGCCCCACCGATCCTCACCGCGGAGCGCGAGGGTTTCCCAAGCTGTGCAATCCCAAGAATCATCCAAAACAGCGAAAGAAGCCGTACCCTCAGCAAGCATCCGGGTGGCCGCTTCACGCCCGCACAACGTGACTTGGAAACTAATACCCGGGTAGCGGGCCCGCACCTGACTCATCACCGGCGCCAGGCTATCCAGCGCGCTGCTTTCCCGGCCGGCGATCACGATAGTTCCCTGCGGGTTATCCTCCAGATTCTGCAGCTCCGCCACCGTACTATCCACGAGCCCGAGGATCTGGTGACTGCGCTCCACCAGGTAGCGCCCAGCTTCGGTGAGTTCTCGCCCGCGCCCGACCCTGCGGGTAAGTACTTGGCCGACTTCTTCTTCCAAGAGCTGGATACGTTTCACGACCGCCGCCGTGGTACACCCGCATTTGCGGGCCACCGCGTCCATGGTGCCCAGTCGCGAATAAAGAATGAGGGTTTCTAATAATTCCAGTCTCACACCGGTACCTCGTTGTATGTCGTGATGCTAAATGGTCTAAATCAGTGAGGGTTGTACGACGCCGCAGCACCCCGCCGCGTGCTCCAGGCTGCCACGTTGGCCAGCGCTACGGTGCAGCTAGCGGAGCATGTGTCGGGGCAACATATCCCGCCTGGAGTCCTCCTCACGCCGGGCGAGCGCCGAGCGTGCCACCAGGAACGCAAACAGCAAAGAGATAAGGATGGCGAGCACGAAGAGGGTCATCCACCACGACCATTGCAACCCGTCCACCGCCGGCACTTCCACCGGGTCAGGCAACACCCGCTCACCCGTCACCAGCAGCCGGTGCGAATTCACCCCATACGGAGTACACGTAAGAAGAGTGGCTAGGTCACGCCCGGGTGCGCGTACCAGCAGGCTTGGGTCGTGAGGGTCGACGACGTCTACTCTGACCACGCGATACCCAAACACTTGACCCTGGATTTCGAAGAAAAACTCATCCCCGATACCCAGATCGGTGAGCCGGTCAAACATGGTAGAGGTCGGCAGTCCAGTATGAGCCGTCACCACACTATGCCGGTTTATACCGCCGACTGGTATATCGGTCCCGAACATATGCCCGGCACCCCGCTGCAGAGTCTCAGGTGAGGTGCCGTGGTAGATCGGGAGTTTCACCCCGATCTTCGGGATTTTCACGATCCCCATAATCCCATCCGGCTGATCAAGCACCCGAGCGTATTCCTGGTAGGCCGGCAGGTCGGTGGCTATATCGTCAAGATAAGGGTCAAGGACCGCCATCCCCTGGTGGCTCGCGTTATAGGCGTGAGCCCGCTCAATATACGAGTTCCGTAGTTCCTGGGATTGGGTATTCACTTGGCCCTCATAGGCACGGGAGACTACTTTGGATTGCCAGTTATTCCACACCGTCGAAGTCACCGGATAAGCCAGGCACAGGATCCCGATGAGGATCATGGCCAGCGGGGAGAGCCGGCGTTTATCCTCTTTCGGGTCGGTGTAGAACAGCAGGCTCGCCAGCCCGCTTTCTTCCCCCACACGCGCCGCACGCCGCCCACGAACCACACCAGCGGCAGGGCCGCGCTGTGCCTTGGGTTCCACATGATGTACTGGCGCAGCAGCCGGTTCGGGCTCCACATGAAGCGCCACCTTAGGTGCTTCCCCGGATCCTGCCCTGCGTACCGTCTTGGATTCCGTTTCGAGGGCTGGCTTTGATTCCGCGGGGTTGGGTGTCGGGGCGTTGAGGGCACGCCGCCCACGCACCGCGCCCGTTTCGCCGCTCATGTCCCTACCCCCTTCCCTGGCGTGGCTTTTTACTAGCGCTAGCCGTGCAATTCGTATTGCGCTAGTCGTGCAGAATTAACTTGCGCTTGATAGATTGTGGGGCCAGTCGGACTGACCGGCCCCACAATCTTCGTTACCTACTCAGGCTGGCAAACCTGAACCGTTAGTTTTTCCTGTTTATGCGTTGTTTTTACGCGAACGCAGGTGCGTCACCGCACCGCTCGCCACCAGGCCAGCGCCAAGGAGGGCGAAGATACCCACCCCGATAGCACCGGTCTTAGGCAGGTCGAACCACTTACCAGAATCCTTCGTCGGAACATTCTTAATACCAGTCTGGAAGACCTGGCCGGCGTTATCGGTTACGGTGACTTCGGTGATCTCATCCGAGCGAATGAACTTCGCGGGGGCTTCGACCTCAACCACGTAGAAAGCCTCACCCTTCTTCGCCTTAAACTTCGGGGTCAACCCATCATCGCCGGTCACCTTGGTACCGAAACCAACCGAAGCACCAGAGCAGTTAGTACGATCCTTCTTCGCTACACAAGCCTTAGCGTCATCCTGGTTGGCGAAGGCCACGAACTTCGCGCCCGCAAGCACACTTCCATCCGAAGCATCCGTCTTGGCGATCTGGAAATCGTAGAACTCAATAGTCGGGAACGGATTCGGGCCAGGACCCGGCTCGGGTCCGGGACCGGGGGTCGGACCGGGTTCGGGAACAATCGGGCCGGGAGTCGGTTCGCTATCCGAGTGCCCGGGGATGAAACCAAACTTATTAGAAACCGAATCAAGAGCAAGATCAGCCTTGAGGGTGAAGGTCAGGTCCACGGTCACCACCGGAGCCTCCGACGCAGTCGCCTTAGCCGCGATAGTGTTGAGACCGTCATCAGTGAAATTCACCTGGAGGCGAGTACGCCCAGCTTCCACACCATCAGTTGAGGTAGCAACGTTGTACTGCGATTCCGCAATTACTTCGCCGCTCACCTTGACAGCCTTGACCGAAGTCTTATCGATCACGGTGTAAGCATCAGTCATCGCATCGTCGAAAACCGCGAAGCCCTTAATATCAGCCCCAGTGATTGGGCCCTTCTTATTCAAGGTCGCCGAAATCGTGTAGGAAACATCATCGCCCGCACCCACAACCTGTTCGAAAGCACCAGTCTTCTTCACAAGGTCACGAACATCCGTATTCTTCGGGGTGACCGAAACATCATAGGTGTACTTCTGGTCCGCAGAAGAGGTTCCCGTGATTTCCGGGACCGTCATGAAGAACGGCTTAATATCCGAGGTATACCCAAGCGGCACCTTCGATTCCACAATCTTGTAAAGACCAAGCGGAAGGCGATCAAAAACTGCCTTACCTTCACCAGTGGTTTCGACCTTGTAAACAGCGGTCGTGCTGAGCTTCGCCTTCGGGCTATCGGGATTCGCGTTGAGGTCCTTGATTGAACCCGCCACGGTCTCCCAATCAGCCATCTTCTTCATATCACCAAGGGTGACATCCCCGAGGGCATCCACCTTCGTGACCGTGAACTCAGCACCGTTCACAGGCTTGTGCGTTGCGGCGTCCTGCTTCGTGATCGTAATCGACCCCGTCGTGGGAGCACCCGCAGCCCACGGAGCAACCGACGCCGGATCGCCTGCCGGTTCGGGTGCGGCGTTAGCCACCCCGATACCCATTCCCGTCAGTGCCAGCGCACACGCCGCCACCAACGCTCTCAATGACTTCTTACGAGCCATACTTTTTCCTTCCCAATAATTTCAGCACCACAAGAAGTACTGACCAACACGCCCGGCCAACGCCAAGCGCTTGTTGTTGAACTTGTTGAAAAACTGCCCCTACCGGGCCGGTCCCACCTATCTCGCCAGGGAACCGAGGGCGCGCGTAGTGGTTGTTGCGTGGCCACACGCCCACCCTCGTCTCCCTTTTTGCTTGCGCTCGATACCACGCGCCCTCTTGGTTTATTGAGAGCGCATGTAGGTGGTAGCAATAGTTCACGCGCGGCGGCCCACCCCCTTCTTCCGTCGGGTCTGAGCCCACCACCAGCCACCGGTGACCCCCACGATCAGAAGCGCACCCAGGCCAGCCGTGCGGTTCATTCCAGCCCCACCCGTCTTCGGAAGCGCAGGCTGCACAACCTCAACCGTGAGCGCCTTGCGTGCCCACCCCACGCCTTCCACAGCGTTCGGCCCCGTAGCCGCACCGGTGAGCGGGTCGATAGTGATACCGGGTTTCGTGGCATACACCCAACACCGATACGTGCCGAGCTCGGCTTGGGTGGCATTACCATCCACCTCACCAACCGTCCGCGCACCGCTCCCCGCAAGCTCAACGCCATCAGGTGCTTGCTTCACGCGCACCAACTCCACACCCACAGGCAACGCATTGCGCTCGCCCTCAGCCTGGCCGTCATGCTTCGGGGCGCACACGGTCTGCAGGCTGATCAACCCCGCATCCGTCGTAGAGGTGGCCTCCACGCTTAGCGGCTCGAGAACCGGTTGGCCCTTCACCACCGTGAGGGTGTCTTTAGAAACCGTGAGGGCAACATTCACGCACTCCCCCAGCTCGCGCTCATCCATGTCCCGCTCACGCGTCTCAGTCCGCTTCGAAGCCTTCGCGGTATCCAAAACCCACTGGCGCTTACCCGAGTCCCACTTAGGCGGAGTCGTCGTCACAGTCCGGGTTTGCTTAACCTTCCGCGTTGAGCAGTCCTTAGCCCCCTGCTCGGTCGAGTCCTGCCAGTCACCTTCCGTGACCTTATCCACCGGCCGCGGACTGCACTCCTTGTGCTCGTCATCGTTCATCTCCCGCTGGCGGGTTTCAGTCTTTGTCGACGACGCAGCCGTATCCAAGACCCACTTCCGCTGGGAAGAGTCCCACTTAGACGGTGTCGTCGTCACGGTGCGAGACTGCGTGACCTTGCGGGTATTGCAATCTTTGGAGCCGTCCACCCAATCCGAATGTGTGACTTGAACCGGGAGCCTCGGAGTACACGCCTTGTGCTCGTCATCGTTCATGTCCCGCTCGCGGGTTTCAGTCTTTGTCGACGACGCAGCAGTATCCAAGACCCACTTCCGCTGGGAAGAGTCCCACTTAGACGGGGTCGTCGTCACCGTCCGCGACTGCGTTACCTTCCGGGTATTGCAATCCTTCGCGCCATCAACCCAGTTAGTTGCGGTCACCTGGGCCGACGGCTGCGGCGTGCACTGGCGGTGTTCACCATCGTTCATGTCACGCTGACGCGTCTCGGTCTTCTTCGAAGCCTTGCTCGTGTCGAGCACCCACTTACGCGAAGAAGAATCCCACCGATACGGTGTCGTGGTCACTGTCCGGGACTGCGAAACCTTACGAGTATTACAATCCTTGGCCCCATCAACCCAATTAGTTGCGGTCACCTGGGCCGGCGGCTGCGGAGTACACGCGCGATGCTCGTCATCGTTCATCTCCCGCTCACGCGTTTCAGTCTTTGTCGACGACGCAGCACTGTCCAAGACCCACTTCCGCTGGGAAGAATCCCACTTATACGGGGTCGTGATCACCGTCCGCGACTGTGTGACCTTGCGGGTGTTGCAGTCCTTCGCGCCATCAACCCAATTCGTTGCCGTCACCTGCGGATTCGGCTGGGGGCTACATGCACGGTGTTCGCCGTCATTCATATCCCGCTGCCGCCTCTCGGTATTCTTCCTTGCTTTCGCGGGGTCGAGGACCCACTTGCGCTGGGACGAGTCCCACTTATGCGGGGTTGTCGTCACCGTCCGCGACTGCGACACCTTCCGAGTATTACAATCCTTCGCACCGTCAACCCAGTTAGTTGCGGTAACTTGCGCTGGCGGCTGCGGCGTACAAGCCTTGTGTTCGCCGTCATTCATCTCGCGTTGACGCGTCTCAGTCTTCTTAGTTGCTTTCGAGGTGTCGGGCACCCATTTACGCGAGCCAGAATCCCACTTATGCGGTGTCGTGGTCACGATGCGAGACTGCGTGACCTTCCTCGTGTTGCAGTCTTTCGCACCGTCAACCCAGTTAGTAGCGGTCACCTGGGCCGGTGGCTGCGGCGTACATGCACGGTGCTCGCCGTCATTCATCTCCCGCTGGCGGGTCTCAGTCTTCTTGACTGCCTTCCCGGCATCAGGCACCCATTTACGCGAGCCAGAATCCCACTTATACGGCGTTGTCGTCACGGTACGCGACTGCGTAACCTTGCGGGTATTGCAGTCCTTGGCCCCGTCAACCCAATTCGTTGCCGTCACCTGGGCTGGCGGCTGCGGCGTACATGCGCGATGCTCGTTATCGTTCATGTCCCGTTGGCGGGTCGCGGTCTTCTTAGTTGCAGCGGCATTATCGGGCACCCACTTACGCGAGCCCGAATCCCAACGATGCGGTGTCGTGGTCACCGTACGAGACTGCGTAACCTTCCGGGTATTACAGTCCTTCGCGCCATCAACCCAATTCGTTGCCGTCACCTGGGCTGGCGGCTGCGGCGTACATGCACGGTGCTCGCCGTCATTCATGTCGCGCTGGCGGGACTCGGTTTTCTTCGTTGCTTTCGCAGTATCAAGGACCCACTTGCGCGAGGAAGAATCCCACCGCTGCGGGGTCGTGGTCACCGTACGCGACTGCGAAACCTTCCGAGTATTACAGTCTTTCGCACCATCAACCCAATCCGTTGCCGTCACTTGAGCCGGAGGCTGCGCAGGTTTTTCTTTTACAGTTAAGGTTGAGGGCACAAATTTCAATGAGTAGGTAGAAAGTGCCGAACGCTTGAGTCGAAGCGCTCCCTGGCTGATTGGGTATTCACCCGGACCCATGCCATTTGAATATGTTGTTTCAAGTTCACCTTCTAGTTGGTCACCAAGTCCTGACGGCGAAATCTCGTAGGTCAAGTTTGGTGATTTTTCGCCTGCATAAATAATAATCGGATTGGCTTTCACCGTAATTTCTTTAATGTCCATAGGACGGAGAAGATAAATGGCATTATCTTGATATACCGAAAAATTATAATTAGGAATGAAAAAGTTCTTCACCTGATCACCAGGTATATTCCAGCTAAGAGGTTCGGTATCCCCCTCTTTAACGATTTCATAGAAAACATCTGAGTCGAAGGATGCGATTGTATATAGCGACCTTAGTTGCTCAAATTGTTCTCCCCTCAGTCGCAGTGTTGTACGACTGCTGGTAAAGAAAATCCATTCAGCGGTTCTTCTTCTGTCGAGGATTGTTCCATTTTGAGGAAGCGTCCAGTTAGTTATATCGATAAATGTAGCGTTGGGCGCGTCAAAAAACATCCACTGAAATTCAGCACTCCAGTGCGGCTTCCAGCGAGAGACATCCGGATTAGCACCCGAGCCCGTAAACATTCGCACAAAACTCCTGCAATTTCCAACATCCCAGTTAGAAACGTCCGGATTAGCCTTATGAGCATCCATAAACATCTCCCTCATATTCCTGACTCGGGAAGTGTTGATTCCATTAGCAGGGAGATCAATTTCCGCATCAACACAGTCTTTAAATAGGGCAGTAGAGCTCTCGGGAAAGATTATTTCTTTACCACCATTTAGAGTGAAAACTATTTTCTTAGGCTCAGTTTCCCCGCCGGTATCACAGTGTTGTTTTTTCAGATCCATCCACTGTTTACGATTGAGTTCACCGTGGCCGGCGACGGTGAGTGTTTTTGTGGTGGAATCCCAGGTGGCGGTGAGGTTGGGGCCGACGGGGATACCTGCTGCGCGCTCCGTTGCGCTCGTTTCTCCCCCATCGGAAGTGTCGGGTGACGCGAGGCTAGGAGCGGCTCCCCCCCCCCCGCTAAAACAGCAAGCGCGGCAATAACGGCAGCCGCTCGTTTGATCAGCTTCACTACTAACCCCTCACCAATTGATACTGTTACAGGCAGATCTCCCACCCCCGTCGCGAAACCATTTTCACGTTCAATAAGGAATAGGAATGAGTACGACTGCATAGTCGCTTTCTTGATTTACCTTAGCTTATTTCTACAGTTTCCACCACGGGTAACGTTCAGGATAATTCCAGCACGAACCACGCAGTAGTCAGACTTTTCTGCTTATTTATGCGGTAACAGGTAGCTACTTGTGACTAAAGTCTCGAGCGGAAACGTCTTTTGTAACCAAAATTCAACAGATCGGAAACGAGCCCACTATAGCTCGATTACTTGCCGAATGCACCGTCGATTTATACATAATAATTAGTTTTCTATGCGGCCTGGCAGTGACTATTTCTATATATTATTTTCACTGTCGCGAAAATTAGAAACGCTCATAACGCCATAAAAATGCTATTTTTTGGCGTTTGCGCACCGCTAGACGAAATCTCCGTTCAGCTCCGTGAAGGTCTATCCAGAATTCAACGGAACCGCGACCGCTGGCAGCGGGGGCTTCCAGCTGCCGCCTGCGAGTCTCACTCCCCGCGCGATTCAGCTCCCCGCGTGATCCGCTAGAGCACCAGCTACCGCCCGGCTTCGCTATGGCCTTCCATCCGGGCCATGGCAATGTCCTCCGATTCGGTCACCTGGTCCACCCGCACCCGGTCGATGCGCCGCCCGTCCAGGGATTGCACGGTGAGTTCCACCGCGCCCAGGCGGGTGGAATCCCCTACCTGCGGCATGCGCCCGAGCTGGGCGATGATATAGCCGGCCAGGGTATCGAAAGGCCCCTCGGGTAGCTCCACCCCGAGCATTTTGAGCACTTCGGGGCGGGTGGAGAGCCCGTCCATATCCCGCACTCCCCCGTGCACCTGCACCTTGGGAACCTCGCGGTCGTACTCATCGCGGATTTCGCCCACGAATTCTTCCATCACGTCCTCAATGGTGACGATGCCGTCCGTCCCGCCGTATTCATCCACCACGATGGCAAGATGGGCATGGGCTTTCCGCAGATCTGAGAGGGCTTCCAGCACATCCTTACCCGTCGGGAAAAAGGTCACCGGGCGCACCAAATCGCTCACCCTTTGAGCCGTGGGAGCGGGAGCGAGCATATCGCGAATGTGCAGGAAGCCGATCACGTCGTCGTCGTTCCCACCGCGGCGCACCGGATAACGCGAGTGCTCCAGGGCTGTAACAAGGGGGCGTGCTTCGTCTAGAGAAAGTTCCGCGTCTAGGAATTCCACTTCGGTGCGCGGCGTCATGACCTCCTGCACCGTGCGGTCTGAAACGGACAGCATCGAGACGACCATATCGCGTTCCTCGGTGCCAATCGTTTCCTGGCTGGCCACGAAGGCGCGCAGCTCCGCCACCCCCATTTCTTCGCGCTGCTCTTTCGGGTCACGGCGCAGCAGCCGCAGCACCCCGTTCACGCTCACGCCCAGGAACCAGATGACCGGGCGCAGCACCGCGGTAATAAAAGCGAGGGGCCGGGCAGCCAGCGTGGAGATCGTTTCCGCCGATTGCAGGGCGATACGCTTGGGCACCAGCTCCCCGAACACAATGGAAATATAGGAAATCACGAGCGTGGTGAGCACAAAAGCCAGGGTGGTGGCCCCGTTTTCCGACATCCCCCACGCTCTGAACGTGGGCGCGATCTCCGGGGCAATGGAAGCCGCACCGAAGGAGGCGGAGAAGAACCCGGCCAGGGTCACGCCCACCTGAACAGCGGAAAGAAACTGGTTGGAATCCGCGGTTAGGCGCTGGATAGTTTTCCCGGAGGCGGAATTCTCCGCCATCTCGTCGATCTGCGTTTGCCGCAGGGAAACCAGCGCGATTTCCGAAGCGGCGAAAAACGCGCCGATCAGCGTGAAAACAACAACCCAGATAATGTTCATAGCTAAGGGACTCACTCCACCAGTATGGACGAGCCCGCGCCCACCGGCCCCACCGCGTCTCAGAAACAAGCGGCAAGCGAACACGGGAAAGGTGTGGTGGCACGGCGACGGCGCAGCGCCTGCGTGGTGGCGTGCCGGGGAGCTGCGGCGTCGTTCTTAAATAACGGGGGGCGTGAGGGCGAAACGCGCCAGGAAAAAGAGGGCTGCGGCCAGGAGGAGGAGAGTGGCGGCGTCGGTGATGCGCGAACGCACCGAGGGGACGTAGCCGGTGGGCAGCGTCAGGCGCGCCACCGCGAGGATCACGAAGCTGCCCGCGAGCGCGAGGATGGCCACGCGCGGGTCGGCGAGGAAGGCGAGGGCCACGATGATGCCGATCCAGGCCGCGCAGGCCCAGTAGACCAGCGGGTGGGAAAAGTGCGCATTCACGTGAGCCAGTATAGCCCGCGGCGGGGCGGCCACTGCCGGTACGGTGGTAGCTTCCCGGCGCGGAACGCTCAGCCTGCGAGGGCGCCTACCCGCCGCTACATGGTGAAGAGGTGGAAGAAGGCGCCGATGAAGCGGATGTCTTCGACCGTATGCGTTTTGAGATTGACGGTGAGGAGCAGGGCCACGATCCCCCAGGCCACTGTGAGGCTCACCCAGGCCCAGCGCCGGATCCGGTAGCGGCCTGTGCCGCGCGGCAGGGCGTGGCGGCGGGTGTGCAGTGCGTGCCGGGGCACGTAGCGGGGGCGGCGCACCAGGGCCCGCCCGCGCACAATGCTCCCCGCGGCCAAGAGCGCGAAGACCAGGTAGGCGCCGGCAACGGTTGTTTTTTGGGTCATCCAGCCGCGGGTGGCCACCACGCTTTTCGCTCCGCCCGCCCGATCACCATTCCACCAGTCCAGCGCCCCGGGCAGCTGTTTTTTCCAGGTGTCCCAGGAGTGCCCGCCGTTCGGGTCCAGGTGCACGGTGGTTTTCAGGCGCGGGTTCTTGACTTCCTCCAGGCCGCGCGCGAGTTCCACCGGGTCGTTATCGGTGCGGGTGCCGGTGAAGTACATGGACTGCGGCCAGCTCGCTTTTTTCATGAGGTTGGTGACGGTGAATTGTTCGCGCAGGCCGGGGGCCTGGGTCAGGCCGATAACCGGCACGTTGTACCCGGAAAAGGAAATCACCGAGGCGAAGGTCTGCGGGTTGTACAGGCCGAGCACCGGCGCGCACCAGCCCCCGTAGGAGGCCCCGGCAATAGCCCAGTCGCGCCGATCCGCGGAAACCGAGAAATTCTTGCGCACCATCTGCACGATATCGCGATTCACCCAGGTACCCACCGCGGGCCGCCCGGATAGATCCACGCAATCGGGCTGTTGGTTATCCACATTGAGGGAGGGAACCACCATGATCGTATCCGGCGCGCTCTCCGGCATCGTATGTTCCAAATCCAGCACGCCCGGGATTTTCTCCGTCTGCGAGGGGAAGCCCTGGATCATGACGATCACGCGGTAGGTGCGCTCCGGCGAATAATCCGGGGGCAGGTAGACCCAAACGGGCAGCTCAAGGCCGGATTCGGGGCCGCGGAAAACGGTGCCCACCACCCCGTGCCCGGCCGGGGTGAAATCAGCTTTCCACTCTTTGCCTTCCGGCATGGGAATCTCACCGGACTGCCCGGCGTATTTGGGTAGCTCGCTCGTCACCGCGGTCATGGAAGCCTTGCCGCCGCTTTTCGTGAAAATGGTTTTGACATCGCTCCACGTGCTTGCGTACTGCAAGTTGAGGTTCATCCCCACCCCAATAGCGACGACGCCGCATACGGCTGCCACCACCATGGCAAGCACCGGAATCGCGGTAGCCAGGCGACGGGTACGCGGGATGGTGCGCACCCCCAGCGCCAGGAAAGCCAGCGAGCAGAGGCCGGCAGCCAGGAGCGCCCCGTGCGTATTGGGTTGAAGCATAGGCAAAATTTTAGGCCGCCCGGGCGCCTTCGCGCGCCGTTATTTCACTCTATGCCCAGCTCTCCTGTTATTTTTCCTCACTTTTCCCACGCTCTTCCCAGTCAGCGGCGGCGGGCTGAGAAGATGCTGGTTCCGGAGCGATCGCGGCGGTAGGAACCGAATGCAGGGTGGTGGACGGCGCGGCTGGCGCCGTGGCGGCCGGTGCCGTCGGCGCAGCCGGCGCGGTGGCGGCCGTGGGCGCGGTGGCGCTGGCGTCCGCGGTGAGGGCGCTCTCTCCGCCCGGCGCTTCGGAATGCTCCGGTGCGGCCTGCTCCATCGCTGCATCGCCAGGCGTCACGGTGGTGGCGAAAGTGGGCGCTGCGGAGTGGGCGGCGGCGTCGTGCTGCTGTGGGGCGGGGCGCAGGGCGCGCCGTACCCGGTAACGTTCCCACAAGGCGCGCACCCACGTCCAGAAGTCGCGCGCGCCGTAACCGAGCGCGAAAGGCAGCAGCACCGTGAGCGCCACGCAGCCGGTGAGGAGCGGGGCGCGAGTGCCGACCTCGAGCATGCGGCCCGGGCCGATCCCGCCGGTGGCGAATTGCCCGGCGAGGGCCACGAGCACCAGGAGTTCCAGGGCGCCCACTGCGGCGCTCACCCAGTCGCGCGGGCGCAGCGAGCGGATCACGCCCCAGGCCAGGCCCGTGAGGATGGGGATGATGAGGAGCCAGGCGGGGCGCAGGGCCGGGTCGGGCAGCAGGCCGAAAACGGGAAGGCCGGGGATGGGGGCGAAACTGCCACCCAGGGCCGAAAAGACCGCGCCGCTGCCCACCGTGAAACCGGCGCCGGTTACGTAAGCCAGCGCCCATACCGCGAGCGCGGGGGCGAAGAGCAGCTGGGTGAGGGTGAAGAGAATCGTGCCGGTGAGGTCGGTGAGATAGGCGGCGTGCAGGGCCTGGGCGCGCCCGAAGCCGAGCACCGCCGCGGCAAGAACCAGGAGGAGGCTCAGGGCGGCCAGGGTGGCGGCCAGCGGTGCGATGAGGCGCCAGCCGCGTTCGAGGATGGCCACCCCGGGCCAGGCCGGGCGTTCCAGCCAGGCGCATTGGCTGGCGGCGAAGCCGAGCACCGCCCCGCCCACGAGGGCGTGGAGCAGGGATGATTGCGGGAGGGAAAGCAGGCAGATCACACCGGCGCTGCCCGCTCCGCTCAGCGTGGCGATGGCTACGTCCCACCAGTCTTCCACCACGATGGCGCGCAGGAAACGCACCGTGAGCCAGGCGATGAGAGCGGTCAGGAGCAGCGGCATGAGGCCGATATGCCCACCCGCGGTTACGAGCGGCGTGCCGAGGGCGAGCAGCCACAGGGAGCCGCCCAGGCGTGCCGCGCCCTGCCAGGTTACGTCCCCGAGCAGCGGGGAGGCCGCGGTGAGGGTGTATCCGAGCAGGCAGATGAGCACCACCGTGATCCAGGTGAGGACCACGGGCTGGATAACGGCCAGGGCGAGCGCCACGCGGCGCGAATACGTTAACATCCCTTCCATGGTGGCGCGCGATGGGTGCCGGGCCGCGGAAGAGGGCCCGGCGTGTTGCTCACCGCACCATCTTCGCGCGGCCGCTGCGCGCGGAGCCTGCGCTCCGCTACGCGCACCGGCACCTTCGCGGCGCTTAGCCGAGCGCGCCCTTGAGTTCGCTCACCCGGCCGGCGATATCCGCGGCGATTTCCTCCGCGCCCTTTCCAGCCGCAGCAAGTTCGTGAATCCGAGAAACCAGGGCCGATCCCACGATCACCCCGTCGGAGAGCGCCCCCATGCGGGCGGCCTGCTCCGGGGAAGAAATCCCGAAGCCAATCGCGCAGGGAGTATCCGTGACCGAGCGGATTTTCTCCACGATGGCCCCCACATCGGTGGTGATATTCGAGCGCATGCCCGTCACCCCCATGGAGGAGACCACGTAAAGGAAGCCGCGCGCGGCCCGCGCAATCGCCTCGATCCGATCCTCGGAGGTAGGCGCGATCAGCGAAATGAGATCAACGTTATGCGCAGCCAAAGCCCCCTCGAATTCGCCCTTTTCTTCGAAAGGCACATCGGGGAGGATCACGCCGGAGACCCCAACTTCCGCGCAGCGGCGCGCGAAGCGCTCCGGTCCGTAGGAGAAGACCACATTGGCGTAGGTCATGATGACGAAGGGGCATTCCAGATCCGGGCGCACCTGGCCGATCATCTCGAAAATCTTGTCCGTGGTGGCTCCCCCGCGCAGCGCCCGCTCCGAGGATGCCTGGATGACCGGGCCCTCGGCGGTCGGATCAGAGAAAGGCACGCCGAATTCAATGAGATCTGCACCGGCCCGGCCGGCCGCGCGGATGATGTGCGCCGTCGTACCTAAATCTGGATCCCCGCAGGTGAAGAAGGGAATAAAAGCTTTGCCGCGGGAAAAAGCCCGGGCGATGGGTACCTGTTTAGTCATGGATATCTTCTCCCCGGTAGCGCGCGATGGCCGCAACGTCCTTATCCCCGCGGCCCGAGAGGGTGACGATAATAATCTTGCCCGGCATCTCCGGGGCGATCTTCATGGCGTGCGCGAGGGCGTGCGCCGATTCAATCGCGGGAATAATCCCCTCGGTGCGCGAAAGGTATTCGAAAGCCTCCACGGCCTCCGCGTCGGTGACCGGTACGTATTCCGCGCGCCCGATATCGTGCCAGTAGGCGTGTTCGGGGCCAATCCCCGGGTAGTCCAGGCCGGCCGAGATGGAGTACACCGGGGCGATCTGCCCGAATTCATCCTGGCAGAAATAGGATTTCATACCGTGGAAAATGCCTTCGGTGCCGGTGGCGATGGTCGCGGCGGTATCCGGGGTATCCACGCCCCGCCCGGCCGCTTCCGCGCCGATGAGGCGCACGCCCGCGTCACCTACGAAGTTATAGAAAGAACCGGCCGCGTTCGAGCCGCCGCCCACGCAGGCGATCACCGCATCGGGCAGGCGCCCTTCGGCTTCCAGGATCTGGGCGCGGGCCTCGCGGGAAATAACCGCTTGGAAATCACGCACGATCGTGGGGAAGGGATGCGGGCCCATAACCGAGCCGAGGCAGTAGTGGGTATCGCTGACCCGCCCGGTCCATTCGCGGAAGGCTTCGCTGGCGGCGTCCTTGAGGGTGCCGGTCCCGGATTTCACCGCGACCACATCCGCGCCCAGTAGCCGCATCCGGTACACGTTGAGGGCCTGGCGGCGGGTATCTTCCTCCCCCATGAACACCACGCATTCCATATTGAACAGCGCGGCAGCGGTGGCGGTGGCGACCCCGTGCTGGCCGGCCCCGGTTTCCGCGATGAGGCGGGTTTTGCCCATTTTCTTGGCGAGCAGCGCCTGGCCGAGCACGTTATTGATTTTGTGGGCGCCGGTGTGGTTGAGGTCCTCGCGTTTGAGGTAGATTTTCGCGCCGCCCAGATCGCGCGTCATCCGCTCCGCGTAGTAGAGGAGGGAGGGCCGGCCCGCGTAATTATTGAAAAGATCGGTGAGTTCGGCATTAAATTCTGGGTCGTCGCGGTAGTGCCGGTAGGCGGCGTCCAGCTCTTCGATGGCCGGCATGAGAGTTTCCGGGATGAACTGCCCGCCGTGGATGCCGAACCTGCCCGGGCGCTCGGGCGCGCCGGTTTCCGGCGTGGAGGTTCCCGAGGTGGAGCTTTCCATCGTGTGTCCTTCGGTCATGGTTATTCTTTCTCCTGTGCGGGGGCGACGACGCGCGCCGCGGCCTGGCGCCACTGGGCCAGTACTCCTACTTTATCGGCGCTGCGCATGAGGGCTTCGCCCACGAGCACCGCGTCGGCACCGCCGGCCGCGAGCGCTTCCACGTCCGCGGCCCCGCGCACCCCAGATTCGGCGACGACGAGGGCAGTGCTCTCGATACGGGCCCGCAACTGGCCCGCGGTGGTCAGATCAACCGAAAAATCTTTGAGATTGCGGTTGTTGATTCCGATGATGTGGGCGCCGGCCGCCTGGGCGGAGTCAATTTCCGCAGCGTCGTGGGTTTCCACCAGGGCGGATAGCCCAAGGGAATGCGCCAGCTGGAGGTACTCGCGCAGGGTTGCGGTATCCAGGAGCGAGCAGATGAGCAGCACCGCGCTGGCCCCCAGCGTTTTCGCCTGGTAGATCTGGTAGGAATCCACCACGAAATCTTTGCGCAGGCAGGGGGTGGTAACCGTGCGGGTGATTTCCTCCAGGTAGCTATCCGAACCGAGGAACCACTGCGGTTCGGTCAGCACAGACATAGCTTCCGCCCCGGCCGCTTCGTAGGAGCGGGCAATATCGAGGTAGGGGAAATCTTCGGCGATGATGCCCTTCGAGGGCGAAGCTTTTTTCACTTCGCAGATGAAGCCGAGCCCGGGGCCGCGCAGGGCGGCCTCGAAGGGGAAGCTGGCCGGATCGCTCCCGGGTTGGCTCCCGGCGGCGGGCGCGAGTGCTTCGGCAGGCGCAGGCGCGGCGGCAAGCGCTTCGGCGAGTTCGCGCATGCGGGCCGCGGGGATCTGTTCTTTATCGCGGGCCACCCGTTCCCGGGTGGCGGCGGCGATCTGCTCGAGGATATTAGGCACGCGAAGCCTCCACGAATTCGTCAATCTTGCGGTAGGCGCTGCCATCCTCGATGAGGTCGCCGGCCATATCCACACCCGCGGCAATGGAGCGGGCCTTGCCGGCGATATAGAGCCCGGCACCGGCATTGAGCTGGACCACGTCACGCTTGGGGCCGGTGATCTTCCCGGAAAGGATATCGCGAGTGATCTGGGCGTTTTCTTCCGGGGTGCCGCCGAGCATATCGGCCGGGGTGGCCCGGTTGAAACCGAACACATCCGGGGACATTTCGAAGGTGCGGTATTCGCCGTTACGTACTTCGCAGACCGTGGTGGGTGCGGAGAGGGAAATCTCATCGAGCTTATCCTGGCCGTAGACCACCAGGCCGTGGTGGACGCCCAGGTCATTGAGGACGCGGGCGAGGGGCTCGACGAGGTATTCATCGTAAACGCCGAGGACCTGGTATTCGGGGTGGATCGGGTTGGTCAGCGGCCCGAGGATATTGAAGACAGTGCGGAAGCCAAGCTCCTTGCGGATCGCCCCCACGTTCTTCATGGACTTGTGGTAGAGCTGGGCGAACATGAAGCACATGCCCACCTCATCGAGGAGACGCCGGCAGGTATCCGGATCCTGGTTGATATTCACCCCGAGGGCTTCCAGGCAGTCGGCGGTACCGGACAGCGAGGAGGCGGCGCGGTTGCCGTGCTTGGAGACCTTGACTCCCCCGGCGGCCAGCACGAACATCGAGGTCGTGGAAATATTGAAGGAGTGGGCGTTATCCCCGCCGGTTCCCACGATTTCCAGGGTGGGGAAAGGAACCTCGAAGTAATCGGCGTGTTCGCGCATCGCGGTGGCGCAGCCGGAAATCTCATCGGTGGTTTCTGCCCGCGCGTTCTTGGTGGACAGCGCGGCGAGGAAGGCTGCCGTCTGGGTGGGGGTGCTTTCCCCGCCCATGATCTCATTCATAACGGTATAGGCCTCGTCATAGGTGAGATCCTGCTTGGACACAACTTTAATAATGGCTTCTTTAATCATGACAACTCCGTACGTTGGGAAAGTTTGGGTGGACTGCGGTGCTGAGCGGGCCGCGCCATCGCCCCCGGGCGGCTTTCCACCAGCGGCAGCGCAGCTGGGCGCGGGTGGAGGCAGCCATGGCCGCCGCCGCGGCGGCAGTAGCCGGCGTTGCGGAAGGCGCCATGATGGAGACAGTGAGTGTGGTGGAGTGCCGGCGATGCGTGGATAGGGCATCGGGGACATGGTGCTCAGGTGAATGCGGTAGGTCCCGTTGCACGGGATTCTCCTCTCAGGTGGTTGGGGCGGCGTGGTTGCGCCGCAGGGGCACGCTTCTTAGGCGCGCCACCATCGCCAGGCCGCACCGGCCTGACCCTGTACCTTGAGATCCTGCTGCATAGCTGTGCAGCTTAGCCCACCCCGGGTGGCGCCCCCGCCCCGGTCCATCATGCGGACAGGTAAGGGCGGCAGCCAGCTGGCGGCGTCGTCGTACTACCAGAAGTGAGCCGGCGTGCCGCAACTACCAGGCACGCAATTATTATTATTGACTTTTCACCCAGAGATTCCCGGGATTTTTCGCGACGTTTCGCAGATTCGCCCTAGTGCTTTATGCGTGCATCGGTTAACATATTCAGGTCCCGAGTAAAGAAACCCATACCTTACATGCTTTCGTGATTGAAGAAGGACACCATGAAACATTCTGTTAAGTTGGCCGCGATTGCCGCGGCCGGGGCTTTGGCACTCGCATCCCTGACCGGCTGCGCCACCGATAATAAGGGCGCATCCGAATCGCCGGCCACCGACTCCTCAAAGGCCGCGGGCCTGTCGGTGGTGGCAACTACCGGTTACCTCGAAGATGTTATTCGCAACGTCGCTCCCGAGGCTAACGTAACCACCTTGGTCAAGCCCGGCGGTGATCCTCACACCCAGGAACTGACCACCCAGGACACCCAGGCCATTGAAAAGGCCGATCTTGTGGTGTGGACCTCCCACGATATGGAACACAAGATGATGGGCCAGCTTGAGAAGCTCGGCGACCGCCAGATCGCGGCCGCGGAAGCCATCCCGGAGGATAAGCTCCTCCCCTGGGAAGAAGACGGCAAGATCGAAGGCCACGACCCGCACGTGTGGAACTCCCCGGAGAACTGGCAGTACGTGGTGACGGCCACCGCCACCAAGCTCGGTGAGATCGACGCCGCGAACGCGGACCTCTACAAGGCCAACGCGGAAGAATACAACAAGAAGATCGCCAAGGCCGCCGATGAAGCCAAGGCCAAGTTCGATAAGATCCCGAAGGAAAACCGCGTGCTCATCACCGGGCATGACGCCTTCAACTACCTGGGCGCTTCTTTCGGTATTGAAATTCACGCCACCGATTTCGTTTCCTCCGAATCGGAAATGTCCGCGGTGGAGCTCAACGAGCTCGCCACCCTCATTGCCGAGCGCAAGGTTCCGGTGATCTTCCAGGACAACCTCAAGAACCCCGAAGTCATTAAGCACCTCCAGGACGCGGTGCGCGAAAAGGGCTGGCACGTTGAGGTCTCCGATAACGAGCTCTTCGCCGACACCCTCAGCTCCGAAGCGCCCACGAATACCTACCTGGGTGCTTTCAGCTACAACGTTGATTCCATCGTCAGCGCGCTGTCGCAGAAATAGGTGATATCTATGGGATCCGCTACCACGCTGGCCTGTCAGATTGACCACCTGAGCGTCGCCTACCAGGATACGATCGCGGTGAGCGATGTTTCGCTCCGCGTCAGTCCAGGCCAGGTGGTGGCGCTTCTCGGCCCGAACGGCGCGGGGAAATCCACCGTCATGAAGGCGGCCCTGCGCCTCGTTCCGGCCCTCGCCGGGGACGTCAGCTTCTTCGGCGAACCACTCCCCCGGGTGCGTTCACGCATTGCTTACGTGCCGCAAACCGCCACCGTGGATTGGGATTTCCCGACCACGGTGGGCGACGTCGTGCTCATGGGTACGTACGCCCAGCTGGGCTGGCTGCGCCGCCCGGGCGCACGCCAGCGCGAAGCCGCCGCAGCGGCCATGGAACGCCTGGGAATTTCCAATCTTGCCCACCGCCATATCAACGAGCTGTCCGGCGGCCAGCAGCAGCGCACCTTCGTGGCGCGCGCCCTGGCCCAGCACGCCGAGCTCTACCTCATGGACGAACCTTTCGCGGGTATCGATATCACCTCCCAGCAGGCGATTATGACGCTGCTGCGCGAGCTGGTTGATGAGGGGAAAACCGTGATGATCGTGCATCACGATTTGCAGACGGTCCCTGATTTCTGCGATAGCGTTGTGCTGCTCTCTAGCGGCAAATTGGTGGCGAGCGGAAACGTGGAGGAGGCTTTCACCGCGGATAATATCGCGCGAGCCTACGGCCTTTCCATCGCCCTCGAACGCAAGTGAGGGCGCGGCGCGATGATTGATTTTATTTCCCCGCTGGAATTGTGGGGAACCTATATTTTCCGCACCATGCTCATCGGAACCACCCTCATCGGGGTGTTTTCCGGTATCGCTGGCTGCCTGCTTTACCTGCGCCGCCAGTCCCTGGTATCCGACGTTATCGGGCACAGCTCCATCCTCGGTGTGGTTGCCGCCTTCACGGTGGCCACCCTGCTGGGCATGGATGGGCGCTCGATGGTGGTCCTCGTGCTGGGGGCGAGCGCGGCGGCGATGTGCGCCGTCGTTCTCACCAATATCATCGTGGCGCATTCGAAAGTGAAGGCGGACGCGGCTATGGCCATCTGCCTCTCGTTGTTTTACGGCGGCGGGATGGTGTGCCTACGGCTCCTCACCCATTCCCACCTGCCCAATCGCGGCGGGATCGACAGCTACATGTTCGGCAACGCGGCGAATGTACGCGCCGGGGACCTGGTGACCATCGCGGTATTCGGGCTGCTCACCGTCGCGGTTATCCTCGCTTTCTTTAAAGAAATCAAATTGGTGACCTTCGATCCGGTGACGGCGCAATTGCAGGGCTTCAGCCCGCGCGTGCTCACGCCGCTCATGCTGGTGCTCGTCACCATCGCTATCGTGATTGGAATTAAGGGCGTGGGGCTTATCCTCATGGTCGCTTTTGCGATTATGCCGGCCGCGGCCGCGCGCCAGTGGACGCACCGCATGTCCTCCATGATGGTGCTGGCCGGGATTTTCGGTGGGGTTGCGGGCGCGGCGGGCGCGTACCTGTCCGTGTGCCTGGGCAAGGTTCCCACCGGCCCGATTGTGGTGCTCCACCTCTTTGTTATTTTCGCGTTCTCGCTGTTGGCCGCGCCGCGCCGCTCCATTGTGGTGGTGGCCCTGCGCCAGCGCCGCTTGCGCGGTGATCTTGCCACGCGGGCGCTGGCTTCCGCGGAGGTTCCGGTTCCTGCGGGTGCGCAAGGATCGGCGACGACGCCGGCGCCTACGGCGCCGGATGCTCTGGCAGCCGGGGGTGCTTCGGAGAGGAGCGGGCAATGAGTTTCATTGTGGCAGTTATGTTGCTCGCGGTGGTGACCGCGGTGACCTGCGCGCTTCCGGGGGTGTTCCTGGTGTTGCGCGGGCAGTCCATGCTGGTGGATGCGATGTCGCACGCCGTGCTCCCTGGGATTGTGGTGGGCACGATTCTGTCTGGTTCCACGCATTCCCCGATCATGGTGGTGTGCGCGGCGCTCATGGGTTTGGTGGTGGTGCTGGGTGCCCAGCAGCTGGATCGCACCCGGTTGCTCACCGGGGATGCCAGCCAGGGCGTGATTTTCCCGGTGCTTTTCGCCCTGGGTATTTTGCTGCTCTCGACCACGCTTTCCCATATCCATATTTGCCAGGACACCGTGCTCACCGGGGATCTCAATCTCATGGCTTTGAGCCCGGAACATATCATTATCGGCGGTTACGATATTGGCCCGCGCACCATGTGGCAGCTGCTCGCGGTGTGCGCGCTCAACGCGATTTTCATCGCGGTGTTTTTCCGGGTTCTCAAGACCGATACTTTCGACGGTGATTTCGCTGCGACTATCGGCTTCCCGGTGCGGGCGGTGGAGCTGGGGCTCATGATGTTGGTGTCCCTGACCGTGGTGGCGGCTTTCAATGCCGCGGGCGCGATCCTGGTTATTGCCCTCATGGTGGTGCCGGCGGCCACGGCGATTCTTTTCGCCCGCTCGCTGCGCCACCTCCTGGTGCTCACTCTCCTGATTGCGGTGGCCGAGGCGCTCCTCGGCTTCGTGCTGGCCCTGTATCTGGATTTGGCGACCTCGGCGATGATGGCTTTCACCGACGGGGTAGTGTTCCTGAGCGCGCTGGCCTGGTACAAGCTGAGCGGGCGCGCGGCGGCACGCAGCCACCGGCGCACCCTGAGCGTGCCGGCCGCTGCCGCGAGTGCCGCTACTTCTCCACTTTCGTCAGCGGAGCGAAACGCAGCATCAAGCGTTTCGTGACCGAGCCGAAAGCGACTTTCGCGGTGGTGGACTTTCCTCGGCCCTCGAAGCCGAGGATGGTCCCCCGCCCAAAGGAGCGGTGCTCCACGGTGTCACCCACCGCGAAGCCTTTGGTATCCGCTGCGGTATCGGCCGCGCTAGGTGCACCCGCCGCGCTAGTTGAGCCCGCTGCACCACCCGAACCGCCAGCTGCTTGATGCGAACTTCCGGCAGAATCAGCGCGAGAGGCCGAGTTAGCGGTGGCGGGCACCCCGAGTTTCCCGGGTTTGAATGTACCTGAGCCGATGATGGGCCCGGCGTCGTCGTCAAAGAAAGAAGGCGCGCGCCGCTCACGGCGCCCCCACCCGTAACCGGAACCAATACCGCCACCGCGCACGAGATCCTGGGAGGATTGTTCCCGGCGCCAATCAATAAGTTCGGGCGGGATTTCTTCAATGAAACGCGAGGGCGGGAACTCCTGGGGTGCACCCCACGAAGAGCGCGCTGCCGCTCGCGAAATATAGAGGCGTTCGCGCGCGCGGGTAAAGGCCACGTAGGCGAGGCGGCGTTCTTCGGCGAGTTCGCGCCGGTCATCCAGGGAACGCATATGCGGGAAGGTGCCGTCTTCCAGGCCGGTGACGAAAACAACCGGGAACTCCAGACCTTTGGCGGTGTGGACCGTCATGAGAGTGGTTTCCCCTTCGGATTCGCTCCCCTCGGGAAGCCGATCCGTATCCGAGACCAGCGAAATCTGGTCCAGCCACTCCCCCAACCCGGCATCCGGATTTTGAGCGGAAAACTCCACCGCGACCGCGTGTAATTCGGCCAGGTTTTCCACCCGGCTGAGATCCTGCGGGTCTTTGGATTCCTGTAGCACAGCCAGGTACCCGGATTCATCCATGAGGTAATCGAGGATATCCGCGGGTTTACCGCCCGCGGCGGCATCCTGACGCGCGGTTTCGAGGATGCGAGCCAGATCGGCGACGGCGCTGCGGGCCCGAGCCGTCAGCCCCGCAACTTCGCCGCGCTCCGGATTGGGGGTAGCCACATCGGCCACCGCGGCACCGAAGGAAATATTCCAGCGTTGGGCGTGGGTGGCCAGGTGGCCCTGCGCGGTATCCCCCACCCCGCGTTTGGGTTCATTGATGATGCGGCGCAGCGAAACGGTATCATCCGGATTGGCGACCGCGTGCAGGTACGCGAGGGCATCCTTGATTTCTTTGCGCTCATAGAAGCGGGTACCGCCGATGACCCGGTAGGGAATCCCGGAGCGCACGAACATTTCTTCCAGGGCCCGAGCCTGGGAATTGGTGCGGTAAAACACCGCCACATCCCCGTAACGCACCCCGTTATTATCCCGGAGCCGGTCAATTTCTGTGACAACGAAATTGGCTTCGTCGCTTTCCGAATCGGCCACGTAGCCGGTGATCTTTTCCCCGCTCCCCGAATCCGTCCACAGCTTTTTCGGCCGGCGCCCTTCATTATGGGAGATGACGGCATTGGCGGCAGAAAGAATATTTTGGGTGGAGCGATAGTTTTGCTCGAGGACCACGCTGGTGGCATCCGCGAAGTCTTTCTCAAAATCCTCAATATTGCGGATAGTGGCGCCGCGGAAGGCGTAAATGGACTGATCGGCATCGCCCACCACGGTGAGCGCGGAGCGTTCCGGGCCCTGCCCGGCCAGGGTGCGCACCAGGACGTATTGGGCGTGGTTGGTGTCCTGATATTCGTCCACCAGGATGTGGCGGAAGCGGGTGCGGTAGCGTTCGGCGATCTCCGGGTGGGAGGTGAGCACCTCCACCGTGCGCATAATAAGATCATCGAAATCCAGCGCATTGGCGCGCTCCAGGCGATCCTGGTACGCGGCGTAGGCCTGGGCCAGCACCTGGCCGTCCCTATCGGTTGCGGCCGCGGCCTGCGCGGCCGGGGTAACCAGTTCATCCTTGAGATTAGAGACCTGGCGGCTGAGCATTTTGGGCGGGTAGGCCCGGATGTCAATATTTTCTTCCCGGCACACCATGGTCATGAGGCGCTGGGAATCCGCGGCATCGTAAATGGTGAAGGTGGAGCGCATCCCGAGCGCGCGGTGTTCGGCCCGCAAAATCCGCACGCAGGCGGAGTGGAAGGTGGAGATCCACATGCCGCGGGCCAGGCCGCCGAGCATCCCCTCCAGGCGTTCGCGCATTTCCCGCGCCGCCTTATTGGTGAAGGTGATGGCGAGGATATTGGCCGGGTGGGCCTGCCCGGTGGCGATGAGGTAGGCGATACGCGAGGTCAGCACCCGGGTTTTCCCCGAGCCGGCCCCGGCGACCACAAGCAGCGGGCCGCCGCTGTGAATCACGGCTTCCCGCTGGGCGCTATTGAGGCCGGTGAGAATGCGCGCCGCCGCACCCGAAACCTCCGGCACGCTCGCAGCCGCCGGCGCACCCGCAGCCGCTGCCCCGCCCTGACCAGTAGGCGCACTTTCAGCGGCCTGAGCCGGTGCGGGCACACCCGGGCGCCGCCCCACGGTAGCCCCGGCTTGCTGGGCGGCCGCCACGCGTTCCCGCAGCCGCGCGATTGTTGCTTTGTACGATTCCTCCATAGCCCTTCTAGGGTACGACACCACCCCGACACAAAAAACGCCCCCGAGCTTCGCGTTTCTCTCACTCCGGGCACCGGCCGATGGCATGCGGCACCTACCTGCCCGGCCGGCCCCGCGCCAGTTAAGCTGCGCCGTCGTACCAACGAAGCTGCGCCGTCGTACCTATCGCGCCGGATGGACGCGCACCGCATGCTCGTTCGTGAAGGCACGCAAACCCCAGGCGCCCTCCTCGCGGCCGTAACCGGAACGATTAATTCCACCAAAAGGCCAGGTGGGCGCCGATTCGCGGTGCTTATTGATAATGGTCATCCCGGCCGCCAAACGCGCCGCGAAACGCTGCGCCTTCTCCAGATCCTGGCTCCACACCGAGGACTGCAAACCGTAGGCGGTGCTATTGGCCAGCTCGAGGGCTGCTTCCTCATCCGCCGCCCGGTAGAGCGCCACCACCGGCCCGAATAATTCGTTGCGAGCGATATCGTGGTCCGTGGGAATATCGGTGAGCAAGGCCGGGGTCATAAAGGCGCCCGGCCGGTCAATTTTGTGACCTCCGTAATGGCGGTGCGCTCCAGCGGCGACGGCGCTCGCCACCCGCCGCACCACCTCGTCCCTCGCCGCAATCGAGGACAGCGGCCCCATATCCGTGGCCGGGTCATCATAGGGACCCACCACGATGCTCGCGATCTCCGCGCGGGCCGCCGCGAGGAATTCCTCGAAAACACTATCCAGCACGATAATGCGCTTATTCGAGGTGCAGACCTGCCCGGCGTTGAACACGCGCGTGCGCACCGCCGCGCGGGCTACCGCGGCGATATCGGCGGCGTCCAGCACCACCATGGCATCATTGCCGCCCAGCTCCAGGAGGGAACGTTTCGTGTACTTCCCGGCCAGCTGCGCAACCGAGGATCCCGCCCGCTCCGAACCGGTCAGCGATACTCCTTTGACGCGCGGGTCCGCGAGGACTTTCTCCGTATCCGCAATATCCAGGTAGATATTCTGGTACACCCCGGCAGGCAGGCCGGCTTCGCGCAGCAGCGCCTCGAACGCAGCCGAGGAACGCGGGCAGATCTCCGCTTGTTTCATGAGAATCGTATTGCCGACCATGAGCTGGGGCAGCGCGAAGCGGGCAATCTGGGAATAGGGGAAGTTCCAGGGCATGATGCCCAGCAGCACGCCCAGCGGCTGGTGGAGCACGTAGGTGGGGATGCCATCCCCGGCATCCAGCGCGGTGGGTTCCAGGTAGCGCGGCGCGTTATCGGCGAACCAGTGGGCGTGCTGGCTGACGACGGCGAGCTCGGCGACGCCATCGCGCACCGGTTTGCCCATTTCCCGCCCGATAATATCGGCGAGCTCCGCCGAACGCTCCGTGATGAGCTCCCCGAAGCGGTGCAGGACCGCGGCGCGGGTGGCCATCGGGGTATCGCGCCAGCTGGTGAAGGCATCCCAGGAAGCGCTGATCACGCCCGGGATCGCGGCGGCGGGCAGGGAGGGGAAGCATTCTTCCACCTCGCCGGTATTGGGGTTATGCACGCGGTAGTGAGTCATAAGCCTAGCTTACTGTGTTGTGGCCCACTGTGCCGGGCAAACCCGGCTATCATGGGGACATTAGTCCTAAATTGAGAAAGGAGTGGTGAACGTGGGAGATTTCTTCACCGGGGAAAGCGCCCCGGGAATGATTGATTGGGCGTCGATGCCCACCTACAACACCATTATGGCCATCGCGGCCGGGGTGGGCCTGATCTTGGTTGGCCGGCTGCTGGTGCACTTGCGCAGCGCGGTTCCAGCGGGAGCGGTGGGAGCTGGCGATGCCGCGGGCGCAGCTGGCACTACGGGAGCTGGCGCCGCAGCATCCGTGCACGTAGCCGGCGCGGATGCCGATAAGGCCGTGAGCCTGGACGGCTACACCCTCGGCTTCTTCGTGACCGGCCTGATCCAGACGCTGACCGGCCTGCACATGTGCCTCACCTGGCCGCTGGCCGCCGGCGGCTTCCCCTTCGACAATATTATCTTCGGGGAAACCTGCCTCGGCTTCGGCGTGCTCCTGCTCGCGGCGAGTTTCATCCTGTGGAAGCGCGGGGATCGCATCCTCGCATCCAGCTCGCCTTTCCGCACGTTCGCGCGGATTGCCCGCCCGGTCTCCATTTTTGCGCTGGCGATGGGCTTGGCGCTGCTGGCGATTATGTGCGCCGGGATGGTCTACCAGTTCTTCGCCGCCCCTCCCCAGGAGCCGATTTCCGGGTCCTTCGCTGCCTACCCCTGGCTCGAGTCGATTGCTCTCTCCGCGGTCTTTGGCCTGGCCGGTGTGGGTGCGATTCTTTTCTTCGCCGCGGTGCGCCCGGATGCCAGCGGGCAGGTGCGCGGCGGCGTGGTGAGCGCCGCCTACTGGTGCCTGGTCATCAGCGGGGTCATCTTCATGCTCTTCGGTGCCATGAACTTCTATACCCATATCGGGCTCGTAGTCAATACCATGTAGCACCGCCACGCCGGCGCGTGGCCCGGTGAAGCTGCGGCCCCCGTGGCCGCAGCGGCGTG